>CAYSCH010000183.1:10556-18046 GCA_964429355.1 uncultured Planctomycetaceae bacterium | reverse complement strand
CGACCGGAGAAACGTTTACTACTCGGTCTGGAAGCTTGGCATCCTCTCGACAGTCTGGTCGGGTGAACTGTGGCGACCGTTCACGACGACGCTCCTTCACGGCCAGATGTTTGCAGTGCCCCTGCTTCATGCCGGCTTCAACGTCTACTGGCTGGTCACGTTCGGACGCGCCCTGGAACCGTACTTCGGCTCGTTCCGTTATCTTCTTGTCCTGATCGTGCTGGCGTTCTGTGCAACAATGCCTTCGTTTCTGGCCAGCAACTGGGATACCACGCCCGATCAACAACATGGAACCGTGGGACTCTCCGGCGTTATCTACGGGCTTTTTGGAATCCTCTGGATGGGGCATCGCTATCGGCCGAGTTTTCAGTCGGTGTGCGGTCCGGATGTAATCCAGTTCTTCATTGCCTGGTTCCTGTTCTGCCTGGCCATGTCCGTTGTCGGATCGTCGATCGACAACGTGTCCCACGGTGCCGGCGCACTGGTGGGTGTGCTGTTCGGCAAGGCGTTGTTTGAACCGAGGCACAAATGGATGTGGCGGTCAGCGTCGGCGATCGTCACGATGGTGTTGTTCTCGCTGGCCTTCGCCGCCCCGGGGCATCCGCTCTACAAAGCGCACCGCAAAATACAGGCTATCCAGCGACAGGGTCTGACCATCACGATCCCAATCGAGCCGTCCCGCCAGCCTGACCGGCCGCCTGTGGCCAGTCCCGATGAGAAAGCAGCGGGAGAACAACCCCCTCCAGCTCCCTAGACGCGATCGTTTCAGCCTTCGCTCTCCCCTCTTCATTACCCCGGTGGCCAGGAGAATCTGCGGCCGGCAAGCATGTGGAAGTGCAAGTGCATCACTTCCTGGCCGGCGTCCCGGCCACAGTTGGTCACCACGCGGTAGCCGCGATCGAGTCCCTCCTGCTCGGCGATCTTCCGCATGGCGAGAAACAGGTGCCCCACGATCGCCTCGTCTTCTTCCGCCACGTCATCGACCGACTCGATCGGTTTCTTGGGAATCACGATCAGGTGAACGGGCGCCTGGGGACTGATGTCCTTGAAGGCAAGGCAGAGATCGTCCTCATAGACAATCTCCGCGGGGATCTCTCTGTCGACGATCTTCTGGAAGAGGTTTCTGGTCATGGTTCGGCTCCGGCAGGAAGCACTGGGCTTGTCGCAGGGTCAACCCGGCCCCGGTTCTTCTGGATGCAACTGTTCGAGTGGAATCGCTTCGTCGACGAGCATCATCGGCAGGTCGTCGACGATCTGGTACAGCAGGTTTCCTCCTTCCGGCAAGAGACCTCCGGAAAGGGGCGTGCCGACGGTTTCGTCCACTCGATTCTTGATCGTACCGGCGGCAATTCCCTGGTTGATCCGGGCTACGAGCGACTCGTCGGCCAACTGCAACGGCCGTTTCGTCTGCGGACATCGGAGAAGATCAAGGAGTTCCTGGCGGATCATGGAAGCCGTCTCCCTTCGCCATCCCGAATTGAGCACCGCGCTGCGTTGATGATAGCAGTCTCACTTGTATCGATAGATGATATGGTAACCGAACGGCGTCTCGACGACGTCGGTAGTTCCCCCCACATCGCAGGCAAACGAAGCCGCTTCGAAGGCCGCCGCCATCTGGTTGCGGCCAAAAGCCCCCAGATCGCCCCCCTTGGCGGCCGAGGGGCAGTCGCTGTACTCCCTGGCAAGATCTTCAAACTTCTCCCCGCTCTTGACCTTGGCCAGCACTTCGTCGATCAGGATCCGGGCCTCTTCCTTGCTGCGGGTGATCTCTGCCGGGGCTCGCTCGGAGTCCCGATACATGACCAGAATGTGCTTGGCACTGACTGTGCCATTCGCGACAGCCTCCGGTGCGTTGTCTTGAACGGAGTTCTTCGCGCATCCCCCAGAAAATGCGGCCAGTGCGCTGGCGGCCAGAAGAACGGCCAATCTGTGGGTCAGTGATTTCCGCATGGCGGTTGGCTCCCAAGTGTTTGCGATGACGAAAAAGCGATTCTAGCACGCGCGAACCGCCAACGGCAAGTTGCCTCAATCGGCCAAATCGGCCATTTCTGCCGCGTGCGTCACGAAGCACCACGGGAGCAGACCTTGAGAACGACCGCAGTGATGTCGTCCTCCGGGTCTGTCTGGCCCGAGAAATCGAGCACCGCTCTGTACAGACAATCGAGGATCTCCTGCGCGGACCTGTTGCAGCATTGCCCGACACACTGAATCGCTCTCCCAACGCCGAACAGATCGCCGCTGGACGACTGGGTCTCGACGGCGCCGTCGGTCAACATGAGCACGACATCGCCCTCCTCGAGCGTGAGCCCTTGCCCCATGGGCGTCGTCGCATCGGAGTTGATTCCCAAGGGAATTCCGGTGCTCTCCAATCGCATCCTGATTTCGCCGCTCCGGTCAAATACATAGGCCGGCGGATGACCCGCACTGGCATATTCGAAGCGGCGGGTCTCCGTATCGAGACGGGCGAAAAACACAGTTGCGAAGAACTGGTCGTCGGTCTCTTCGCAGAGGAAATGATTGGCGTGGCGGAGGATTTCGGTCACATCGGACGAGCGCTGTGAAAACGAGCGAATGAGCGTGTGGACCGACGCCATGATCAGCGCCGGACCGAAGCCGTGCCCGGTCACGTCACCGATCACAACCGCAAGGGAGTTGTCGGGCATGCGGAAGTAGTCGAAGTGGTCTCCGGCCGCAAACTCTGCAGGACGCGAAGCCCCGATCACGTCGAACCCGGGAATCATCGGCGGGCGCTGGGGAAGCAGATGCTCCTGGATCTGTTGCGCCGCCGACATCTGCACCTCGTGATCGTGGAGCGCTTTCTCGGCAACCTTGCGCTGCGTGACATCGCGCACGGCGCAGAAAACCAGGAAGCCATCCTCCGTGCGACGCGGACTCAGACTGATCTCGGCAGGAAACTCGCTGCCGTCGCGTCGCCTGCCGCAAAGTTCCAAATTCGCCCCCATTGGGCGAGTGTGCGGGCACTGAGCGTACGTGTCGCGGTGTATGAGATGAGACTGGCGGAAACGTTCGGGCACAAGCATCTCGACAGACGAGCCGAGCAGCTCTTCCCGACGGTACCCGAAGGTCTTCTCGGTCTGCTCGTTGACGAGCACGATTCTGCCCGCTTCATCCACGAGGACCATCGCATCGGGCGCCGCCTCCAGCAGCATGCGATAATGGGTCTCGAGCTGCTGCAACTGGCGGACCTGGGCCTCGAGCTCGGCGATTCGCCGTTCCGCGAGCGTTCTGCCGCTCGCCTCGATCGAGCTGTTTTCTTCCATCGGATGCCCCTTTCTGCCGCGAGTCTCCCGGCTGGTCCAGGAGGAAGGCTCCCGGAGGGCCGGGCATCCGAGCTCGCACTCGGGCAGACTGTTATCCTTGGCAATGGAATTCTCGATCCCACTTCCTGCCCTCGCGGTTCGCTCATCAGAAATCCTATGCATTGGGCCGATTTCGGTGAGAGTTCGGCTCTCCTTTTCAAACGCAAAACAGGCTGCGATTGGCCCACCACAACGACAAACAACAAGCTTCCAGCAGGCTATCTTTGCTGGCATCACGTCCACGAACATTCAGGCGACATGGGCCAATCGGGGTGGACATTTGCTTCCGAGCCGCCGCCAGTCCCCAGCGTCCGCTTCTCTCGCGATCCTCCGCGTGAATCGAAGCTGTGACTTGCCCCTTGCCGGCCCGGGGTTCCTGAGAATGGTGCCACGGATTCGTGATTCCGGGTGTTCGCCAACTACCGGAAGCGAGTCCTTACTTCTTGCACGGCGGGCCGCAAAACCGAAGCAGCTCAATCGGCCTCAGAGAGCCATTGCCGGTTCCAAAGCGGGTTGCCGCATTGGGAGCATTCTTTGCCGTCGCCGAGCACTTTCCCGTGGCATTGCTGGCAATAGGTGATCGATGGCAGGATCTTGATCTGCTCCGCCCGGATCACCTCCGCTCCCTTGGCATCGCCGAAAGCCAGGGCCGTGGCGACATGAACCGTCGTGGGCAGAAGCCGAAACAGAACCAGGGGGGCAAGCCGTGCCTCCGGAATCAATTCCACGAGCTGGTTGCTGAACTGAAGCCGGCGCTCGTCGCTGGATTGTGCACGGTAGGCGGCAACGCGATTCGGCACATTTCCCAGCGGACCCCACGCATCCAGTCGCATCGCCGAAAGCCAGTTGGCATACCAGGCCTCATCTTGCCTGACGAGCTTGAGCAGTCGGGCTGCGTGGGCAGATTCGGCGATCATGAAGGCCTCGAGCTCCTCCGACGCATGCTTCTGCGCCTTGAGCTTCGAAACGGGGAGCATCATCGAGTCGAGCGGAAGCGACTTCTCCGGGGCAAGGACCCGCTGAAGCAGCGATTCGCGGAGACTGGTCAAATTCTTGATCAGTCGTTCCGCTATGACGTTTCCGTCCGATCGTCCCTCGTGCTGATTGAATTCGGCGGCAGCTTTCGCTGCTACGGGAGGCGGGCCACCGGTGTTCACGGCATTATTCCTCACTTCCGGACCAATCGATTGTCTCCGTATCTCGGGACACATTCCGCGCCCCGCTCATTCTACCGGATTCTCCATTGGGAGGGAGGCAGCGCTGCCGGATGCGGCTGGAAAAGCTGGAAAAGGGCCCCAATTGCGTCCCCCCCTTCAGGCAAGTAAGGTAAATGGTTTGCCGGCCGGGCAGGATATGCTGGCCGGCAGTGGTATCTGTCTCTGTGACCCGACCAGCCCGGCACTCCAGAATCTTCCCAGACGCGATTATTGAGAATCTCATGGATCTCTCCCAGAAGGATTATGTCGTCATCCGCCCGGTTGCCGAAGAACGCCGGAAGTCGGGCCGGTATGCCGGAGTCCTGAAAGAGAGGCTCCCCTGATGCCTCGGAAGACCTTGCAGGCCGATTGGTACGACTATCCCCAGTACTACGACTTGGCGTTTCGCTCGGAAACACTGCCCGAGGCGAACTTCATCGAGGCCGCCTGCCGCAAGTACTGCGACCGGAAGGTACGCCGGCTGCTGGAGCCTGCGTGCGGAACGGGGCGCTTGACGACGGAACTGGCCGGCCGCGGCTACGATATGGTCGGGCTGGATCTGAGCGAACGTTCCCTTCGTTATCTCAGGCAGCGGCTCAAACGCCGAAAGCTGGAAGCGGAGATCCTCCTTGCCGATATGAGCCAGTTCGAATTAAGCCAACCGGTCGACGCGGCCTACTCGACCTTCGACGGTTTTCGGCATCTACTCACGGAAAAGGCGGCTGCCAGCCATCTTCAATCCGTCGCCCGTTCCTTGCGGCCGGGGGGCATCTATCTCCTCGGCTTCCATCTGCTTCCCCCGGACACCGATGACGAATGCACGGAACGATGGTCCGAGAGCCGCGGCCACACCAAGGTAACCGTCACCTTGCGGGTGCTGGAAACCGATCACCGCCGCCGCGTCGAAAAGCTCCGGGTCTGCCTGCTGGTGCGGACGGGCGACAGCCAGCTGCGTCTGCGCCACGATTTCGAGTTCCGCATGTACACCGTCGGCCAGTTCACCGCGTTGCTCGAAAAAGTCCCGGATCTGGAACTGCTGGACGTCTACGATTTCTGGTACGACATCGACGACCCTCTCGTCCTCGACGACGAATTGAGCGATACCGTGTTTGTCTTGAGAAAGAAACGGTAGACTTTCGCTCCCGCTCGTTCAATCACGGACTGGTCGAACGGTGGAAATGGACGTGCTGCCAGCGGTCGTCTTCCCGATGCCAGACGCGAGTCTCTTCGACCCGGTCGGTGACGCAACGTCCCTCCGCGTCGAGATGCTGCACGAGCCGCACGCAGGAAACAATGGCGGTCTCGTCGAGCAATCGCACGTGAGGCGACGCCATGGTCGTATTGCGCGGCCCGTCGGGACTTCCAAGATCGAAGTAGAAACGGTGGAAGTCCATTCCCTCGACAAGGTGCCCACGAGCCTCCGGCTCGAAAGCCGAGATAGTCGGATCGCACAGCGATGCATAGGTTTCCCAGTCGCCCGACGCAATACTGTCGAGCAGTTGCTGGTTCAACTGGAGAAGTTCCTGGACGGTCGTTTCGGGATCGGACATGTTTAGCCTTATCGATCGGTCGAGAGCACCTGGCGCAGCAAAGCGGAGACGTCGTCGTAGGGAGCATCGCCGGGCGAACCGGCCGCATACTGGTAGACGGCGTTCTGCGACCGGGAAGGGAGCGACAACAGCGACGACGATACCGTGCCGCGTTCGCTCCCTACAATCACAACCCCACGTTTGCCCGTCGCATCGGGTTTGCGGGAAAAGGTGCGGCTGGCAACCGCAAGAAAAGCCACCGAGGAATCGAGCCGTTGAAGCGTCAGGAGACGGCGAACGAACTCCTGCCGCGGGTCGGAACGATCGTCGAGGTTGCCGTTCGTTAAAAGGTGAAGACCGGGCTGAAGGTCCACAACCTCGATCGTATCCCCTCCATACACGACTGCCCCGCTCGTGCCGTCCGCACAAATGTAATTGGCCCCGTCGTAACGTCCCGTCTCCAATTCCTTGACCGCCAACTCGATCGCGTCGGCTGCCGTACGAGTCCCCAGCAGTTCGCGACACAAGAGGCCGCGGGAGCGGGGTTCCGGAGATACGGACCGTTTCGGGCGATTGGCTACAGCGGCGAATAGTCCGTGCTGGTTGACACCAAACCAGGTGCCGCCCGCCTTGCGGTCAATTCCGCACACCACACGGGGACGTCCCGATTGGATTCGGGGGGGTTGGCTGGGACGGTCAAAACGCTCCTCGCGGTTCTGAGCAACAAGGAGGGGAGCATCACGGGCGGTCTTGTACTGAATTGCCAGTAAACACATGGAAATCTAGCGTTGGCGGACAACTTGTTAAAGGCGGCAAGGTGGTCTGTGATCGCGCACATACCAGTCCCATTCACACTGGTAAGCTTCGGTGTCTGCGGCCAGCATACGATTTCGTAAGTCGCCAACGGCATCCAAAGAACCCAGCAGCAACCAGTGCCCAATCCACTCGAGGGCACCGGTCTGACCCTCCGAAAGTCAGGAAACCAATAACTTATCCGCTTCCACCCGCAACTTGCACCCCCTTTAAGAAGTAATCGGTCAACTTCCTTCCTGGAACTTCCGCCAGTCTGTCGTCCGACCGACCTGAAAAGCCATCCACTCCCGCTTGGCAACACGACTAAGGAATCATCGCAACTTGTTTCAAGGCAATATATTACGCGATACGCACCTTCAGACCAACCAACCCACGGAGAAGTCTCGATCCCGGCAGGATCGACCGCACTGTCGCCCCCCATGAATTGCGAAAAAGATCCAATATTGGCGAAATCTGGGTAAATGGTGTCGTGCTGGTAACGTGGAATCGCTTTTTTCTTGCAGGGTGCTCCAGGCCAACTCGGGTAGGAGCTTTGTCATGCCCTGTCTATAATCACGGCTTCGTCTGAGACATAGGCCACACAACTCGATCGGACCGGGCGGACGACCGGACTGTTTGAGGAACCCAACCGA
>CAYSCH010000183.1:0-10546 GCA_964429355.1 uncultured Planctomycetaceae bacterium | reverse complement strand
TTTCTGCACGGCGGTCTATAATCACGCCTTCGTAAGAGGCGATACGACTCGATCGGGCAGACTCCTGTCCGATCGGGGAACTCAACCGAGAGGATGCGGATGCGTTCCATTGCGATCATGAATCAGAAGGGGGGGGTGGGAAAAACAACCACCGCCGTTAATATCAGTGCAGCCCTGGCTGATACCGGCATGCGCGTCTGCCTGGTCGACATGGATCCCCAGGCTCACGCCACCTTGCACTTCGGTATCGAGCCCCAGATCGAAATGCCGTCGATCTATACCGTGCTGACCGGCAACTCCTCGCTCACGGACGTCCGCCGGCAGATCGGCGAGAATCTCTGGATCGTTCCGTCCCACCTGGACCTGGCCGGAGCGGAAGTGGAACTGGCCGGGGTCGTCGGTCGCGAGTTCATTCTTCGCGACAAGATGAACGACGACCAGGAGGAATTCGATTACCTGCTGATCGATTGCCCGCCGTCGCTGGGAGTGCTCACGATCAATGCCCTGGTGGCGGTCGAAGAAGTCTTCATACCGCTCCAGCCGCATTTCCTGGCCCTGCACGGCCTGAGCAAACTTCTGCAGACGATCCAGCTCGTCTCCAGGCGGCTCAACAACCGCCTGAAGCTCAGCGGAATTGTGCTCTGCATGTACGACGCCAGCACGCGGCTGGCTGCCGAGGTCAGCGACGACGTGAACGAGTTCTTTCGCGAGAACTTCCACGGCGAAACGCCCTGGGCCGGTGCCCAGACGTTCCAGACCCGCATTCGCCGCAACATTCGCCTGGCCGAAGCCCCCAGTTTCGGACAGTCGATTCTCCAGTACGATCCCCATTCCAATGGTGCCCACGACTACCGGCAACTGGCAAGGGAGATTCTCGGCGAACCGGTGGTCTGCGAGCCTGTGAAGACCTATTAATTGCCCGAGTTGATGTGCTCTGGCCGCAAAACCCCGTCGGTCAAGCTCTATCGTGAACGCCATAACGTGGGCCTGAAAGAAACCAAGGGTGCGGTCGAAGCCCTGGCCGCACAGTACGGAATCGCACTGCAAGCCTCCGGTTGCAGGAATCCTCCTGCTCGCGATCGCTGGACGGTCAGCCGGAGTGTGGAGTCTTCTGGCTGGAATGATCAGGGCCGTCGGACGTTTCGTACACGGCCGCTCATTTGTCGTTTGCCACGATATGCGGCGTAATGACAAGCACCAGCTCGCCTCGCTCTTCGCCCCCATCGAGGGCCAGGCCCGCCACGATCATCGCCCGCCCCGGCGGGATCGCCACCGTGGTTTGAGCCACTGCAGTCTCGATCTTGGGGCAGCGAATCGCGTTGCCCTTTGCGTCGACTCCCAGGGGAATCCCTTGTTCCTCAGGGCCGACTTCCGATTTCTCGATGTCGATTTCCATGGTCACCGTGTGATCGGGCGAGACTCGCGGTGTCACGCCGACGATCAGCCCCACGTTTTCCAGTTCCGTGGCCAGAACCTGGCCGTCTTTGCCGGTTGTGATCCGGGGCACCCGGTGCCCGATCTGGAGAAACGCCGGCTGGTTGTCGAGGGTCAGAATCTGTGGCCGGGCAAGGATTTTCACGGCATCCGACTTGCTGAACTGCTCGATCAGCTCGCAGGCTTCCGCATGGGAACAGGAGAGCTCTGGTCCGTCCGGATTGGGAACCAGCAGCGAGAGTCCCTCTCGCGATTCGACCAACCCGACCACCGCCTGCACACACACCATCAGTGGCTTGATATCGAGTTGCTCGACGAGCTTGACCGTCTCCTGCACTGCGTCCGGCCTTCCACTGAGGATCAGGCTGTTGCTGACCGCATCGGCCAGGACGACCATGTTCCCGCCCGCTTGGCTCGACGGTTGCTCGCTTTGCAGAAGTTCATTGACGGTCCTGGCGACGTCGATGGCCGGCATGTTGGCAAGCCGGTACACCAGACGCTGGCGAGGTTCGGGTTTGGCCGCATGCGAAACGGACTGCGTCACCTTGGCGCCGCCCGTCGGAGGAGTCAGCCACCCGTAGCCCGACGCCGGGCCTTTCGGTATGTCTCTCTTGACGGGCTCCGCGACTTGCCAATCCGACGTATCCGGCGTGGCTTGAGGTTCTTCCTTTTCCCCAGGCTGTCCCGACAGCTTCCACCAGGGGAACGGTTTGTCTTTCGGCTTGTCCGTTTCCTGGGCAATTGCCAGGCTGGTCCCGCAAACCGCTGCCAGAATCAACATGGACTGGACCGCTCTCATCTCGAATCTCCTTCCACCTGAATCCAACAACCCCCAAGGAGGTACTGCGCCTTGAAACGCCGTCCAAGGCCCTCGTTGGCCATTCTAATGTGCCCGCAGGCGCGAAACAATCAATCACGCGAATGCGAAAACCAACCACCGGAACGCTCGGGGCCCCCAATCGAGGCTTCCGTGGTTCCACCCACTTCTCTTCGAATCGTCACCATGATTACTTGAGCCGCATGTTGCAGGAGACTCCTTGCATGGATTACGATGCCATCCAGCCAGATCGCCAGCCTGTGCCTGAAATCTGGCTTTCCCAGGTATTATCCGGGGACAGACAAGAACGAAAGCGACGACAATTCCCCATACTCCAAGAGGTGATGCATCCTATGAAATACCTGGCACGGCCAATCGGTATTTGGACTCTCATAGCAGCCACGACCGCCGTCGCGTCCGTCGCGATTGCCGACCAGACCGCCTCAGCCCCGACCGTCCGCGTCGAAGGTGAGGAGGCCACGTTGTCGCCGGACGAGCCCCACGAATGGGCCCGGGGAACGACCCTTCGGCAGGTCCAGACCCTCGGCCCGGGCAGCGGCACACCGGCCCAAGGGGCGGTCGTGATCGACAGCATCGTCGTCCGCCACCAGGGACGCGTTCTCGAGGTCGGCAAGGACTACGTCGTTCATCCCGTTTCCGGTTCGCTGGGCATTGCGACTGAGTCAAGCGTTGCCCCGAATGCACCCATCACAATCGACTACACGTACCGGCTGCGGCGACTCGACTCCAAGATCAAGACGGCCGCCGGCAATATCGAGATCCGCGCCGGCCAGCCGGCCCTGACCGTCCCCGAACCGCCGGCGCTCCAGCCCGGCGAGGTCCGGTTAGCCAACATCTTCGTGGACTATGGCTGTGACGGAACCAATCCGGACATCTACCCCGTTCAAGAATCGGCCAGCCAGGCCCAAACGGCCACCACCCCCGGCCGCATCCCGCGAACCATGGCCAGAATCGCTGCGGGCGAGCCGGTCAAGATCGTCTGCTGGGGCGACAGCGTCACCGTGGGCGGCGATACGACCACGCCGGACAAACGCTACTCGGACCTGTTTGCCCAGCGGCTCAAGGCCAGATATCCCGACAAGAAGATTGATGTCGAAACAATCGCCATCGGCGGCTCCCACTCGCGCCAGTGGCTCTGGCCCGACAAGTATCCGGAGCAAACAGGCTGCGACTGGCACCGGGTCGCTGCCGCCAGGCCCAATCTCGTGACCCTCGAATTCGTCAACGACGCCGGACTCTCCGGCGCCGCATTCGAGCAGGTTTACGACGAGATCCGCGGCCGTGTCGAGGCGCTCGGTGCCGAACTGATCCTGATCACGCCCCATTTCACCAAGCCTGAGATGATGGGCTTCAAGAGCCTGCGAGAGCCCGAAAACCGTCCCTATGTTCTCGCCCTGCGCGAGTATGCCCAGAAGCACAACCTGGCCCTGGCCGACGCGTCCGCGCGTTGGGAACATCTCTGGAAGGAGGGATTGCCGTACATCACGCTGCTACGGAACGGAATCAACCATCCAGACGATCGTGGTCACGCCCTGTTTGCCGACGAGTTGATGAGGTGCTGTGAACGTGGACAGTGAACTCATCATCCTGTTTGACTTGATCTATGAATAACCCCTATCGGTCCCCGTCCTCCGGCCCGACCGGAGCCCACTGCACCGCCACATTCAAGGGCGCCTTCTTGATGGCGTGGAATGAGTTGTGGCCCTTCACGTCCTGGAATCGTTTCCGGAACTACCGGAGAACGAGGCGGCTCCTGGTGGAAGGCGGTTTCGCAGCTTGAGGCGGCCACGTTATTCACGCGACCCCAGGCACCAAGTGCATCCGCGATCGGTATTCTGTACATAGATTCGCTCGATGCCCTTGCCCATTCCAATGCAAAACCCCCATTGAGCTCCGATAGCAGGCTGAAGCCTGGACTCCAACTTGAGGGAACTTCGATGCGACACACAATTTGCCTGATCACAACCATCATTCTGGCAGGCTCAACCGCCCTGGCAGATACCACGCTCTTTGTTGCGCCCGGCGGCAAGGATACCAACCCCGGCACTCAAGAGGCCCCGCTGGCCGGATTGGCCGGCGCACGCGATCGCGTGCGTCAGCTCAAGAGAGAAAAGCCCGGCGAGCCAATTGAGGTGCTGTTCGCTGCGGGAACCTACACGCTGTCAAAAGCCGTCGAGTTCACCGCCGACGATTCCGGCTCGAAACAGGCGCCGATCGTCTACCGGGCCGTGCCGGGAGCGGAAGTTCGGCTGACGGGCGGCCTGCCTGTCAAACAGTGGGCGCCGGTGACCGAGCCGGCGATTCTCGACCGGTTGCCGGAAGACTCGCGTTCCGACGTCCGAGTGGCCGACCTCAAGACGCAGGGGATTGCCAACTATGGCCAACTGACCCCGCACGGCTTCTCCGCGGGCAGCCAGCCGGCCGAGGCGGAATTGTTCTACAAGGATCAGCCGATGACGCTGGCCCGTTGGCCCAACGAAGGTTTTCGCGGCGTCGAGCAATGCGACGAGCCGGTACGCGTCAAGGTCGACACGGACCGCCTGGGCCGCTGGACCAGCGAATCCGATCCCTGGGTGTTCGCCTACTGGCACCACGACTGGGCCGAGCTGCACGAACCGATCGTGGGCGTCGACGCCGATGCCCAGGTGCTCATCCGCTCGGAGAAGATCAAGCCTGTCTACGGCATCACGAAGGGCCGCGCGCGGTGGTATGCCTACAACCTCCTCAGCGAACTGGACCAACCGGGCGAGTTCTATCTCGACCGGAGCGCCGGCAAGCTCTACTTCTGGCCGCCGGTGCCCGATGCCGAGGCGGTGCTCTCCCAGGCCGACGGAATCATCCGTGCCCAGGACCTGTCGTACGTGACCTTTCGGGGCTTCACCGTCGAAGCCTGCCGAGCCACCGCGATCTCCCTGCACGACGGAACCGATTGCCACGTCGTCGGCTGCACGATCCGCAATATGGGCCATCAGGCCGTGTCCGTCTCGGGCGGCACCAAACAGGAAGTCTTCGGCTGCGACGTCTATTACTGCGGCGAAGGCGGGATCAGCCTTTCCGGTGGCGACCGTCCAACGCTCACCCCGGCAGGACACAACGCCGAGAATAACCATGTCCATCACTACTCGCGACGGGCAAGGACCTACAAGACCGCCGTCAGCGTCGATGGCGTGGGCAACCGGATCGCCCACAACCTTGTCCACGACGGGCCCCACATGGCCCTCTCGGCCGGCGGCAACGACCACATCGTCGAGCTCAACGAGATCCATAACGTCGTCTACGAAAGCGGCGACGCAGGCGCTTACTACGTCGGCCGCGACTGGACCCAACGGGGCAACATCCTCCGCCACAACTTCTGGCACGACATTGTCGGCGGCACGGGTTACGGCGGCATGACCATCTATCTGGACGACCAGCACTGCGGCCACACGATCTATGGCAACGTCTTCGAGCGCTGCAGCCAGGCCGTCTTCATCGGCGGCGGTGACGACAACATCGTTACCAACAACGTGTTCCGCGAGTGCCGGCGTGCCGCCCACATCGACAACCGCGGCATGGGCTGGCAGAAGGCCGCCACCGATGACCCCAATGATACCCTCCGAACCAGGCTCCGCGCCATGCCCATCGACAGCGAACTCTGGAAGCAGCGTTATCCCACCCTGGCCGGCATCCTCGACGACGAGCCCAATATTCCCAAACGCAACGTGTTTGCCCGCAACATCAGCGCCGGCGGCACGTGGAATCACATCCACGAGGGCACGCAGCAGTATCAAACCGTCGAAGACAACCTCGTCTTCGACGACAACCCCGACTGGGTCCAACTCCTCAAAGACGACAGCGGCCAACTCGTTCGGATCGAGTTCAAAGATCTCACGGCCGTCGAAAAGATCGGCTTCCAACCGATCCCCGTGGAAAAGATCGGAGTCTATGCCGACGAGCGGCGGGCCAGTTGGCCGGTGAAGCGGACGGTGAAGGTGGTGACGTTGCCGGAGTAGGGGGAGCACGCTGCCCCAACCGAACTCATGAAGTATTCCCCCGATCAGTCTCCTCGGTGATACCCGAGAGCCTCCAGCAAAGCAAAGTATGGCTGCTTCTTGCGCATCCATGCGGCGAACGTTTCATCATTCTCCGCCGCCGATTCGAGGTATTGAATGACTGCGTGCGCAGGCAGCATACCCGCAACGATCTGCTCGCGCAACACCGGCAGCGATTTCTTCATGATTTGAGATTCGTCGACTTCTACGGATCGGAGATGCACCTCGTATAAGAGATGCTCGTGCTCAGACATAATCAAATCGGCGAACGAAAGAACTCGGTGAGCTCCCGGATACCAATTGGCAAATGACCACGCCTCCCATTCCTCGGATTCTGTTGTAACCTTCGGATTCAGGAGATAGACCGAACCATCGAATACTTCACCGATTTGCAGCAACTCATGCAGATAGGCGATACGAAAGCGACATGTGTTGTCTGGGTGGGCAAGATGTTCTTCTTCCGTGATGTCATGTACGTCCGCATCAAACAACTCGGGACTGAAAATTCGGAGCTCATCGGTCACGTCGGCAGGCAGATGGTTGGTGATGGGCTTGGTGTAGGCGTCGATCCAATCCTGGTGTCGATTTCTGAACCAGTCGATGCTCTGAACCGGGAGCAGGCCGCCATGCGCCAGTCCCAACTTGGGACAGCCGTTGACACTCAAGAGAAACTGTCGATAGGACGGCGGGAGACGACAACCGAGGCGGGCCTCGGCGGCCGCCACGTCCTCTTCCGTTGCTGGCTTGAACTGGCGGTCCAGTTCTGTATCCCCGTACTGAACAAGGGCTCGATGAGCAGCGAGAATCTCCGCAAATAGTCTTGGATAGTCGATCACCGACGACCTCCGTTCGTTTGTTGCTTCGTTGCTTCAACAAACAGGCTGGCCACCATCACGCCCCGTACACGTCAACGGGCGGCCGATCCTTCCACTTGCCCTGGGTGAAATCGGGGAACTCAACCACGGCTCCCTTTTGGGCAACGGAGGCGATGGAGAGGGGAACAATCGCACTCCACGTGGCAGCGTCGTAGACGTCCTGAGGGAAAGGACTCCGGTTTCGGATCGCCTTGAGGAATTCGTACATCGTCACGTAGTCGCTGCCGCCGTGGCCGCCATGCTGCTTGGCCCGCTCCTGGAGAGCTGTCCAAAGAGGATGGGCGTATTGCTCCATGTAGGGTGCGAAGGGCTCGTAGGTGTGGGCCTGGGGCGACCTTCCCTCCAGGTAGATCTTGCCCTCGGCGCCGCCCATGTGGATACCCTTGCTCCCCTGGAGTCTGAAGACCAGATCGTAAGGTCTGGGAGTGCACATGTCGAAATAGAGAGTCACGCTCAGGCCGTTCTCGGTCTGCAGCAGGCTCGTGTTGATGTCTCCCAGGGCATAGTCGCGCTGGGCCAACGGGTGGTCCGCACCGAACTTCTCCACCGCGCATTGCTTCAGGCCGGTGGCCTTCGTACTCACACTCGAGATCCGCGTGAACCGGTCACCGCGATTGATGTTCATCCACTGGGCGACCGGGCCGATGGGGTGCGTGGGATAGAGATTGCCGTCTTTGGTGGCTCCATGCTCGCCCCGCCAGGTGAGCTTGCCGTCGTCCGTGAACATCAGGGACCGGCAGTCGTGCTGGTAGCCGACTTCGGCGTGGAGGAGGTTGCCGAAAACTCCTTCACGAACCATCCGCAGCAGCGCCAGGGCGTCCTGGAAGTAGCAGACGTTTT
Source organism: uncultured Planctomycetaceae bacterium (assembly GCA_964429355.1). Lineage (GTDB taxonomy): Bacteria > Planctomycetota > Planctomycetia > Pirellulales > Thermoguttaceae > JAAYAY01. The sequence continues at coordinate 2,528 of CAYSCH010000183.1, read as the reverse complement.
CGAGCATCATGCAGGGCATGCCCGTTGCCTCCGACGTGCGGACCATGTCCCAGCATTCCTCCACGGTGCTGGCCGCCGGCACCTCCGTGCCTGCGTACTTGCCGGCCTTCATCGTGGCCACCATGATTTGGGCATGCCAGTCCCACGGAGTTGCCGTGAGCACAGCGTCCAGATCGTCGCGTTCGACCAGCCGCTGCCAGTCTCGCTCGCCTTGTGTATAGGCTTCAGGGCGTGCGCCGGTGGCTTTTTCCACCATCCCCTGGGCCCGTTCGGCCCGGTCGGCGGCAATGTCGCAAACAGCCGGCACTTGCACACCCTGAAACTGGAGCATGGTGCTCAGCAGTCCCGTCCCCCGGCTCCCCACACCGACCATACCGATCCGCACCGTGCGCTCCGGCTCGCCGCCCATGGCCATCGCCTGTGTCAGGGCGGTGCCGACAGCCGCGGTCGCGGCCGTCTGGAGGAAAGCTCGCCTGGTGAAAGCGTTGATCCCATTCATGGTTGGCGCCTTTCAAGATAGCAGAATCGGTTCATCAGCAGCCATCAGCCGGTAATGATACTACTGCCATCCTCGCACGCGAGTCAACCACCGCCGGGATAAGCAGGATGGACTTGCCGATTCCGGCGAGGCTGTTCGGTCACGCAAGAGACCAGGTTGTCACTTCCCATACAACCCAAAGACGTAACCAACCGCGGGGCAAGCCCCACGCGGCTTTCTTCGTGACAACACATTCAATAGAGAGCAAGGCCATTCAAGACCCGCGTTCGGCCACCAGACCCACCGCATCCAGAACGGCCGCGCGGCGACCACAAATGCCGATCACCTTGGACTGGCCGCTCCGCAGGGTCTTGGTCGCCCGGCCAGTGGGTGTTCCGATCCACTCGCCCTCATAGGAGTCGGCTGGGTCGAGTTGCCCGTCGGGCTTGATCCGCATGTAGACGGGGCGCACCGCACTGACATACGTCGCTGCGTCGACCTCCAGGGCTCCAAGCCCGTAACCCTCGCGTGCTCCTTGACTACCGCCGAGGAATCCGCTCGTCGCGCCGGAGCCGAACATGGGCTGCAGCTCACTGATCGCTGCCTCGCCGTCCCAACTGCCCATCCGATGGGTGAATCCCACCACCGGTTGACCGCTGGGACTGACCGACCGAAAGGGACCTCCCCCCGTTCCTCCCACCAACTCGCTGTCTTTGCCCCGCGACGGGACAGGACTCTGGGGTGTCATGGCCACGGTTGTTTGCCTGCGGTCCGATCCTCTGGGAGGACGAGTCGTATTGCCGGACTTCTGCTGCGGAAACGTGGAGCGAAATTCCTCTACTTCCTCCTGGGCGTTCTCACGTTGCGCGTGGAGCGGCTCTTTACGGTTGCCGAGCATCATCAACTGAAAGACGAGAATCCCCATCGCGACCACAGACGCCCCGCAAACAATGACGATGCCGATCTGCGAGCCGCGCCGCATCATGGCGACGAACCAGAGAATCAAACCGCCTGCAAGGAGGCCCGCCTGCAATGCCCAGGTGAAAGGGCCGATCGGTGGTCCATGGAGAATGTTTCCCATAAAGGACGCGAAAAGAAGTCCGCTGGCTGTCTGCTCCAGCACGGTTGGCCGGTAGCCTTGTTTCGGCTTCGAGTACTTACGGCGGCGAACGGGCTGCAATGGCTGCACCGGTTCAAGCGGGCCAGGCTGCCAGGATGGTGGGATAGACGCAGGTTGGAGAGGCGCCGGTTTCGGAGCGGGCAGGGGCTCCAGGATCAACTCGGCCATCGGTACGGCCGGCTCCGGCTCGGCCGCCAGCGTGGGAATCAGAAAGGTCTTCTGACAGGCTTTGCAGCGGACTTGTTTACCCGCCGTTTTGGTCTCGACGGTATATCGCCGGCTGCAATGAGGACACTCGATCTCGAATTTCATGGAATGGCTCCCACCGGAAAGCCTGGCCTTGGATCACCCGTCCGCCTGCCCAACCTCCAACGACCGAAAGACACCCCGTGCAGACTGGTTTCCCTATTATGCACTCTCGTCAGCCCTTGCTCAATCACGGGTTCGCTGCTCCTTCCTTCGCCAGCAACTCATCGATCAGTTTCGCTGGGGTACCGATGTCCAGAACGTGGAGTTGGCCCAGAAAGGGTTGGGCATTTGGTTTCAGGTAGCCAATTTTGGAGGTAACGAATGTGCATGTATGAACGGCCCGGATCGTGTGACGGGCGGGTTCGCCCGTGTCGCAGTCCAGCCCGCTGGGAACGTCGACCGCCAGGATCCGAATTCCGGAGGCGTTCAACTGGTCAATCGCGGCGTCCAGCGGCGGCCGTGGCTCGCCCAGAGCGCCGGTGCCAAGGAGGGCATCGACGATCCAGGCGGCGCCGCGGAGATAGCCTTGCAGTTCTTCCGCCGCCGGATCTTCATAGCACGGATGGATCGGGACATCGGTCTTTTCGAGAATTCGGTAATTGGCTGCCGCGTCGCCCGTCAGTTGGGTCGGATCGCAGTAGAGGAGCACGCGGACTGAGTGCCTACGAAGATCGAGGTGAC
>CAYSCH010000182.1:13555-18056 GCA_964429355.1 uncultured Planctomycetaceae bacterium | reverse complement strand
CGGAAGCCCTCTCCGTGGCAGCCCTGTTGCCCAACATGCGGGAAGGTGTTGTGGAGGACGGCCAGCCCGATCTCCGCGTGGACGATTGGCGGCCCAAACGTCTGGTGCGCACAGTGCTTTCCAGCGTCGCCAGTTCGGAACGGTTCGGTCGACAGATGGCTCGTGAGGCGAACAGGCGGCGGTTCCACGAAGCGTCAGCCAGAGCATTTCTGGGCGATGGCCTAGCGTGGAATTGGTCGATCTGGAAAGAGCATTTCTCTGACTTTATGCCGATCCTCGACTTCACTCATGCCTTGAGCTATCTGTACGTGATCGCCAAAACGATTCACACACAACCGGAGGACGCTTGGGGGCAATACCTTGTGTGGATGCGTGGCTGTTGGCAGGGCGAGGTGGGACAAGTGCTGGAAGAACTACGTCTCTGGCAATGCCGTCTGGGCAACGTCACACCCGACGCTCCGGAGCACGATCCACGCCGTCTGATGGCCAAGACGATTACCTACCTGGAACACAATCAGCCGCGGATGAATTACCCGGAGTATCGCCGCCAGGGGATGCCGGTTACCACGGCCTGGATGGAATCGCTGGTCAAGGAGATCAACTATCGCGCCAAGGGAACCGAGATGTTCTGGAATGATCCCGAGGGGGCCGAGGCCATCCTCCAGGTCCGAGCCGCCGCCCTCTGCGACGATGACCGCCTGATCCAGCACCTGAAAACCCGGCCTGGGCAGCCCTTCATCCGCCGCCCCAAAGCCCCTGCCTTCCCTGGTCAAAAATACAAAAGCTGACGTGCACCCCACAGGATTTCATGCACCCTCAGCCGAGGTGGTCGAGAAGGCCGGGCCCCCGATCGTACTATTTTCGGCATATTTCCCTGGCATTGCAGGAACCAGAACCGCCTTTTCCACAACTTTCTTCCCCACTCCTCAAGAGCGTCGGACGATTTCCTCTAGACGATCCACGACCTGGTCCACATCCAGTCCATCGGTGTCAACGCGGATGGCTCCCTCCGGCATCACCAGTGCACCGATCGATCGCGACTCGTCGGCCCGGTCGCGGCGGACTATGTCGGCGAGGACCTGCTCGAAATCGATTTCCTCTCCACGAGCACGGAAATCCTGGATGCGGCGCCGAGCCCGTTCCTCGGCCTTCGCAACCAGGAAAATCTTGCACGCGGCGTCCGGAAACACGACCGATCCCTGATCCCGTCCCTCCGTCACGAGAGAAACCCCCTCCGCAGCCGATCGCTGCAACTTAACGAGCCAGCGGCGTACCTCGGGACAGTCGGCGGCCCGCCCCACCGCGTCCGTCACCTCCGTCGTGCGAACCTCAGCGCTCACGTCTTCGCCATTCAGGAATATGCGATCTCCTCGCCAACGGATTCCCGTTCGGGCCGCCAGTTCGCGGACCGATACTTCATCCTGCCAGTCGACCTGCTGCTGCAGACCGGCCAGGGCCACGGCCCGATACATGGCGCCCGTGTCGAGATAGCTGAAACCAACCCGGTCCGCCAGCCTCCTGGCAACGGTGCTCTTCCCCGCTCCGGCAGGTCCGTCGATAGTCACAATCATTGGCGAGTCAGTCTCCTTTCGATCGATGAAGGTGATAGGTCGCCCGATTCCTGGTTCCTCCCGGATCCAGAACCACACCGGCAGGCGTCCTCACGTGAAACCCGCAAGGGCGCAGACTCGGGTCCTACACAAAGTCGACCTCAATCTGCATCCACTCGTGACCTCGGAAGGGTATGGTCACTCGGTCGTTCTGGACATTCAGTTCGGCGATCTGCTGGCCAAGAAAATCGACTTTCCGCGCCTTGGCGATCTGCCGGAACGACTGGAGTGTCAGCGTTGCCGCACGATCCTCGGTTTCCGCCAGACGTGTCCGAATGCCACGGAGACGCTCACCTTCGAAGACCGGTTCCCATGCAGTCGCGACGATATTCCTCGCATTGAGATGAAAGAACCATCCCGATCGCGTCGCTGGCGGAGAGCCAATGCCGGCCAGCACGGCCGGGGGAGCGAGAAATTCGCTGGCAGCCGTGTGCGGGTAGGGAACATCCACTCCGATCCCCAGGCGAAACCGTCGCTGAATTTCCCCCGCAACAATCAGCAGAGTGTCCAGTTTCCGCAGCCCGTACCGGCGATGGTAAGGCAGTCCTCCCGTCAGGATCGTTGTGTTGATTCTCTCCGACCGTACGTCCACAAAATACGGGGCCTCCAGGTGCGGCGACTCGCCCGGGAGTGTCGCCGTACCGATTCCCGTGTAGAGATCGGCAGTTGAATCACTCCAGGCAAATCTGGCCGCGTAGTACGTCGTCCATGGGTCTCCCGCCGGCAAACGCTCCGGTGCCAGCGAAACCTCAATTTCCAGTATCCGATTGCCCCGTTGCGCTCGCAGAATCTGCTCATAACGGGCCACGCATTCCCCCTCGCGGTCGACCAACCGGCCGCGCACGGCCAGTTCACCCAGTAACGGCCCGGCCGATTGCACCGAAACCTCGTCGGCGGCCATGACCGTGTACAGCATTTCCGTGTCTTCATCGTCTCCCGCCTCGTCGCTGGCAGCCCGGCGAAACGCCAGTTGGACACCCAACCGGTTGTCCCGTGTGCGGTAGTCGTGAAGCGAACGCAGCGCCCCGGTTATCGGATCGATCTGCGCCTCGAAAAAGTCGTTGCGCAGGACTGTCTCCTCTGCCATCGGAGGCGTGCTGCTGGCCTTCCTGCTTCCCAACCAGCTCCGGCGAGTCTTGGCCGGCTTGGGATTGGCGGGCAAAGGGGACTCGCTAGGGTGAATCCACGTGAACCCCATTCCCGGAACGCTGACAATCGCCGTCTTGCGACCGTTGGACTCGGCGGCCGCCATCACGGTGTCGTCGATCATCGGCAATTGATCCCACGACGAGACGTCCACCGCAACCGTTCGCGTGAACGACAGGGGATTCAACACCAGGCAGCCCGGCCCGGCGGCAACCCGGCCCGGGGCGAGTCTTTCGCGAATCGCCTCCATCAGCTCCGTATTTCCCAGCCCGTCAGCGTCGCCCCGCCAGCCAAGCATGGCGGCCATCGTTCGCAGCGAACCTTCCACCAGGCCCCCAGTTTCCAACGACGCGGTTTTCTGCCATTGCGACAGCGGCGCGCTTTCCTTGGCCGCAATCGCCTGCCTCAGGAAGGGAGATCGATAGCCTTCAACGGGATAGCGTGTCGTTTGGCCTACATATTTCGTGTTCTTGAAATACTCGTCGATCGAGAGAAAGCGACCGAAAACGGGCGAGTAGCTGCTCCCTCGCACCAGGTCGTCATACCAGACGCTCTGTGTACCCGCCCAATGGGCAAAGATGGCGGTTGCGGCGTGGTCCAGGTCCATCGCATTACCGAGCCTCTCCGATAACGCGAGAAACGTGCCGGCACGACTTGCATCACAAGGCAACCGCACCAGCGAATCGATCGTGGCCCCCGAAATCCCTTCCCACTTGATGCGACTCTGGTTGCCGGTCGGAAACCGGCCGTCGTCCAGAGTGAAATGGCACGCCCCGACAAAGCCGAACTTGTCGAGAACCTGGGGCAGCAGAGGGGAAAGACCGAACCGGCGGCGGCAATAAACCTTTGGAGGGCGTCCCAGCAGACGCTCGTAGGCTTCGCGACCTCGTCGAAACTGCCGCAGCGTCGCTTCCGGCCCAACCAGCGGAAACTCCAGTTCCTCCAGTTCACCACCCAGTATGGAAATTGTCCCCCCTTCGAGAGCCTCGCGAATCTTCACCAGCGTGTCGGGGGACTGCTCGGCGATCGCTTCCACCGTCCTGCCGGACATGATCAAATTCGTCGGAACCTTGCGAGCCAGTGACTCCTGCAGCCCGGCCCCAATCGTCGTCGGTGCCACCAGCGTGAAGTCGAGCAGAGAGGTCTCCACCGGATAGAAGTACTCCCTCGCCTCGGTCAACAGATCAAACGCGCTGGCAAGATGCTCCCGAGCCGCGTCGCAGTTGCCTTCCGCCCATTTCTCTGCAGCCGATCGTGCGCTGTTGCGAAATGCCACTTCGTCCAGGTTGCTCATGTACCGGAGCTGCCTGGTGAGCAATTCCACCAACAAATGGCAATATCCCAGGGCCAGAAAGTCCTTCACCAGGTCGGCCGACGACCCGGCAGGAGCCGCGTCCTCAACCTCTCCCAGGGCTTGCTCAAGCATCGCCCCTCGCGTCGAACACCCTCGAATCACCACCGCGTCCGACGTACTGCTTGCGGCTTGAAGCCAGCCACCGGGCAGGTTGCTCTCGCAACAGGGGGGCACGACAACAAGATGCCCGGTCGCCGGGGTCGGTGCATTAATCGAACCCCTCCATCCTGGGGGACCGCGGAACTTCAGCATCAACGCGGGGTGATAGAATGCTGACCACGCCGCAAGAACCTGCTCAGCCTCCGCAGCACTGCGATTCACCGACAAATCCTCAAGGCTGTGGCATGGCAGAACAACGGTCGAATTCTCTAACTTCATATCGCGGTTCTTC
>CAYSCH010000182.1:894-13545 GCA_964429355.1 uncultured Planctomycetaceae bacterium | reverse complement strand
GAGGCCTGCATTCCAACACCGGCTTACGGTTGCATGCACACTCTTAAGTCATTCTAAAGTAACGGCTTAACAGCCGCGGCGGAGTTCGGTCGCCAAGGCCAGATGCAACGCGGAGCCTCGTTCACGATAGTCGCTCGCCCGACCAGAGTCGAGATGGGGTCGTCCGGCGTCGCATGGTTCGCTGAACGCACTAGGGAGGCCTGAACCGCCGAAAAGACGACTGGATCTCGCAACACCTTTCCCTGAGTCTCGCCTTGAGCGATGACGACTGTTCGGACCATTCGCTGGAGGGTTCAGATGTACCGGTTGCAGCGCCTCTCCGCGGCCGAAAGGATGACGTGACGATGGAATTTGAGATAGTTGGGAGGTTTAGTGGTAGTCAGACCAATTTGTTGACATAATGGAAAATGCGGCGATAAGATGAAATTCGTGGCAAGAGAGGCAGTGAATTAGACTGCGCACTTTTCCAACGGGGCCTTATCGGGCCAGTTCATCGGATTTGGGGTGGTTGCCACGAGTTGAGGGGACTTGTCGCCGTAGGACCCCACCGAATCAGGGCAAACAGGAGTCGTCTGATGGCTAGAAGTGACGCCGTCTGGGGAATTGATATTGGCAATGCCGGAATCAAGGCCATTCGTTGCCGTCCCGCCGAGGATCCGGAGCAGATCGAGGCAATTGCCTTTGACTATATCGAGTATCCAAAGATACTCACCCAACCGGGGGCGGATCCGATTGAGTTGGTGTCCGACGCGCTCAAACAGTTCCAGTCTCGAAATACTGTGCGGGGCGATCGGATCGCAATTGCCGTACCCGGACAGAACGGCTTGGCTCGATTCATCAAGCTGCCCCCGGTCGAGACCAAGCAGATTCCCAAGATCGTCCTTTACGAAGCCCGGCAACAGATCCCCTTCGACCTGGACGACGTGATCTGGGCCTATCAGGCCCTCGGCGGAGGTGGAGAAGAGATCGAGGGCTTTGCCCTCGAAACCGAAGTTGGCCTGTTCGCGATGAAGCGAGAGCAGGTCTTCCGCGCGATCGAACCCTATAAGACGGCCGGCATCGAAGTCGATTTCGTCCAGCTCACTCCGCTGGCTCTCTACAACTATATTTCCTTCGATCGTTTCCAGCAGACCTTGAAGGAGGAATTCGATCCGGAGGACCCTCCCGAGTCCGTCATCGTTCTCTCCATGGGAACGGATGCCACGGATCTGGTGATCACAAACGGTCATCGCGTCTGGCAGCGGAGCATCCCCCTCGGCGGAAATCACTTCACGCGCGCTCTGACGAAAGAGATGAAACTCACTTTCGCCAAAGCCGAACATCTGAAACGAAACGCGGCGGCAGCCGAGGATCCGAAGGCCGTATTCCAGGCGATGCGTTCCGTGTTCAACGATCTGGTCACGGAAATCCAACGCTCCATCGGTTATTTCACCAGCATCAATCGAAGCGCCAAGATCGGTGGGATGGTCGTCCTGGGCAATGCCATGAAATTGCCCGGCTTACGCGGTTATCTCGCTAAGAATCTCGAATTCGACGTCGAACGCATCGAGACCTTCACAGGTCTGACCGGCGCCGAGGTCGCCAGTGTGCCCGCGTTCAAGGAGAACATCGGGGCTTTCGGAGTCGCCTACGGACTCGCCGTTCAGGCCCTCGGACGGGCGGCTCTGCAAACGAATCTCCTCCCGCCGGAATTCGTCCAGCAGCGGATGATCCGGAACAAGAAGCCTTGGGCCGTCGCCGCGGCCGCGGTGCTTCTTCTCGGATGCACGCTCAGCTACGGAAGCCATTCGCGAGTGTTGGCCACCGTGATCAATCCCGCGTGGGAAAAGGCCGAGAGCGAAGCGGAACGTGTTGAGACCTACTCCACCAAGCTCAAGTCGGAAGAGACAGCCGCCAAAGGCGATTACGACAGTCTCAACAAGATCGCTGCCAGTTTGACCGGCAACGTGGAAGGACGCCTCGTGTGGCCGGAGCTGCTCACCGCCGTCAATCAATGCCTGCCGATCGATCCGGAAGATTCCAAGCCGGAAGACATCCGCCTTCGCAATGAACTGCACGTGACGGCCATCGACTGCGAGCGGATCGAGGATCCCAATACTTGGTTTGCCCGCATGAAGGACTGGTATTGGAAGCCGCCCGCAGGCGAGGCGGACCTCAACGACCTCCGCAAGGGCATTGAAACCGTTCCCAAACCCCGCAAGGGGAAGCCAGTAGCCGCCGACGAGACCGTCGCAACCGAAATCCCAAAGGCGGAAGGCCAGGACTACTGGATCGTCCAGCTCACCGGTTACCACTATCACAACTTCGAGGAGGCCGGTGAAACGCAAGGTGCAGAATATGTCCAGAACACTCTCATCCGGAACCTGCACAACAAAGTCGTGAAATTGCCCAAGGCAACTATTCAGGAGGGAGCCACTCCGGACGCGCCTATCGTTATCCTTCCGAGCGGGGAAAACATTGAAACCGAAGACGTGAGCATGGAGGAATTGGGCATAATTGGGGCCACCTTGTACAATCCGGAAATCGTCAGAGAAGTACAGGTGTTGAACCCGGCTGCAAAGCGTTCGATGTACGACATTCTCGAGGCGAAACCAGGCACGGTCGCCGGCACCCCACCGGGCGCGGCACCAGCCGCAAAACCCGCTGCCTCAGCTCCCCTTCCCGCCGCGAAGGATGACGCCGAGCCCAAAGAGAAAACCGCTGCCGACGATGAGGCCAAACCCGACGACGGCATTGAGCCCTTCATCAAGCTGAAGCGTTTCGATTTTGTCGTCCAGTTCGCTTGGGCCGTCACCCCCCCCATGAAGCGTGCCGAAATCAAGGCCACGAAGGCCGAAGAGGCAAAGGCCAAAGCGGCGGCGGCAGCCGCCGAAGCGCAAGCAGCCGCGGCGCCCCCCGCAGAAGGCGAAGCTCCCGCGGGTACCGCAACCCCGACCGACTCGACACCACCCGCCGCAACTACTACACCACCCGCCGCAACTACACCACCGCCGGCCGCGACTACCACACCTCCCGCTGCGACGACTCCGCCGCCGGCTGGAACGACTCCACCGCCAGCCGCGACTGCCACTCCGCCGGCTGCAACTACTGCACCACCGGCTCCTCCAGCGCCAACGGAGACAGCACCCGCCCCTGCGCCTGCCTCACCCCCAGCCGCCACGCCGGCCGCCGCCGACACCGCAGCGCCAACTCCGCCAGCTCCCTAGAGACGGGCGACGAGGATACCGAAATTCGATGAACGACCTCCTTCCCGGAGATGCATGATGGATAAAGTCAAAGCCTTCCTCGCGGTGATGAAGAAGAACGCCTTCTGGATTCTCATCGGCGTGGTCGTCTTGGTTGGACTGGGCGTCTGGTTCACGGCCTCCAGGGCCCTTGCGGCACGCTATGAAACTCGCAAGGGTGAGCTGGAAACCAAGTACACCACGGTCAGCGGCATCAAATCGGAAGCCAGCGGCGAAGCAGCCACACATCCCAACGAGGAGAAGATCAAACGGTGGTTGGGACGGGTGGTCAAGGACCGCGTGGAAGTCGTCAAGGCCTGGGGGGTCATGTTCGACATCCAGAAGGAACGAAACAAGTGGCCCAGTACCCTGAGCAACGAATTTCGTGCCACCATCGACGCCATCGGCGGCGATGCCGACATCCCGCCCAATTACCTCATTGAGTACCAGAACTTCATCAAAACTCACTTCCCGTTCATCGACAAGATCATCTCTCGGCGGAAGCCCAAACCGATCGAAGGTCGACGCGGTGCCATCCCGGGTCAGCCAGACCCCTACGGTGGCGGAATGGGTTACACCGGCGGAATGGGTTACACCGGCGGAATGGACTACACCGGCGGGATGAATTACGGCGGGACGTCGCCTGGAGAAATGCTCGGGAGCCCCGAAGCTTCTTCTTATGGTCCCGATACTGGAATGTCGGGAATGCCTGGAATGTCGGGAATGCCTGGAATGTACGGTTCCGGTCCCGGCATGGCTATGTCGGGAATGGAGATGGAAGGAATCGTCGATTGGGTAGATTCTGACTACGGCCGCATCCAGCAAGGCGTGTACTGGGTGACCCGCCCGTTAACCATTGAGGTTCGGCTCGCTCAAGAAGACCTTTGGGTCTACGAGGCCCTGCTCCGTTCCATCGCGAAAACCAACGAAGAGGTCGATGCGACCAGCTATTACAACGCCGCCATCAAGAAGATCTGGGCACTGGAAATCGGCCAGCCCGCGGCTGCGGCAATGAAAGCGGCCAAGTCGCGCCTCGGGTTGGGAGCCAGGTCCGCCAATGCCATGTCCGCTGAAGGGATGATGATGATGTCTGGTTCCAGTCCCGAGATGGGATCGGCTGCCGGAAGCGAAAGTTCCGATATGATGTCCGAAGACTATGCCTCCGCAATGGCCGGGGCCTATGGCGAGGGCTCTGGCATGGGTCTGGCCGCGGCGACTAAAAATCCGGAGATGGTCAAGAAGAAACTTCTGACTGGTCGCTATGTCGATCTGACCGGGGAGCCCCAGGCGGCAGATTCGAACCCCTATGCCGAATTCAAACTGATGCCGGTCCATATCGTAGTGACAATGGATCAGCAGAAATTGCCCAATTTCCTCGTGAACCTGGCCAACTGCGAGATGCCCGTCGACGTTAAGCAAGTGAGCATTCAAGCCTCGGGGAAAATGTCGTTCTCCACCGGTCTCTCCGGTGCATACGGCGCCGGTGGCATGATGGGCGGTGGCATGATGGGCGGTGGCATGATGGGCGGCGGGATGATGGGGGGCGGCATGATGGGCAGCGGAATGTCCGGCAGCGGAATGTCCGGCGGCGGAATGTCCGGCGGCGGCATGACCGGCGGAATGATGGGCGGCAGCGAGATGATGGGTGGCAGTGGCATGATGGGAAGTAGCGAAATGGGCGGTGGCGAAGGCAGTTACGGCTCGGGCCCTGGTGGCTACGGAGGCTATGGCATGGGCGGCGGTGCCACCGCCACCACAACCGATAGCGCCGCCCAGGACGTGCCGCTCGAGATCTTCGGCGTGATCCGTATCTTCAAGCCCCCCGACATGGAAAAGCTCGGCACCGGCTCTGCCACAGACGAGTCATCCGAGGGCCCCGTTGCGGCGGCTCCACCCATCGACGCTCCCACGATGGCACCCAGGAGTGCCCCTGGCCCGACACCCGAAACGGCGCCTGCTGGGGCGACCGGCCCCGCCGGCCCCGGCCCTGCCGGCCCCGCACCCACACCGGGACCGCCTCCCGGTCCCGCTCCAATACCGGCGCCCGGCCCAACCCCTGCGCCCGGCAACAGCTAGAACGGTCTGGCCGGCGTATGAGGAGCATTGACTAATTTGCTTGGAGCAAAGGACAGGAACTGGAACCATGAAAGCAAAAATCAGTCTCGGCAGTGGCGGGATCAAAGGGTTGATCGTCAAGCATGTGGAGAAGGCGGTCGTCGCTCTCGCCGTGCTCTTCTTCTTCCTTTTGGTCTGGCGTTCGTCGAAACTTGGCGGCAATTTCGACCTCCAGCCCGACCAGTTGCAGACGACCTCGGTCGAGGCCGACAAAGCGATCCGCGAGCCAAAGAAGGGGCCCGACGAGAACGTCCCTCCGTGGGAAGAGATCTCCAAAGAGCTTAGAACACCGATTCCAGCCTGGCCTTACAGCGTCGGGAAAACGTGGATGCACCGGCTCTTCCCCGGCGAAACGCTCCGCGGTCAACCCGTCGTCTTCCCGATCGAAGAACTGCGAGGTTCAACCGGATTCGGGGGAATTGCCATCAAGCCCACCACCCCGGCCGGCGGAGTGGGCGCCGCCAGTCCAATGGGCCTCTCCAGTCCAATGGGTCCCAGCATGCCCGATGCGTATGCATCGGAGTACCCTGGATCCGGTTCCGGCACAATGGGTGCCGGCGGCAACGTTGAGGGGCATCGCTGGGTTGTGGTCACCGGTCTGCTTCCCTACAAGAAGCAGTGGGTGGAGTACGGCAATGTCTTCCGTAACGCCGAAATCAAAGACCCGCGGCGAGACGTGCCCGCCTACAACGATTACGACGTTCAGCGAGCCGAGGTCACCCCCGGAGTCGAACCGGCAGAAGACGCCTGGCAGTCATTGAACGTCCCCAAGGAGTTCTTCACACGCACTTCGAGTTGGGGGGGAAGTCAACCGGAAATCGTTCACCCCAAGTTTATCCACCGATCCGGCGGTGTGCTCCCAATGGTATTTCCTCTGCCGCCGCTCGTCAGCAAGACCTTCGACGTAGAGATCGCTCACGAACCGGAGATTCCACTCACTTTCGAGATTGAGCGAAAAATCGAAGAGGAGGAGATCGACTGGGACGAACTGGCCAAGGATCCCGAGGCCTTGGCCAAGGCCCGTGCCAAACTTCGCCGCTCCCAAGCCGGCGGTTCCTATGGCCCCGGTGGAGGTATGTACGGCCCCGACATGTATGGGCCGGAAATGACCCAGGACTACGGTGGAACCTCCTACGACATGGAAGGCGGTGGAATGATGCCGGGCTACCAGATGGCGGGCTCTGGTGGTTACGCATCGGCCGGCCCCCGCCGCGACATTCCGGAATTCCAGCTCTTCCGCTTCTTTGATTTCTCGGTTCAGCCAGGGCGGTACTATCAGTACCGCGTTCGAGTGAGACTGGCCAATCCCAATCACGAAATGCCGCCGCAACATCTCGAAAACGATGAATTGGCAAAACAGATGTTCCTGCAGACGGATTGGAGCGCTGCAACAAAAGTCATCAGTGTTCCGCTCGACAGCCGCGTACTGGCAGGCCCCGTCAGCGTGCCCGCCAACGTCACTTCGCCGCCCACTGCGGAACTCGGTACCGTCTTCTTCAACGCGGAAGACGGTGAAGAGGTCGCCGAGAAATTTACCATCAAACGCGGCGTTCTTATGAATTTCCTTGGCCGGACAGTGAAGGAAGAAGAGAAGCCCGCAAGCCTCTACGGAGGAATGGAATACGGCAGCGAGTACATGACTGGCGGCTCAATGGACATGTACGGTCCGCAACCCAAACAGAAGCCCAAAAAACAAGAGAAAAAAGAAGAAGTCAAATCCGTCGACTATGTCACCGAGATGCTCGTGCTCGACCTCGACGGCGGTGACTCGTTTCCCGGTACCGATCGCAATCTCAAGGGGCCCGGCCGGGCCCTCCTCATGGATCCCGCCGGAAACCTCGTATTGCAGCAAGAGCTGATCGACCAGGAAGAGTGGATCGAGTTCTTTCCCCCTGAGGTCAAGAAGAAGGAAGTCGAATCTCCTTATGGCATGGAAGGGTCGGGGGGATACATGGGCGCGCCGTAACCGGCTCGCTGTCCCTTCAAAAACGGGAGGCCGTCAGGGCATGCAACCTGCCCCGATCGCCTCCCGTTTCCTATTGGTCTTCGGCCCATCGCGACACGCAAGACAAGAGATTCGTCGCCCCCTGCGGCCGCATCAGGGGCTCATCGGCCCCCAATGGCCGAGCCAGTGGGCCGAACCACTTGAAAGTCTGCCTGCAATGCCAGTGCGTTCCCGCCTCTCGTGGGAGGTTTCCCTGGACAACAGCCCCGCTGCTCCCATTTCTTCCCAGCCCACAATCGGTCCGTCGAGGACGATTCCCACGAAATTCCGGCTTCTACGGTGAATTCCTCGAGAAATGCTCTTGACCCGTTTCTCCCGGACAAGTATTTAACGCCTCTCTTCTACCGAAAACAGGAAGACACTTGGCGGGCTTCCTCCGTTCGGCTTTTTGCGCCGAAGGTCCCTTTGTCCTTCGGTGCGCGTCGGGTTTGGCAAGAAGTGAATCGATGCGGGTCGTTTCACGAAACACCACCCAGGGACGTCGCCGGACTTGGAAGCGTTGACATACAGCTCGTCCGAAACCGCAACGGCATTCTGCGAGTCTCGAAAGGAGAATCGTGTTGAAACCGACCGCAAGAACCCTCACCGGCCCGATCGCATTACTGCTAGGGTTTACCTTGGCCGCTGTCCACGCGCAGCAACCCCCCTTGGGTGGACCGCCGGCGGCCTATCCCGGCAGCGCCCAGGGACTGGACGCTCGTCGCCAGAGCGATGACCTCCTGGCTCGGGCCCGTCAGGCAATCCAGGAAAATAACTTCGCGGCGGCCGATACGCTGATCGCCCAGGCCGAGGCCCTGGCAGTCAACTACGGCGTCCTGTCGACCGCGTACACTCCGGCCAAGGCTCGGGCCGAGTTGCAGCGAAAGGCACAACCGGCCGGCCAGCCAAACGCTGGCGGCTTGCTTGGGCTCGGTGGACGCAGAGACGCCGCTCCGGCGGACCCCTTCCAGGGGATGCCCCCCGCCGAAGGCCTCCAGCCGCTGCCGGCCGTCACCGATGCCTCTCCCATCGGCGCACGTGCCCAGAGCGACCAGTTGCTCTTGACTTCGCGCCGCCATCTTGCCGTAGGCGATATCAACCAGGCCAAGCTGGCTCTCGGACAAGCCAAGCAGCTCAACGTACGATACAACCCCGTCGATGACTCGCCGGCTCGGGTGGAAGCTCTCATCGCATCCTACAACGACGTGATGACACAGCAGACACAACGCGGCCGAACCGACGGGGTTCGGCGAATGCTCGCCAAGTGCCTGCTGGATCAATCCGAAGGCCTCCTCCGTTGGCACGACTATGCTGAAGCCGAACGCCTCGCCGTCGAAGCCGGCCGAATGAATGTGCCCTTCAATAGGTACGAGACAAATCCACAATCTCTGCTTGAGAAGATTGCCGTGCAGCGGGCCAGTGCAATCCAGGGACCGGCCGGCTCAGTCCAGGCGGCCAGCCACGTGACCCCCGCAACCGGCCCCTACCCGGCAACGGGAGCCAACCAGGCCCTCTACAATCCGACCAACGATCCGACCCGAAACATGCTCGTCCAGGATCTGCAACCAGTCGGGCCCGCGCCAACACTGGCCGCGCCGCAAACCGGCCCTGTCCCGCCAGCACAAGGCGCTCCTCAGGGAATTGGATTGCAGTTGTTCCAGCAAGGCGAAGCTGCCTTGCGAGCCCACGACACCCAGGGTGCCCGGAGCTTCTTCCAGCAGGCCGCCGCCTACTCCCATGAGTTGGATCCGTTCACCCAACAGAAGCTCCAGGACATGCTCCAGTTGCTGGCGGTTACCCGGCCGGAGCCCCAGAACCCGGCAGGTCAGCCATCGATCATTGACGATGCGGTTGCCAAGGCCAACCTCCTCACCCGCCAAGTGAGCGTAGACATTGCCCAGCAGACGCGAGAGGCCGAACGCCTCCGTCAAACCGATCCGAACGCGGCCGTCAAGCTCCTCCAGGAAACCAAGGCCCGCGTCGAAGCCGCCGGACTCGAACCGGCGTCCCGCGATCGGCTCCTCCGCCAGGTAGACCGGGCCCTGATTGATACGGCCAACTACGTGAACGAGAACAAGCCGAAGATCGAACTCGATCAACGCAACCGCGCCGTGCTCAATCAGATTGAGCAGGAGCAACAGATGACTCTCGACCGGCAGCAGAAGCTCAAGGAAATGGTCGATCGCTACAATGTTCTCATCGAAGAGCAGCGGTTCGCGGAAGCCGAGGTCCTTGCCAAACGTGCCAAGGAAATCGCACCCGACGAGATGATTTCAGAGCAGTTGGCCATGACCTCACGCATGATCCGCCGACACGCGATGAATCAATCCATCCGCGAAGCCAAGGAGGAAGGATTCTACACCGCCCTGGCGAATGTCGACGATTCCTCGACCCCCTTCGACGACAATAATCCCCTCCAATTCGAGCCGGACTACTGGAAGGACCGGGTTGTCAATCGCAAGGGTTCCGAGCGTGCCCGCCGCCAGCGCAGTGAGGCCGAGTTGGAAATCGAGCGCCGGCTCGAGACTCCTGTTATGCTCGAATTCAATGGCGAGCCGCTCTCGACCGTGGTGGAGTACTTGCAGAAACTCGCCGAGGTCAACGTTTACCTCGACCCCCAAGGCCTGCAGCAAGAGGCCGTCACAACCGATACGCCCGTCAACATCACCCTCTCCAAGGAAATCACGCTCAAGAGTGCCCTCAAGCTGATCCTCGAACCGCTTCATCTCAACTATGTGATCGAAGACGACGTTCTGAAAATCACCAGCGAACAGATGCGGAGCGGCGACGTCTACATCTGGACCTACGATGTAGCCGACCTCGTTGTGCCGATCCCCAACTTCACCCCCAGCAATAATCAGGGGTTGGCCGGGGCCTACAACGACGCCATGCGACGCGTCAATTTCACCGGGGGCGGCGGCTTCGGCGGCGGCATGATGGGCAGTCCGCTGGCCGTGATGGCCAACGCCACAGGCGCCAAGGCAAGTGCCGGAATCGATCCGAATATCCTGGCCCAGATGGCCGGCGGCGACGCCGCGGGCAGCGGGTCCACAGCCTCCACCATGCCCCTGGGCTTCGGTCCCGGCGGGGCGGGGGGCGGCTCCATGGCCGACTTCGACAGCCTCATCAGCCTCATCACCGCAACCGTGAAACCCGATTCCTGGGAAGACGTCGGCGGGCCCGGCTCCGTCGAACCCTTCGAGACCAATCTCAGCCTCGTCATCCGGCAGACCGAAGAAGTGCACGAGGAAATCGTCGACCTTCTCGAACAGCTCCGCCGCATGCAGGATCTCCAAGTCACGATCGAAGTGCGCTTCATTACCCTCAACGACAACTTCTTCGAACGGATCGGAGTCGACTTCGACTTCGACCTCGATGACGACATCGATCGCCCGTTCCAGGTCTTCGGCCGCGTGATCGATGATGGCGACGACGACGATGACGACGCAGACGAGGAACCCCAACGCAACACGCTCGATACCGACCACGACAGGAGCGTCACGGTCGGCATGTCGCAGCCTGGCGTATTCTCGGCCGACCTGGACGTACCCTTCCAGCAGGGCAGCTTCCAATTGGCAGTGCCCCAATTCGGCGGCTTCGATGCCACCGCCGGTGCCCAAATGGGCTTTGCTATTCTGAGCGAGATCGAAGCCTTCTTCTTCATCAATGCCGCTCAGGGCGACAGACGCAGCAACGTCATGCAGGCTCCAAAGGTCACGCTCTTCAACGGCCAGATGGCGATGGTCTCCGACACGTCCCAGAGCCCGTTCGTCGTCAGCGTCGTGCCGGTCGTCGGCGACTTCGCCGCGGCACAACAACCGGTGATCGTCGTGCTGAATGAAGGAACCTTCATGACCGTCCAGGCGGTCGTGTCCGACGATCGAAGATTCGTTCGCCTCACAGTCGTACCGGTCTTCAGCAAGATCGGCGAAGTCAACACCTTCCAGTTCACCGGTTCGACAACCACCACCACAAGTTCTGAAGCCGACGGCGTACAAGACACTCCCAACGACAACACCAAGAAGTCCGCATCCAACTCGACGAGCTCGTCTGGTACCACCGTTCAATTGCCGACTTACTCCTTCATCACCGTGACCACAACCGTCAGTGTCCCCGACGGCGGCACGGTCCTCCTCGGTGGCATCAAACGCTTGAGCGAAGGACGCAACGAATTCGGCGTCCCCATGCTCAACAAACTCCCCTACGTGAGCCGGCTCTTCAAGAACGTGGGCATCGGCCGCGAAACCCAAAGCCTGATGATGATGGTCACTCCGCGAATCATCATCCAGGAAGAGGAAGAAGAACGCCTCGGTATCTACTCCCGGTAACGAGCTCCGATACGAAGCTTAACCTTGTGGCCGCTGCGGGTGCCTTGGATCACCCGTAGCGGCCACATCTCGTTCTTGGTCCCCCTCAACTACCGCCCCCAACTTCGCTGGTTTGAGATTGTCTCCCGGTGGGAATCGACGAGCTCCTGGAGTAAAATGATGAGAGTTGGGTACTGCACGGAGACACCAAATGGGCTTGACATTCCGATGTGGCGAGTGCGGCCATGCTTACACCGTGCCTGACGAGATGGCGGGCAGATGGGTACGGTGCAAACGCTGCGATTCAACCCTCGAAGTGCCTCGCCCACCGCTCCCGGCTCCAACCCAGACTCCCTCGACCCCCGCCAGTCAAACCCGACCCCAGGGGCATCCCACCCCTGAGCGGTCCCTCGTCCAGGCCCGCCCTATCTCAGCACCCCTGCCCTCCCCGCCGATTCCGGAGGCGATTCTTCTGCCGGAGACCGAGGCCCAGGCCCATCCGCGTCCCCAGCAGCCTGGCCTGCCCGCAAAGCCCCACACTCCTCAGGTTGTTGGGGAGCCCTCGCCTCGCCCTGTGCCCGCTCAACCCCGGCCCTCCGTTCCACAGCCTGCCCTGCAGCCATTCAGTCCTCGCCCGCTCACCCCCCTGGAGCGGCCGCGGCACTCAACCACTCGCGACGACTCCGTCAGCACGAAGATGATCCTTCTCGCCACCGGGGCAGTTGGATTGGTCCTCGCAGTCGTGATCCTGCTGATCGTCGTCGTGTTGGGCGGCAACTCAGGTGATGATCTCGAGACGGCCGCCGGTTCCCCCTCCCTGGCCGAGGGCACTCCGGCAGGGGCATACGAACCGTCACGGATGGATTTCAGCCGCCAACCTTCCGCCGAATTCGGCCCCGAGCGGACCATGTCGTCCCCTGTACCTGGCGTTGACTGGAAGGAAGTCCAGGTGCTCGGCGGGGCAAGTGGCCCCGGGACCGGCGGGAAGCTTTGGGTCTATCGACCCGCCGGCAACCATGAG
>CAYSCH010000182.1:0-884 GCA_964429355.1 uncultured Planctomycetaceae bacterium | reverse complement strand
TCGCGAATGATAAACGGCATGTCGCTGACCGAAGGTGATCAAACCGAACACTACCCGTATCCTCAACAGGGTTTCGCAGTCGTGGCCTTCGAGATTGACGGGGCCCTGCCCGACGAGAATCCCTCCGACCAGAACTTTCGCGACGCCTACGTCAAGTTCACCGCCGCTGCGGCCGGAGTGGCCAATGCACGAATCGCCCTGCAATACGCCACCCGCAGGATGCCGGAGGTCGATCGAGGCAGGATCTTCGTGGCCGGGCACAGCTCGGCCGGCACCGTGGCCCTTCTCTGTGCGGAGCATGTCGATGGTTTGGCCGGCTGTGTGGCCTACGCTCCATGTTCGGATCTGGAAGCGTACTTGGCGGACTTCGTGGGCGATATCGAGGGCGTGCTCCCCAATGTGCGCCAGTACATGAAAGAGGGTTCGCCCACCAATCACGTCGACGACCTTGGCTGTCCGGTGATGATTTTTCACGCCATCGACGACGACGTCGTGCGGTTGAGTGAATCCTCCCGGTTCGCAGCGCTTGCGTCGCAGTCCGGCCACGACGTCACTTTGCGTCCGGGGACTCGCGGAGGGCACTACGATGCGATGATCAACGAAGGAATCAAGGAAGCCATCGTCTGGATGAATCGCACAAAGTCTCCCGCAGCGGCGGAAATCGCTGACACCCCCCTTCCCTCCCCGCCTCGCCCGCGGGAGCTGCCGCGACCGACGCCCGGCTTCCAACCGCCCCCCGACTCGGAATCACCTGCCGACCGACCGCAGCCGCAGGTCCGTGCCTATGTCCACTTCAAGATCATCTCCTATCCACCTTCCGGCAACCCCGAGATCCTCGCCAGGGAAACCCTTCGGTCGGTAGTCTGGGTGGAACCGGATCTGAT
>CAYSCH010000181.1:0-18060 GCA_964429355.1 uncultured Planctomycetaceae bacterium | reverse complement strand
TCTGCAATTCTGGAAGGAACGATCTGCCGCTCGGCCAGAAACAGTCGTCCACATTTCGGAACGAAAGACCGACCAGCGCGGGCCGTTGGCTCAAGTAGTTCCTCAATTCTGCGTCCGGATCTTTCGCCAAGGCCAGGTCGGCCACCTCGACCCGATGGCCAGCCCGAATGGCCGCCTCCGCGACATATTCCAGCCCCACAGGCGCAATCGGCGGCATCATACGATTCGTGTTGACCAGCAGTATGGAACCACTCACAGTCTTTCTCGCCTTTTGGGACATTTCTGCAGACGAACCACCATGTCCGGCCGGGCACATGGCGGGGCCGACGCATGTTTGGCATATGCCCCACTTTAACGGAAGGACGAACTGAGTCACAGCCGGACTGTCAGTGAAAATAGAGTTCCCTGTGGCAGGAAATCACTGAGCCTCAGCAAGGCGATGATGGTTGAGCCGACGAGATACTCGGATGGCCCGGACGTCGCTGGTAGAGTGAATTGCAGTGCAGGCAAAGGATCAAATAGAAACGCCGCCCAGTCTCCCGGACGGCGTTATCTATTCGGGCCGGGGTTGGCACCCCCCCTGAAGTTAGGAAAGAACCGGCCCGTGTTACTCTATAAGGTTCGATGCCTTCGAAACCGGGACACAAATCTATCGCGAAATTACATCACTTGTCAATTCCGTGCCTGTCTTGATCGCGTCAGCGTTGGGGCCACCGTCGAAGTCCCTTCCCCATTCCCGCATCTTGGAAGTCCTTGGATCGATCATCCTCGGCCGTTCCGCCTCGCGCAAAGAAATAACACCTCGTCTGATACTGGTCTCACCGCCTGCAATCGCTGCGATCGAGGTCCGCGGTTCGGCATTTCCTCACTGAAAAGAATTTGCTCCACCTCCCCCGTTCGGATACAATTTTGCCGCAAGACACAGGATTCGCCAGTTCCTCGCAGATCGTAGTCAGGCTTTAGCGGACCTTTCGGGGGATCTGTACTACTATCCTCGAAGACCGTGAAGTTCTTCACAAAGATTCGCGACTTGCCGGGAGCAGACCATTTCAGCCGAGCGATAGCTCGCTTTGGCTCACCGGCCCTGCCCCCTTTTGGAAAACGGCAGCAAGTCTTGCTTGGCACCGTGGGATGAAAGAACCGTCATGTTCTGCGGACACACTTGCGCACACCCTTTGGAAGGGTATGTATGGCTGGCCCCCGAGGAATATCTGGTCTGGCTGACCTGTTCTTGCCCGTCACGTGCCCGAACTCTTTCCTCGCGCCTCTGATCTTTCTCGCAGTAATTGTCTTTGCCGACCGGCTTCAAGCCCAGAGTCTCGCCGAGGCCAAGGTGCTCTTCGATAAGGGCGAATATGCGCAGTGTCGGGAGATGTGCGAAAAGGGATGCCAGGAGTACTCGTGGTATGAGTCGTGGCGGCATCAGAAGCTGGAAGCCGAACTCGCCCTTGGGAGGTATGCCGAAGCGCTAGGCACCGTGGAAAAGGGCTTGAAGGACTTCCCCGCCAGCATCGGCCTCCGATTCATCGGACATCGTGTCTATCTTCACAACGGGCGACCTGACGATGCGAACCGACTGCTCGCGGAACTGGACGCAATGGTTCACGAGGCACCTTGGCGCTACAACAATTCGGCCGACAAAATCACCGTGGGAGAGTATTTCCTCAGCCGTGGTATGGACGCTCGCGAAGTTCTGGAGATCTGCTTCAACCGAGTGAAGACCAACTCCCCTACTTTTCTCGGCTCGTATCTCGCAATAGGCGAGCTTGGACTGGCCAAGCACGATTACTCCATTGCAGCCGAGGCCTTCCAGCAGGCGGCGAAACTGGAGCCCGGCAATCCCCAGGTCCACTACGGTCTGGCGCGAGCTTACGAACCCAGCGATCCGGACGCCGCAAAAGCGGCGCTGGCCAAAGCCCTCGAGTTGAATCCTCGTCACCTGCCCAGTCTTCTCTTGGCCGTGGATCATCTGGTCGATGCGGAAGACTATGACCAGGCTGTCAAGATCCTCGCGCTGGTTCGCGAGGTAAACCCGATTCACCCCTTGGCCTGTGCCTATTCGGCTGTCCTCGCCCATCTCGACGGAAATTCATCCGCCGAGAAGGACTGGCGGGCGAAAGCTCTCTCAAGTTGGTCACAGAACCCCGAAGTGGATCACCTCATTGGCCGAAAACTCTCGCAGAAATATCGTTTCTCCGAAGGGGCCCAATATCAACGGCAGGCGCTGGCGTTCGATCCCGGCTACGTGCCGGCGAAGATCCAGCTCAGCCAGGACCTGCTCCGACTGGGCCACGACGCCGAAGGCTGGCAATTGGCCGCTGCTGTGAGTGCCGCAGACAACTACAACGTCCTGGCTTATAACCTGGTCACGCTCCAGCAAACGATCGGGCGGTTCAAAACGCTTGAATCCGACCCAATCGTCGTCCACATGGATGTCCGAGAGGCCGCCATCTACGGTCAGGCGGCGCTCGAGTTGCTCGCCCAGGCTCGGCGCGTCCTGTGCGAGAAGTACGACATCCAGATCGAAGGCAAAGTGGCGGTGGAGATCTACCCGGCGCAGAAAGATTTTGCGATCAGAACCTTCGGAATGCCCGGCGGTGCGGGCTTCCTGGGCGTTTGTTTTGGTCCGGTGATCACGGTCAACGGCCCCACCGCTCAAGGAGACAGCCCGTCGAACTGGCATGCCATTCTCTGGCACGAATTCTGCCATTCGGTCACGCTGGCAAAGACCGGCAACAAGATGCCCCGCTGGCTGAGCGAAGGGATCTCCGTCTATGAGGAAAAGCAGGCCAACCCAGCCTGGGGTCAGGCCATGACTCCCCTCTACCGGAAGATGATCCTCGACGGGGAACTGACGCCGGTAAGTGAGTTGAGTAGGGCATTTCTCAACCCGCCCAGCGCCGTGCATCTCCAGTTCGCCTACTTTGAATCCGCGCTGGTCGTCGAGTATCTCATCGAGAAACACGGGCTGGACGCGCTCAAGACCATCCTTGCGGAGCTGGCCCAGGATACTCCCATCAATCTGGCCCTCGAACATCATGCAGGCGGCCTGGCCGCACTGGACAAACAGTTTGCCCTGTTTGCCAGGCAGCGTGCCGAAGCATTGGCCCCGGAAGCGGACTGGGAGCCTGTGGATTTCCCTGCGGACGTGAGCGTCGAGACGGTTCGGCATTTCGTCGATCGGCATCCCAAGAGTCTTCCCGGTCTCACCCTGCTGGCTCGGCGATTGATGGCCGAGAAACACTGGGAGGAAGCCAAGGAGCCGCTTCGAAAACTGATTGCTATTTATCCCGAGAACGTTTCCGCCGACAGCCCTTACCGCCTGATCGGCGAGGCTCACCGTGAACTGGGCCAGACCGATGCCGAATTCGAGGCCCTGGAGAAGCTGGCTGCCCTGGATGCGGATGCGGGCGACGTGTATCTGCGACTCATCGAGATCTGCCAGGCCCGCGGCGATTGGCAAGGTCTGGCAAGAAACGCCGAACGAATGTTGGCCGTCAATCCGCTGATCCCTGCACCCCATCGGGCCCTGGCGGAGTCGGCCCAGAAGCTGGCGGCGCCCCAGCTCGCGATCCAGTCCTTTCGAGCATTGCTCCAGATGGAACCTGTCGATCCTGCCCGGATGCATTTCGACCTTGCCCAGTTGCTCAGCCAGCAGGGCGAGTCGTCCGAGGCGAGGCGGCACGTGCTGATGGCCTTGGAGGAGGCGCCCCGGTATCGGGCCGCCCAGCAGTTGCTGCTCGATCTCGTCGATGACCGCGAAGAGAATAACACTCCGGCTACCGAAGTGCCGCCGGCGGCGGAGGTGACGCCATGAGGTCCAAGTGGTTTCGTGTTCTCCTTGTAGGCGTCCTCTTAGGTTCGATTGCCGGGCTCGTGGTCGCACAATGGGACCGGCGCCGAGGTCCCGGAGGACGTGGCTATCGATCCGAATCACTCGACGGCAGCCTCCCTTCGCGCATGGGCGTGCCCGAATGGAAGAACGACCCGGAGTTCGAAAAAGACGTTTTCACTTTTGCCCGGATCGTGTACCGCTCCGAATACTGGGGGAGGCGAGGAGGGGGTGGTTGGGCCACGGACTGGCCGGCCAGCGATCTGAATTTCTCCTTTCGCCTCCAGCAACTTACCTCGATGAAGGTCAGCCCCCAGTCCAAGTATTTCACCCTGACCGATCCACAGCTCTTTGACTATCCGTTCATTTACATTGTCGAACCGGGCAGCTTGGTCTTCGACGAGGAGGAGGTCAAAGCCCTCCGTCGCTACCTGCTCAACGGCGGGTTCCTTATGGTCGACGACTTCTGGGGCGAAGACGAATGGTACAACTTCGAACACCAGTTCCGCCGAGTGTTTCCCGGACGAGAGCTCGTCGAGTTGCCGCTCTCGCATCCAATCTTTCACTGCGTCTACGATCTGAAGAAGAAGCCGCAGATCCCCTCCATCAACCAGGCATGGGGAGGCCGTGGCGAGGGCCGCACCTGGGAACGATATGATGCACAGACACCACACTACAAGGGAATCTTCGACGACCAGGGGCGAATGATGGCGATCGTCTGCCACAATACTGACCTGGGGGACGGCTGGGAACGGGAGGGGGAGGATCCCTGGTACTTCCAGGAGTTTTCGGAAAAATATGCCTATCCACTGGGCATCAATATTGTCGTCTACGCCATGACCCACTGAGGGAGATGCCTTGTGAGCACGCAAGTCGACTCGTACGAATTGGAGCAGCAGGTCGTCGAACAGATCCACGCCGGCCGTGAACGGATCGAAACCGAACTGTCCAAGGTTATCATCGGGCAGAAGAAGGTTGCCGAGGAATTGCTGATCTGTCTCTTTGCGGGCGGCCATTGCCTGATCACCGGGGCGCCGGGTCTGGCAAAGACTCTGCTCGTTCGCTCGATCGCCCAGATCTTCCATTTGAAATTCCAGCGAATCCAGTTCACCCCCGACCTGATGCCCGCGGATATCACCGGAACCGAGATTCTCGAAGAAATCGCGGGCGGCCGCCGGCAGATGCAGTTCGTAAAGGGGCCCGTCTTCGCCAATGTGCTGCTGGCCGACGAGATCAATCGAACCCCGCCCAAAACGCAGGCAGCTCTTCTCGAGGCAATGCAAGAGCACCAGGTCACTGCGTCCGGCGTCCGCTATGTCCTCGAAGAGCCCTTCTTCGTGCTGGCAACCCAGAATCCGATCGAAATGGAGGGGACCTATCCCCTGCCGGAGGCGCAGCTCGATCGTTTCATGTTCAATGTGGTGATCGACTATCTGCCCGAGGACGACGAGGTGGCCGTCGTCACCCAGACGACGTCGAACCCGCCCGAGCGGATCGAACCCCTGTTCACGGGCGACGACGTGCGCAGGTTCCACGCGGTCGTCCGCAAGGTGCCCGTGGCCGAAGATATCGTCCGCTACGCCGTGCGTCTGGCAAGCGCAAGCCGGCCAGGCCAGAAGGGCTCGCCGGATTTCGTCAATCAATGGGTCAGTTGGGGAGCCGGCCTGCGGGCGGCGCAGTACCTGATCCTGGGCGGCAAGAGTCGCGCCCTGCTCAGCGGCAGGTCCCACGTAACCGTGGAAGATATCCAGGCCTTGATCTACAGCACCTTCCGGCACCGGATCCTCGTCGGATATCGTGCGGAGGCCGAAGGCGTGACCGTCGAGACGGTTATCGAGCGACTTCTGGAGACGGTGTCACCACCGGGACGATGATGGCAACCGCCGGCAAGTCCACAACCGCTGATCCCACAAACGTCGCCGCTGCCAGTGCAGGGATCGCGGGTGCTTCCTATATCGATCCCCAAACACTGATGCGGATCAAGAACCTGCAGTTGCGGGCCAAGATCGTGGTCGAGGGATTCTATACGGGAATGCACCGCAGTCCGTATCACGGTTTCTCCGTCGAGTTCAGCGAGTATCGCCAGTATTCGCCCGGCGACGATCCCCGTTACCTCGACTGGAAGCTGTTCGCCCGTTCCGACCGTTACTACGTGAAACGTTTCGAAGACGAGACGAACCTGCGTTGTCATCTCCTGGTCGACATGAGCCAGTCGATGGGATTCGGATCCGCCGCTTACACGAAGGCCGACTATGCCAAGACCGCGGCTGCAACGCTCGCCTATTTCCTGACGATCCAGCGCGACGCTGTCGGAATCATGGCCTTCGATGAGCAGGTCACCGAGTACTTGCCCCCGCGATTTCGCCCCGGCCACATGCACCGGCTGATGCTGGCCCTCGAGCGGCCTTTGACCGGCTCGGCGACCGATCTGGCCAAGCCCCTGGAACGGATCGCCGAGTTGGTAACCAGGCGGGGGCTCGTAGTCTTGATCTCCGATCTCTTGGCACCGCTCGAGACCCTCCAATCGCGGCTCGGATATCTCCACTCGCGCGGGCACGAGGTGATCGTGTTTCGGATACTCGACCCGGCGGAGATCGACTTCGATTTCGACCAGCCCGCCATGTTCCACGACCTGGAATCCGGGCGCGAGCTCTACGTAGACCCCGCAACGGTTCGCCAGGAATACCGGCGGCGATTCGAGGAACATCGGGAGCGGATCCGCCAGGCCTGCGTCAGCCTGGGCATCGATCTCTATGAGGCGACCATTGACCGACCGCTCGAGCTGGCGATCTTCGACTTCCTCAATTCACGCATGAAACGCGGGCGGCGCGTGGTGCGAAGAACGCGGGTTGCCCGGGGAGGCCAGCCGTGAGCTTCCTCACGCCTCTTTACCTGCTGGGTCTGGCGGCCGTTTCCTTACCTCTGGTATTCCACCTGATCCGTCGAATGCCCAGGGGAAGCTATGCCTTCAGTTCGCTCATGTTCCTCACTCCGTCGCCCCCGCGGCTCACGCGCCGTAGCCGCATCGACCAATGGCTGCTGCTCTTGCTCCGCGCGGCAGCTCTGATCCTGCTGGCAGCCGCGTTTGCCCGTCCATTTCTGCGATCCATGGCAAGGCTCGCGATGTCGGACCTTGGCGGCAGGAAGGTCGCAATCCTCGTCGACACCAGTGCGAGCATGCAGCGCGACGGCATCTGGCCGCAGGTCGTCCGGGAGGTCAACCAGTTGCTCGACGACCTCGGCCCCGGCGACGACGTGGCCCTCTACCGGTTCGGCATCGGGACCGAGACCCTCGCGGCCTTCGACGATCTGGCGCCCCTCGACCCCGCCCGGAAGATCGCCCAGGTCCGTGCTGCCATGGAGGCCGTTCGCCCCGGGTGGGGCTCTTCCCATCTGGGAAGTGCCCTGGTGGCTGTTGCCGACCAGATCGATCAGCTTGGCAACACCGCCAGAAGGGATGACCAGACTGTCCGGCAAATCGTGCTCATCAGCGATTTGCAGGAGGGGGCGCGAGTCGACGCACTGCAAACCTACCAGTGGCCCGACGACGTGGATCTGGTGGTCCGCACGGTCACACCCGTGGTATCCACCAATGCGGGCATTCACCTGGCCCCTGCGGCCGAAGACGTCTCCGCGGGTGAATTGCGGATCCGCGTGAGCAACAGCCGCGATTCAGAGCGGGATCAGTTCAGCCTTCATTGGCAAGACAGTCTCGGCCGGGCTGTGGGCAGCGATCCCATCTCCGTCTACGCCCCGAGTGGCGAGGGGCGGGTCGTCCGTGTGCCGATTCCGCCAGCCGGCACCGCTGCGAACCGTCTCGTTCTGACCGGCGACGATCACCGCTTCGACAACGTGCTGTTTCATCTCCCGCCGCGCCAGGAGGAACTCCAGATCGTGTACGTCGGAGACGATCGGGACGACGATCAGACCGGCCCGCGCTACTATCTGGCGAGGGCACTTTCCAACACACCGCGAAGGCACGTTCGACTGGTCGCCCATACGCCGGCCGAAGGAATCAGCGCCGAAGAACTCGAGGCCGCCAGCATGGTAGTTCTCACGGCGGCGGTTTCGGACCAGCCGACACAACGGCTGAAAGAGTACGTGGAAACGGGCGGCTCGATGCTGGTCGTCCTCAAAGACCCGTCCCCGGGGCCGCTCCTGGAGAGGCTGCTCGGCGGCGATCTGGCACTGGCGGAAGTGGAACCAGACGACTATGCCATGTTCGGCCAGATCGATTTTCGAGACGCCCTGTTTGCCCCGTTTTCCGACCCGCGGTTCAGCGACTTCACCAAGGTCCATTTCTGGCGGTATCGGCGTCTGACCCTCCCCGACAACTGGCAGGGACGTGTCCTGGCTCGATTCGATGGCGGAGACCCACTCCTCCTCGAGAAGCCGCTCGGGAAGGGACGGATCTGGGTTCTGGCGGCGGGTTGGCACCCCAAGGACAGTGACTTTTCCCGCTCGACAAAATTCGTTCCCCTCCTGGCCGGCATGCTGGAGCGGTCGTCCGAGCGTCGACTCGTGGCAGAACAATACGAAGTGGGCGACTCGGTTGGACTCCCCGTTCTCAGAGGCTCCAACGCCGCCGGTTCGATTCGCACCCCTGACGGCGCAACGCTGGAACTGACCGCCGATGCCACGTCGTTCAACGAGACGAATCTACCGGGCGTTTACACGTTGGTACTGGGTGACCTCACACAACAATTCGCCGTGAATGTGGCTGCCGAGGAGAGCCGAACCGCCACGATGTCGGTCGACGAACTGGGCCAGCGCGCTGTGGCGCCCGGGCAACCGGTCACCCGCGCAGAAATGGCCAAAGAGGCTCGGAAGATGCGCGACGTAGAACTGGAAGGTCGGCAGAAACTCTGGCAGTGGCTAATCGCGGCGGCCTTGATGGTCTTGGTGTTCGAAACATGGTTGGCGGGACATCTGGCCCGGCGGCCACACGGATCTGTGGAGACCGGGACATGAACCATTATCGGCGCCTTCGTAATGAGGTCGAAGAGGTGGCCAGGCGCTACCGGCGGCTGTACGGATGGCTGGCATCTGCCATCGTCTGGTTGGCCGCGTCGGCCCTTGGCGCTGCCGTGCTCCAAATGGAGTGGCGCACCGGACAGGCTGTCGCCTGGTTCCCTCCCCTGCTGATCGTGGTGGCGGGGCTGGCGACGGCCGCAGCGGCCTGGCTGGCTACCCGCACGACCAGGGACTCGCGATGGGTCGCCCGTCGCATCGAGGCCAGGCACCCGGATCTGGACAGCCTGCTTGTCACGGCCGTCGAGCAAAAGGTTCCGGCTTCCGGAGATCGTTTTGGCTATCTCCAGGACCGTGTATTTCGCCAGGCCTTGGCACACAACCGCACAAACCCGTGGCAGCACGACGTAACTAGCGGCCGCATCCTCGCAACACAACTGACCGGGCTTGCCGCCTTCGGCCTCCTGGCAGTAGTGATTTTCGGTCTGGCCACCCAGGCGGCACACCCTCGCACATCCGTCGGCCCGGCGCCGGGCCACGAAACCAGCGCTGCGTCAACCCGGTTCGAGGTCGCCGTTGCCCCGGGCGACACGGAGATCGAACGGGGAACGAGTCTGGTTATCACGGCCCGGTTCGGCGGCAGACTGCCCGACGAAGCCACGCTCATGGTACGGGATACTTCCGGCGAAGCGACCAGCACGGCCATGTCGCTCAGTCTGTCCGATCCGGTCTTCGGTGCCCGCGTGCCTGACGTCCAGTCCGACCTCGTCTATCACGTCCAGTACGCCGGGCAAACGACCGGCGAGTTCCACGTCACCGTATTCGAACATCCCGAACTCGTTCGGGCCGACGCCGAACTGAAGTTCCCCCAATACACGTCGTTGCCCGAAAAGCGAGTCGAAGACACACGCAACATCACCGCAGTCGAGGGAACGGAACTGACCCTGTTCTGCGATCTGAACAAACCGGTGGCCGTGGCGCAGTTGGTCAACGAGGAGGGCAAAATCCTGGAACTGGCTCCCATGGCCAACGATGCGACCGTGTACTCCATCAAGGAAACCCTCGCCAAATCGGATCGCTATCGACTTCTGCTCACAGACACCGATGGGCGGGCCAACAAGGAGCCGCCCCAGATCGTCTTCAATGTCACGCCCAATCGTCAGCCGGATGTTAAGATCACCCTGCCGGCCCGCGACGTGCGCGTTTCGCCCATCGAGGAACTCCAGACCCAGGCGAACCTGTGGGACGATTACGGGCTTCTCGCTTACGGCGTCAGCTACACGCTGCCCGGCCAGCCGCCGCAGGAACGGACTCTGGGCGAGGCCGTGGCCGGCAACCAGCGGCGCGATGTCGAGCATCTGATCGCCTTCGAAGACCTCCAGGCCAAGCCGGACCAACTCCTGGCCTATTACTTCTGGGCCGAAGACTTCGGGCCGGACGGCAAACCCCGACGGGCAATGGGAGATATGTACTTCGCCGAGGTCCGCCACTTCGACGAGATCTTCCGCCAGGGCGAGCAGCCCCCCGCCGGCCAGTCGCAGGAACAGCAGCAACAGCAAGGCAGCCAGAACGCCCAGCAGGCCGAGCAACTTGCCGAACTCCAGAAGCAGGTCATCAATGCCACGTGGACGGTCATCCGGCGCGAGACCGGGGCACAACCGAGCGACAAGTTCTCCACCGATCTGGAAGAAATCAAAACCGCCCAGGCCGGCGCCCTGGAAAAACTGGCGGAGCTGGCCGAGAATCTCGAGGATTCCCAGTCGCGCGGCTACGCCGACGCGGTGAAGGGATTCATGCTCGATGCCATGGCCAGTTTGATCAAGGCCACCGACACATCGTCGCCGGCGGAACTCCCAAAAGCACTGTCGTCGGAGCAGGCAGCTTACCAGGCTCTGCTCAAGCTTCGGGCCCGCGAACACCAGGTGGCACGTTCGCAGCAACCCTCGCAGCAACAGCAACAGTCGGGCAGCGCCAGCGGACCGCAGAGCCGAGCCCAGCAACAGCTCGAGCAGCTCGAGCTCGACAACTCGGAGAACCGGTATGAGACCGAACGCCAGGCCTCCCGGCAACAGGACCAGGAGCAGCGGGAAAACCTGCAGGTGCTCAACCGGCTTCGCGAGCTGGCCCGGCGGCAGGACGACTTGAACAAGCGCCTTCAGGAACTCCAGACCGCCCTGGAAGAGGCACAGACCGAGAAGGAACGAGACGACATCCAGCAGCAACTCAAGCGGCTTCGGGAGCAGCAGCAGGAGATGCTTCGCGACACGGACGAACTTGCCGAGCGGATGCAACGGCCCGAGAACCAGGAGCGAATGGGCCAGCAGCGGCAGCAGGTCGACCAGACGCGGGAAAACATCCGGCAGACGACCGAAGCCCTTCGCGAAGGGCAGGTTTCACGGGCGGTTGCCAGCGGAACTCGCGCTCAGCGGCAATTGGAGGAGTTGCAGGAAGAGTTTCGCGATGCGGCCTCCAGTAGTTTTTCCGAACAGGTTGAGCAGCTCCGCGACGACGCACGGCAGCTCGACCAGCGGGAGCAAACACTGGCTCAGCAACTCGAGGACATAAACCGAACCGAACGCAATACCCGTTCCCTGCGGGAACCGGCCAATCGTACGGACCTCCAGGAAGAATTCCGCCAGCAGCGAGAGGACCTCGAGCGCCTCTTAGACAATATCCGCCAGACCGTCGAAGAGGCGGAAGAGGCCGAACCGCTCATGGCGGAGCAGCTCTACGACTCCGCTCGCCAGGCCCGCCAGCAACGGGTCGACGATGCCCTGGATGCCACGCGGCAGTTGCTCGACCGAGGCTTGGCGGGCGAGGCCCGAACCGCCGAGAACCAGGCGGCGCGCGGGATTACGAGCCTCAGGGAAGGAGTTGAGAGCGCCGCCGAGAGCGTACTTGGCAATCACGAAGAAGCCCTCCGCCGAGCCCACGACGCGTTGAAAGAGCTGGCCGAGGAACTCAACGAGGAGATTCGCCGCGCGACCGGCGAGCCCCGTGACGATGGCCAGGAAAGCCCCCAGTCCCGTTCACAGGAACGCCAGCAGGCCTCGCCATCCCGGCCAGACACCCGTGGCGGTCCCCAGACGGCGCAGGGGCCCGCCGAAATCGAGCAGTTCCGTGGCCCCAACGGTCCGATCACAGGCGATTTCACACCCTGGTCGGATCGCCTGCGCGACGTCGAAGAGATGGTCGGCGATCCGGACCTGAGCGGCGAGGTGGCTCGTGTTCGCGAGGCTGCCCGGGATATCCGGCGCCAGATGCGCCGCGACTTCAAGGGTCCCAATTGGGATCTCGTCCGCCAGTCGGTTGCCGGCCCCCTCAATGAGATCCGCGACCGCGTGGCAGAGGAGTTGTTGCGGAAGAATTCCACCGGCGAGGCCGTGCCGATCGATCGTGATCCCGTTCCGGCCAGGTACGCCGACGATGTTCGCCGTTACTACGAGACCTTGGGGAGCGGACAGTGACCTCGGCAACCGTGATTCTCGGCAGTCCTGCATGGCTCGCGCCGGCCGTGGCGGTGGTCGTCGTCGCGATTGCGGTCCTGGCGTACAGTTACCTCCGATCGCCGGCCCCGCCGATGGTGCGTGTTGTTGCCGGGCTGCTGAAAGCGGCCGGTTTCTTTCTCCTTCTTGTATGCCTCATCGAACCGCTTTTCGCCGGGCGTCGCCCCCGCCCTGGGGCGAATCTTTTCGTGGTGCTTGCCGACGACAGTCAGAGCATGCAGATTCGGGACCCAGGTGCCCAACAATCGCGATCGGAACAGGTCAAGGCTCGGTTCGCGAAAGACACCGCCTGGCACACTCGCCTGAGCCAGGATTTCGATGTCCGCCACTACCGGTTTGCCGAGCGATTGCAGGCGCTCGACGAAACGGAAGACCAGTTGCTCAGTGCGAAGGGTAAGTCCTCGTCGCTGCTCACCGCGCTGACCACGATCGGCCAGCGATTCCGGCATCAGCCCCTGGCGGGCGTTCTGCTGCTGACCGACGGCAATGCCACGGACCTGCCCGAGAAAGAGATCGATTGGACCGGATTTCCGCCCATCTATCCGGTGGAAGTCGGGGCAGCCGAACCGGCGCCTGATATCAGCCTTGGCGCCGTGGCGGTGACACAAACGAACTTCGAGCAGGCCCCGGTCACGATCCGGGCCGAAGTCACCGCCTCCGGCTACGATCGAGAGAAACTGGTGGTTCAACTCATCAGTCCCGACGGCAAGGAGATCGACCGGATGGCCACGGAGACCGCCGAAGGAGAGCCGCCGCGGGTGGTGCGGTTTCAGACCCGGCCCGCAAAGTCCGGCACCAACTTCTATCTTCTGCGGGTCAGTGCCGAAAACGAACTGGACCAGTTCAATTCGCCGGCTCAGTCGCGAGAGGCCACTCTGGCAAACAACACGAAATGGGTCGCCGTGGACCGGCCGCAAGGGCCCTATCGGGTACTCTACGTTTCCGGACGACCCAACTGGGAGTTCAAGTTCCTCCGCCGTGCCGTGGCCACCGACGACGAAGTGGAACTGGTGGGACTTGTTCGGATCGCAAAACGGGAGCCAAAATTCTCGTTTCTCTCGCGGGCCGGCGAATCGACAAATCCCCTGTATCGGGGCTTCGACCCGCCTGATGCCGAAGAGACCGAGCAATACGACGAGCCCGTCCTCGTGCGGCTCGGCACCCGCGACGATGCCGAATTGCGCGGAGGATTTCCGAAAACGGCCGACGAACTCTACGTCTACCACGCCGTCGTGCTCGACGACGTGGAGGCCGGCTTCTTCACCCAGGACCAGATGCTGCTCCTGCAGAAGTTCGTCAGCGTTCGAGGCGGCGGTGTCCTCATGCTGGCCGGGGCTGAGTCATTCTTTCAGGGCCAATACAGCCGAACGCCGATCGGAGAGATGCTGCCCGTCTACCTGGACCGCCAGCCGTTCGTGCCCGCCGGCGAAGGCTACCGGCTGGCGATCTCTCGCGAAGGCTGGCTCCAACCGTGGGTGCGACTTCGCGACACCGAGGACGCGGAACGCCGGCGGCTGGCTGCGATGCCTCCCTTTCACGTGATCAACCAATCCAGAGGCCTTAAGCCGGGGGCTGTCGTGTTGGCCAATGTCACACGCGGCGACGGGCAAATGCTCCCGGCCTTGGTGACTCAACGCTTCGGCCGCGGGCAGGTGGCGACACTCTTTGTCGGCGATCTGTGGCGATGGTCGCTCGGCCGAAAGGAGAATCAGGAAGACGACCTGTCGAAGGCCTGGCGGCAGACGGTCCGCTGGCTTGTGAGCGATGTGCCCGGGCGCGTCGAACTGACGGCGCGGCCGGATCCAACCCAACCTGGGCACGCGGTCGAACTGGCCGTCCAGGTCCGCGACGAACAGTATGAACCGCTGGACAATGCCGCGGTCACGCTCAGCGTCTGGTCGCCCGATGGAAAGCAGGTGGAACTGCGGAGCGAGGCCAGCCAGGAGGCGGCCGGCGTTTATCGATCGAGCTACCTGCCCCGGCTCGACGGCGCCTATCGTGTCTCGGCCCAGGCAATGGCCGCCGACGGCAGCAACGTGGCAGCGAGGGAGACGGGCTGGACGGCCGAACCGGCCGCCAAGGAATTCCGCCGGCTGACACCCGACCATCGACTTCTCAGCACGATCGCCCAGGCCACCGGCGGCGAAGTGCTGCGGATGGATGCTCTGGAGGACTTTGTCACCAGCCTGCCCGATCGAAAGATCCCCATCACCGAGCCGTGGATCTACCCCCTTTGGCAGACTCCGATCCTCTTCCTGATGGCGGTTGCCTGCCTGGTCGGCGAGTGGGGCTTGAGACGCTGGAAGGGGCTGCCATGAGTGCTTGCCAGCTTGTTGTCTGGATCCTGGCTGTGACACTGGTCGCACTTCGGCTGGACGTTTCGCCGTGCCGAGCCCAGGACTCCACCGAGCAGCCAACCATCCTGACCGTTGTCGGGGCAGCCGGCGACGCAGACTACGGTGAGCAGTTCCAATTGTGGGCCGAGCGCTGGAAAGCGGCGGCAGCCGCGGCCGGAGCGACGCCGGTGGGAGTGGGACTGGAGCCAGAATCGGAAACAACCGACAAGCAGCGTCTGGAGAAATCGTTATCCGAACAGGCACGAGAGGGAACAGCGCCGATCTGGCTGATCCTGATCGGGCATGGGACCTATGACGGCCGCAACGCCAAGTTCAACCTGCGCGGCCCGGATGTCTCCGCAACGGAACTGGCCGAGTGGCTCGAGCCGTTCCAGCGGCCGGTGGTGGTGGTCAACTGTGCCTCGTCGAGCGGACCCTTCATCAACACGCTCTCGCGAAAAGATCGAATTATCATCACCGCCGCAAAGAGCGGTTTCGAAATGAACTTCGCCCGTTTCGGCGACCATCTGTCCACCGCCGTCAACGACCCGGCGGCCGACCTCGACAAGGACGGGCAGACCAGTCTCCTGGAAGCCTTCTTGCTCGCCTCGGCGCGAGTGCGGGAGTTCTACCAGCAAGACGCCCGGCTTGCCACCGAGCAGGCCCTGCTCGACGACAACGGCGACGGCCGCGGCACGCCCGCCGCCTGGTTCCGTGGAATTCATCCGGTTCGCCAGGCCAAAGACGGCGCGTCGCTCGACGGCCCGCGCGCACACCAGTTCCTGCTCGTTCCCAACCAGACCGAGCGGAAAATGCCCGCAGATATTCGCAACCGCCGCGACGAATTGGAGCAAAGGATTGCCCAACTGCGGGAAGAGAAAGGGAAGATCGAGGAAGACGCGTACTACGCGAAAATCGAGCCGCTCCTGATCGAGTTGGCCAAATTGTACCGCAATCTCCGGTAATCACCGTGCGGACTGGCACGGTGTGCGGTGTGCCACGATCGATTTCAATTATTCCTCGCGGATGCTACAATAATGAACCCCGTTTCGGGGACCTTGGCTAAATGGCCTTGCGTGATTCCCTGAGAAATAGTCGTCCTGAAGATAGCCGCGTGGGCTTGCCCCGCGCTCGGGTTGCCTTCGTGTTTTGCCCGCCAGTCCTGTCACTCCCGGCCCATCGAGTTCCTGATTGCCTTGACGCAATTCCCTCTGGGAATCACGCAAGGCCATTTAGACAGGATAGATAGTCGACTCGTTGAAACACGAGACTTGCCGAAGCGATGAAAGCTGAAGAACCGGATGAAAGCGAGAAGAAAACGGTTGTTTGCGCCTCTATGCCAACTCCAGTTGCCGAGCCACTGTGGCCCTTGCAGTCTTTCGGCATGCCTTTTCGTTCTTGGGATATCGGCCACGCAAAGGCGACTGGCCGCCGCCGCCGGCAGACCCGTGAGCGTCTTCATTCACGGCGTCGACGAAGTGGGACTTCGCCGAGCAGCCCGCGCTTTCGGCGTGAAATCGGATTTCGTCCTGCTCGATGACCAGAGAAAGGGGAAGGAATTCGTCCGTAGGCTGCGAACCCATCTCCGTCAAGCCAATCCGGCGATCCTCCTTACCAGGCAATTCGATCACTGGGTAGCGGTGATCGGATATCTGGCCCGGCAACGCAAGTTCATTATCGTGGATCCCAAGGAGAAGAACGCGGTCTTCTTTCGCTGGTCTGAGGCAAGCCTGTTGAGGAATGCCTGGAATGCCTCGACTGAGGAAGCCTCGTATGAACCGGACCAGTATTTCGCCATCCTGCTCAGCCGCCGCGACGGCCAGCCGGCGAAATGGCAGGTATCTGAGGCCTGGCTGCGGCTCTGCGAACGCGGTTCCGGAGATACGGCCGAGGCAATGGCCAAAGATCTTGCGGAGATGGCGGCCCTGGCCAGTCCCGACGAACAACTCGTCGAAGAAGGTCCTTACCTCGCCGAGGTCCTCGCAGAAAACGAGGATTCGATCCTCGGCAGCATCTCCCATTGGGCGAGCGGAAACGGCAAACTGACACGCGGCGACCTGCGCGCCTTCTATCGCGACTACACAACCGTGGCAAGTTCCACCGGGATCCGGATTGCCCCCGACGCGGACCGCCTTTTCCTGGTTGCCCAGCTCACGGCCGTTCTGTGTAGTTACTGGTGGGGGGCCAAGTTCTGACCGTGACGCTCCGCCGCGAGCCCGAGAATCCGGCTCACCAGGGCCCCGTAAGAGTAGCCCGCCTTCGAAGCCGCCAACGCCAGACTGGCATCCGCACAGATATCGGCGTTCGGGTTGACATCAAGTACGTAGAACACGCCGTCTCGAAGTCGTATGTCGATGCGGCCGTAGTCCCGGCAGCCGATCGCTTCGTAGGCGACCTTCGAAGTCGCCTCCAGCTCCGCCATTTCCTCTTCTGTCAAGTGAGCCGGCACGAAGCTCTTGATCTCGCGGTACGCCTCCGACTCAGGTACAAACTTCGCATCGTACGAACAGAGCCGGTTGTGGATGTCGTCGAACGCGGAGAAGTCCATCTCCACCGGGGGTAGCATTTCCACGTGTTCGTTACCCCAGAGCGGAACGTGGAATTCGCGCCCGTCGATGAAATCTTCAACAAGAGCCGGCTGTTTGAACGTGTCCAGCACGTACGCAACACGCTTTCTGAGATCCAATCTACCGGTTACGACGGCGCCGGGATCGACGCCCAAGCTGCAATGCTCCCGGGCCGGCTTGACAATTGCCGGGAAACAGTCCCACCCGCTCTCTCGCGGTGAGGTCAAAATCTTCCACCGCGGCGTGGCAACGCCGTGCGATTCCAGGAGCCTCTTGACTCGGGCCTTCTCGTAGCTCAGCTCCAACGCATCTGGCGACGCCCCGGTGTAGGTGAAACAGAGACTCTCAAGGGTCTCCGCGACCATGACCTCGCTGCGCTCGACCCCGGGCACACCTTCACACCAGTTGAAGACGAGCACATCCCGTGGCTCATACCCGGAAAGGACGGCCGGGAAATCCGCATCGCACACCGGCAGAAAACGTACAGAATGCCCCTGCCGTCGCATGGCAAATCCCATCCGCCGACTGTTGCGATGGGCATTCTCTTGCTCCGTCGAGGTCCATGACGGGTCGATGTCGTAGATGAGCAGTACCGGTATGTCGGGCGCAGTTTCCACAACCATCCGTTGGCTCGCTATTCGTCTGGGGACGCCCCAGGATCGACCGTCGCAATCCACCACGGGATTGCACCCTGCGAGAGACAGGTTGCAGACATGTCCTGGGACAGTTTTGGTCCTTATGTCGTCCTCATTGCTGAACGGCCTTGCGTGATTCGCAGAAAAATTGTCGTTCTGACGATACCCGCGTGGCCATGCCCCTCGCTCGGGTCGTGTCCGTGTCTTGCCTGC
>CAYSCH010000180.1:0-18245 GCA_964429355.1 uncultured Planctomycetaceae bacterium | reverse complement strand
CCGGGCGGAGCTGTCGCCCGGCTGCCCCTGGTTTCTCTTGGCCCCCGACCGCTCGCCCCATGAGGCGGTCAGCATGAGCCTGCCCGATGCCCAGCGGTGGCACCGGCTGCTATACCAGGAAATCCGTCAGGAACCCTATCCGATGAGAATCGGTCTGACTTACGATCTCCGCGCCGAGTATCTCGCCATGGGATACAGCGAGCTGGAGACCGCCGAATTCGATCGTCCTGATACGGTCGACTCGATCGAAAATGCGTTGCGAGCCTCGGGACATGAAACCGACCGGATCGGCCACGCGCGACAGCTCGTCGGGCGGCTGGCCGCGGGAGATCGTTGGGATCTGGTGTTCAACATCTGCGAAGGGCTTCGTGGGCCCGCTCGTGAGGCCCAGGTCCCTGCCATTCTGGACGTGTACGACATTCCCTACACCTTCTCCGATCCCCTGGTCCTGGCCGTGAGCCTCGAAAAAGGGATGACCAAGACCCTGCTCCAGGCGGCAGGCGTCCCCACGCCCAAGTTTGCCGTTGTCCGCACGCCGGACGACATCGACAGCGTCACGCTGGGATATCCCTTGTTTGCCAAGCCGATCGCCGAGGGAACGGGCAAGGGAATCACTCCGGCCTCCCGGATCAACACGCCCGAAGAACTCCGCGACGTCTGCTGCGAACTGCTCCAGACGCACCGGCAGCCAGTGCTCGTGGAGCCCTATCTGCCCGGCCGGGAATTCACCGTCGGGATCTGGGGCACAGGAGACGAAGCGGAGGCGATCGGCACCCTGGAGATCGTACTCCGGTCCAACGCGGAGGAAGGAGTCTATTCCTACGTGAACAAGGAGCAGTGCGAGGAGTTGGTCGAGTATCGGCACGTGGCGCCAGAATCCGATGTGACCGTGAGCGAGGCCGAACTGATCGCCCTGGCCGCGTGGCGGGCCCTTGGTTGCCGCGATGCGGGACGGGTCGACCTTCGCTGCGATGCCGAGGGGCGAGTCCAGGTCATGGAACTCAACCCCCTGGCGGGCCTTCATCCGCAGCATTCCGACCTGCCAATGATCTGTACCGCTCGGCAGATTCCCTATGTGGAACTCATCGAACGGATCGTCCAGTCGGCCGCCCGTCGGGTCAGGCCGGCAGGCCATTCGCTCGCTGGCCCCGCGGCCGGGGCTCATGAGAGACAGGCATGCGTGTAACCATCCTGCACCAGACGGTCGCTGCGGATGCGCCGGAGGATGACAAAGACGTGCTGGTCCAGGCCGCTACTGTGACCGAATCGCTCCGGCGGCTCGGTCATTCGGTCCAGGTGGCGGAAGCGACTCTCGATCTCCAGCGGACTCGGCTGGAGGTTGTCGCCACCCGGCCAGATCGGGTCTTCTACCTTGTCGAATCGCTCGACGAAACGGACTGCCTGGCCCACATTCCGGCTTTTCTGCTGGAAACGATGCGGATCCCGTATACCGGCGCTCCGGCCGCGGCCCTGGTGCTCAGCAACAACAAGATCAGGGCCAAGCGAATGATGGCTCTGGCCGGCCTGCCGACACCGCCCTGGTGGGAGGCTTCCCAGCGCCGCCGGTCTCCAGGGTCGGGTGATGTTGCCTGCCAGGAAGGAGTTCCGTACGGTTCTCACTGCTCTCAAGCCGGCAGTGGCGCACCATGGCAAGAAAGCGGTGCAACACTCCACGCGTGTGGATCGGCCGGACTAGGCGTCCGTTTTCCGGCAAGGTTCATTCTCAAGCCGATCGAGGAACACGCGTCGCTGGGAATGAACGACGATTGCGTTTGCGAAGTCTCCGACGAAGGAGAATTGCGCGAGAAAGTCGAAAGACAGTCGGACCTTGTCGGAAGCGCTTGCTTCGGCGAGCAATACATCGACGGACGGGAGTTCAACCTGGCGGTTCTCGGAACCCCGGAGGGACCCATCGTAATGCCGCCGGCGGAGATTGACTTCTCGTCGTTTCCTCCAGGCAAGCCGCACATTGTGGGCTACGACGCCAAATGGGCGTCCGGTTCCTTCGAGTTCGAGAACACGCCTCGACGTTTTCCGTGCAAGCCCGGTGGCGACGACTTCGAACTGGGCGAGCGCCTGGCCGATCTGGCTCGACGCTGCTGGTATGCGTTCGGGCTCCGCGGTTACGCCCGCGTTGACTTCCGGGTCGACGGCGGCGAGAATCCGTGGATTCTCGAGGTAAACGCCAATCCCTGCCTCTCGCCCGACGCGGGGTTCGCCGCCGCCCTCGAGCAAGCGGCAATTCCGTTGGATCAGGCCATTCAATCGATCCTCGACGACTGCTGACGATCCCACAGGCAATCGCTGTCGCGGATAGTCGCTTTTCGCCCCGCGGAATGACGTTTGTTCGCGGAGCAAACGCTGGACACGCTTGACTGATCATGCCCCCTCTCCAACGTACAGACGACGCGATACCGAACGGACCAAGCGGATCCGCTGCGAAACCGATCGCCGTGTTCGTCAACGATCGCCACGGTATCCATCACGTTCGCCAACGGGGCTACGTGGAAAGGCCGGCGAGAATCGATACGATTCTCGGCGCCCTGAAAGAAACAGGGCTGATCGAGCCCAGACGGGTCAAGAGCCATCCGAGCCGCCATATTCTGGCGGTTCACGATCAAGGCTTTTTCGACTACTTCCGCCGGGCATGCGCGATCGTCGGACAAGGCAAGTCGGTCTACCCCTACGTATTCCCGATCCGTAATCCGGACCGGCCGCCGCGGGATTGGTCGGCCTGTGCCGGCTATTACTGCATCGACACCTTCACGCCAATCAACGGAAACGCGTTTCCCGCCGCCAGCCGGGCGGTCGAATGTGCCTTGTCGGCGGCGGATGCGATTCTCAGCGGTCGGCGCATCGCCTACGCCCTGGTCCGCCCGCCCGGTCACCATGCGGAACGGGGCGTGTTCGGCGGTTTCTGCTACCTGAACAACTCGGCGATCGCGGCCCACTATCTCAGCCGCCATGGCCGGGTGGCCATGCTCGATGTCGATTATCATCACGGCAACGGCCAGCAAAACATCTTCTGGCACCGCAACGACGTGCTCACCATCTCGATCCACGGCGATCCCGGCTTCGCCTATCCCTACTTCAGTGGTTTTCCCGAAGAACGCGGTGAAGGGGAAGGCGTGGGATTCAACAGGAATTACCCGCTGCCGGAGATAGTCGACGGAGCCAGGTACCGCCACACCCTGGCGGAGGCCCTCGAAGCAATTGCGGAATACAATCCAGATTATCTCGTCGTCCCGCTCGGTCTGGATACGGCCAAGGGGGACCCGACCGGCACCTGGACGCTCGGAGCCAAGGATTTTGAGGCGAACGGCCGCATGATCGGCCGGATGAACCTTCCGACGCTCGTGGTTCAAGAGGGCGGTTATCGCATCCAGACCCTGGGCAAGAATGCCCGTTCCTTTTTTCGCGGCATGGTCAACTCATGAGCAACACGCAGACTGTCACCCTCCGGCATACCGTAACCCCCAAAGACCGGGAGCACGTTCGTGCAATCGTCGAGTCGACCGGTATGTTCCGACCCGACGAAGTGGACGTGGCCGTCGAACTGGTCGACGAACGATTAGCCAAGGGGGAGCCGTCGGGCTACTACTTCGTGTTTGCGGAACTCGGGGGCCAGGTGGTTGGCTATGCGTGCTACGGCCCGATCGCGTGCACCGTTTCCAGCTACGACCTGTTCTGGATCGCTGTTCGCCACGACCTGCAAGGCGCGGGCGTAGGCCGAAAAATGATCGAGCAGTGTGAGCGATTGATCCAGGAGGCCGGCGGCAACCGCATCTACATCGATACCTCCGGCCGGGCCCAATACACGCCGACACGGAGGTTCTACGAGCGCTGCGGCTACACCCTGGAGGCAAACCTCAAGGACTTCTACGCCCCGGGCGACGATCGGGTGATCTTCGTGAAAGTGGCCACGGCCTCGTAGCGCGCCGTCTTGACGCACCCGAAGCCTCGCGGGGCGCCGTCTGGGCGCACCCGAAGACTGCCCCTTGCGGTCGCAACGGGGAACCGTAGGATGGATTCATGAGCACTTCTACATCCCAAGTTCCCCAGGTTGTCCTCAAGCCGCACAGGAAGGGGCCCTTCGTCAGCCGCCATCCCTGGGTGCTGGAAAAGTCGTTGCTGAGCACCAGCCCCGACGTTCGCGATGGGCAGGAGGTCGACGTCGTCACCCCACGTGGCGACTTCGTCGCCCGCGGGATCTACAACAGCCACAGCTACCTGCGGGTGCGGCTCTACTCGTGGACGCCTGGCCGGCCCCTCGACGACGCCTTCTGGCGCGAGCGACTCCAGTCGGCCGTTGCCCTGCGGCACACCATTGGCTACGACGCTCCCCAGGGCGCTGCCAGGCTGGTTTTCAGCGAGGCAGACGGGCTGAGCGGGCTGATCGTGGATCGCTACGGCGACTACCTTGTGGTTCAACTGGCCGCGTTGGCCATGGCGGTCCGCAAAAACGCCTTGATCGGCCACCTGGCCGATCTGGTCTCGCCTCGCGGGATCTATGTTCGTACCGATCCCAAGATTGTCAGCTCCGAGGGAATGGAGCCGGAAGACGGCCTGGCCTGGGGAGAGCCGGCTCCGGCGGACGTCACGATCCAGGAGCACGGGCTGGCCTACGCTGTCGACGTGGGTGGCGGCGGGCAAAAGACGGGCTACTACCTCGACCAGCGTGAAAACCGCCTGGCCGCTGCCCGTTATCTGCGCGGGCGACGGGTGCTCGACATGTTTTCATACGCGGGGGGCTTTGCCCTTACGGCCGCCCGTTTGGGAAGCGCGGCCGAGGTGCTCGGAGTCGATAGCAGCCAGAGGGCGATCGACAACGCCCGGGCCAACGCCGCGGCCAACGGAATCGAAAACGTCCGCTTCGAGGTCGGCGAGGCCTTCAAGACACTCGAGAGGTTTGCCGCAGAGAACCGGCATTACGACGCCGTGATTCTCGACCCACCCCGTTTCGCCGGCAGCCGCCAGTCGATCGATCAGGCCCTGCGGGCCTACCACCGCCTCAACCGCCTCGGCGTGGCAGTGCTGGAGACGGGCGGCATCCTGGTCACCTGCAGTTGCTCGGGCCGGGTCAGCCGCAACGACTTTCTCGACATGCTCTTCGGTGTGGCCCAGAAGACTCGCCGCGACCTCCAGATCCTCGAATGCCGCGGTCCCTCTCCCGATCACCCCGTCCGCATCGGCGTTCCCGAATCCGACTACCTGAAGTGCGTGATCTGCCGCGTCGAGTGACAGTCCATTTGCTCGTCTGTGCGTCGGACATGACAATGTTGGAGGTTGCAAAGGGATGACGGCGTGACCAGCAGGACCATCCCGGAAGGAACTGTCAGACTGTAGAGCGGGCCAGCGCTGCCTGAATGATCGACGCGCTCACTTGATCGAAAAACACTTTTCGGTCTGGGGGAGCGGTTTGCAGCGCCTGCTGGAGTGCCGCGGTGGCCTTCGCGAGCATCTCATCGTGATCGAAGGCCAGCGGAGGCAGGTCGTTGAGCGGAAACCACCGGGCGGCTGCGGCGTCGTCTCCTGCCTGGAGATGGACCCGGTCGGTGCGGACGACCGTCCAGTGAGCGACCGTCACAACCCAGCCGCGGGGATCGCGACCCGGCTTGCCAAACGTGTGAAACTGATTCATGGCGAGGTCGGCCAGAC
This sequence comes from uncultured Planctomycetaceae bacterium, assembly GCA_964429355.1. Lineage (GTDB taxonomy): Bacteria > Planctomycetota > Planctomycetia > Pirellulales > Thermoguttaceae > JAAYAY01. The sequence goes on along the minus strand of CAYSCH010000180.1, from coordinate 12,587 downwards.
CGGTCTCTTCAGCCATTTCCCGCCGAGCGGCCTCGAGCGGTGCTTCTCCTTCATTGACAAACCCGCCGGGAACGGCCCAGCACCTCTCGAAGGGGTATTTCGCCCGTTGGATCAGGAGGACCTGCAGCGGCGCATCATCGGCCAGACCGAAAACAACGCAGTCGGCTGTCAGACCGGGGCGGGGAAAGTCGTAGGTATAGGGCATCTCACCAACCACAGGCTTGAGGACGTTTCCTTCAGGGAATATTGGAATACTGGAATGTTGGAATACTGGGAAGGACTGGCATCGACATCATTCCACCATTCCACCCCTGAACCAGCAACGCAACGCGAGTCATCGCTTCAGACTGCCAACGTATCGAGCCAATTCTTCGAGCTCCCGCTGGAAGCCGCCCGACAGGATCGGGAAGCGGCACCAGGTTTTCGGATCGAGGTTCTCGTCGTCGACGTGGAACGACGGGGCGTAGCGTTCTCGCTTCCACTGGTTGCGGCACCAGAGGCGGAAGAACCGCTCGACCCATGTATGGAGTTGTTCGATCGAGTACTGGGGAAACTGGGCACGCATGAGCCGGAAGACCTCGACCGGGGTCTGCTTGTCGCGGATCGCCGCCCGTTCGATCGGGTCGAGGACCTCGTAAGGCATGAGGTCCGCTTCGTCGGTCTGGGTTGCCGCCTGGGGGCGGAGTTCCGCGGTCGGAGCCAGCCCGTTGACAACCGCCAGCGCAGGAATCGGTCCGACTCCGTCGGGGCCCTGTGTTTCCAGCCAGCGGAGCCAATGGCGCAGGAACGCCTTGTCAATGCCGGCAATGGGACTCAAGCCCCCGCAGGTATCGCCGTCCATCGTGGCGTAGCCGACGGCCGCCTCGGACCGATTGCTCGTGGCCAGCAGGAGGGCGCCCTTGACATTGGCCAGCATCCATACGCTGGGCCCTCGCACCCGGGCCTGGATGTTCTGCAGGGCAAGATCGTCGTGATCCCAGGTCAGTTTGCGGCCCAGGAAACTCTCCACCTTGGAGGTATAGTCTTCAACCAACTCATCGATCTCCCAGCAGGCCATCTCCGCCCCGAGGGCCTCGGCAAGCCGGACCGCCGAGTTGCGGGTGTCATCGCTGCTATTGCGCGACGCCTGGTAGGCACAACTCAGGAGCACACTCACGCGGTCGCGGTTGCTTTCGGCAGTCCGAAGTGCGGGGATGTGTGCCAGAATTTCGTTGAACCGCTCGGTGCCCAACTCGGCGGCCGCCATTTCCGCCATGAGCGCCACGAGGCACGCCACGGCCGAGGAGTCGGCGCCGCCGCTCAGGCTGACCACGAAACCTCGCGAGCGGCTCTTGCGGAGGTAGTCGAAGAGGGCCAGGGTCAGCGATCGCGTGAACTCCTCTTCCTTAATCTTCGCACTCGATTCCCACGACGCCATTGCCGGCCGGGCAACTTCAGGCTCGATCTCGGGGAAGCTGAATTCGCACTCCACGCGGTTCGGCCTGTGGCCAAGATCGGGCTGGTAGCTGCCGGTCCGGGCACGGTTCATGCGAGTGGCGTCGACGTCAATCACGGCCGTCGTCACTCGCACGGGCTGGAACGAAAACCTGGGGCCGGCGGCAAGCAGCCGTCCCGCCGAAGCGATCAGGGCGCCGCCTTCGTAGATAACCCGGCCCGCTTCGTTGCCCAGGAGGTTCGTCGAAACGTAGCTCACGCCAAACGCCCGCGACCCTTCGATGACCAGCCGTTTGCGGGTCTCGAACTTGCCGAAAGCGAAGTGGCTGGCGCTGGGATTCAGGATCACGTCGACCCCTGACAGGGCCATGTCGCCGCCGGGGCGTTTCGCCACCCAGGCGTCTTCACAGATCTCCACACCGATGGTCACCTCGCCGCATTCGAAGGATATATCCCCGATCGGGTACTCCCTTCCCTCGATTTCCACCCTGTCGGCAACTCCCACCGGCCACGGCTTGAACCACCGTGGTTCGTAATGGAGCCCCTCACCGGCCAGGAAGCGCTTGCCGACAAAACCCGCGATCCTGCCGTCCACAGCCAGGCAGGCCACGTTGAACAGGCCGCTCTTGTGGAGCAGGGGAATGCCGACCGTCACGATCATGCCCCTGGTTTCGGCAACGATTTCTTCCAGCATTTCCAGGGCCGTTCGCTGCAAACCGGGGGAGTGAAAGGCGTCTTCGCAACCGTAGCCGGTGATTGCCATCTCGGGCAGGCAGAGAATGCTCGCCTGCTGCTGCCTCGCTTCCGCGATGGCAGCCTGGATGTTTGCCTGGTTATTCTGCCAGTCAAGCGGTGTCTGGTTGAGTACTGCCGCGGCAACGCGAATTCGGGTCACGGTTTCTTCCTTCGGGCTGCTTCAATCAACTCGAGCTTCTTGTGGTAAACCGTCTCGTCCAGCCAGACGGGGTAGACTGCCGGATTGGAGAGGCGACGGACGGCATCGGGCAGCAGCGCCAGTTGCCCGCGGCAGCGGCGCTGGGCAACGTCAGCCTTCGGTGGATCATACACCGACTGGCCGCCGCGGAACACGGGAACCAACAGGTCCTGGTACGATGCGTCCGGCGGAATTGTATGGCGGGTGCCAACCGCTGGCTCGACAGGCACCAACTCCTGATCGGTGTCCGAGCGTTCGTCGAAGATGCAATCGCCAAGGGCACGCGACTCCTGCTCGAAACGTCGCACCTGGAGAATGCCCGGCGTGGTCATCTTGACGGGGTCTTCAGACAGTTTCAGCCGATCTCGCCACCGGCCGTCGGCCGAGCGGATGGCCGTGAGCTTGTAGACGCCTCCGAGCGCAGGCTGGTCGTAGGCCGTGGCCAGCCGTGTGCCGACGCCCCAGACGCCGATGCGGGCCCCCTGCCCTTTCAACTCGGCGATCGAGTGCTCGTCCAGATCGTTGGAGGCGACAATTTTGGCGTTGGAAAAACCGCCTTCATCCAGAATTCGCCGAGCTTCGAGGCTCAGCGACGCAAGATCCCCCGAGTCGAGCCGGATGCCCGCCATCTCGTGCCCTTGGCGACGAAGCCGGCGACCGGCCTCAACCGCCTTGCGCACACCTTCGATCGTGTCGTAGGTGTCCACAAGGAAGATGCAATTGTTGGGCATCGCGTCTGCATAGGCGCACATGGCCTCCAACTCGTCGTCGAACGACATGATCCAACTGTGGGCATGGGTTCCACCAACGGGTATGCCGAAGAGCCGTCCGGCCAGCACGTTGGAGGTTCCGGCACAACCGCCCACGAACGCTGCACGGCTTGCCGACAGCCCCCCGTCGATTCCCTGGGCCCGGCGCAGACCAAACTCGAGAACCGGATCGCCACCCGCTGCGGACGTTATCCTCGCGGCCTTCGTGGCAATCAGGGTTTCAGAATTCATCATCGTCAGCAGCGCCGTCTCGACCAACTGGCACTGGACGAGCGGCCCACGGACCCGAAGCATCGGTTCGTTGGCCACAACGACCGTTCCCTCCTCCATCCCGTCCACGTCGCATCCGAATCGTTGCTCGTTAAGATAGTCGAGAAAGGGGGCACTGAAGAGCGGTTTGCCGTCGTTGCCGTGCTGCTCGGCCAGGAAAGCCAGATCGGGCTCCGTGAAAGACCATGATTTCAGGTAATCGACCGCCGCCGCCAGCCCGCAGGAAACGGCACAGCCACCCCCGAACGGGTTTTCGCGAAAGAACAGGTGGAACACGGCCTCCCGCTCCGCAAGCCCGGTCTTCCAGTACCCGGCAGCCATCGTAAGCTGATAGAGGTCGGTGAGGAGCCCTAGCGACGTCTGGTAGATCCAGGAGAGACGGGACATGGGGAAGTAGACCGTAAGGAATGGGCAACCGACGCTCTGGGGCATATACCGACAGCCGCGTGGACTTGCCGCACTTGCCCCGCGTTTGTTGGCGACGTCAGAGAGTCAACATCGAAGCCGGAAGTGGGAACCTGAATGCTTCGGGCAACTTGGGGTCTCAGGGAGACCCCGGCCTGCGGCAAACCGGTCCCTGCCTTCCAGTCTCCAGTCCTAGTGCATCTCCGTCTCGCAACTTCCCAGCCCGTGGCGGAAGAAATTGAACTGGACGTTCGGATGATCGGCCAGCAGCGACATGGGAACAGAACTGTCGACGATCTTCTTGGAGATCATCAGTGCCGTCAGTCGCATGCCGAAGGGGTTGTCGTGGCACCCGGCCTGCCAGATGGAGACCTTTTCCGCTTTCCAGGTCTCGTGGGGACCCACAGTAGCCGCCCTCGTCGGCACCAGAGACACCTGCCCGCCGCCGCTGGTTCGCGCGTTCTGGATCACCGTCATAGGGTGCAGGTCGGTCACGCGGGTCTTGAGTCGGCGAGACTCTTCAGCAGTCGGCGGTGCATCCTTGTACTTGCCCTTGCGCCGCGGCGGATCGTTGAAAGCCCAGTGCTTCACTTCACCCTGCCCCCCCTGCATCACGACGCAGCGGATCTCATCGTAGGTCTTGCTGTAGGCGTTCAAATCGCCGGTCGGGAAGTGCAGGTGCGAATCCGGCATTCGCAACTTCCGGTCGATCTTCTTGAAGCACATGTCCATGTCGGCCTTGGCAAAGCTCAAGGGATGCGACGTCGGCACCGGCACACCCTCATCGTCCACCCATTCGTCCATGCCCCAGAAATGGGCATCGCGAATGTCCAGATTCAAGGCGTTCACGAGCCGGGCGACCAGCGGCAACTGCTCCGTCGGACCGATCGGGCCGCAAATGCCGGCCGGATTGTCGGGCGTCGACTGACGCCACGCATCGATGTATTCCAAGGCTTCGGCAAGGTAGAAGTCCTCGAGCGTGTCGTACATGACAACCTTGAAGCCCGGCCGCGACAACTTCTCAATGCTCCGCACGTTCAACTTGGGAACGTCGGCGTAGATCTCGGGATCGAGGGTCGTGTAGTCCCACCATTCTGGAGCGACTTTGCTGATCGGGCGTGCCATTTTGAGACCTCAGGGTTCAGGGTTCAGGGAATGTGGGGTGGTGCCAAGTGGGCCATTGCGACCCAACGTCTATTGGCCTGAAGGCGATCAAGTTCGTTGCCGGTTTGCCGCTCCCGGAATCGAACGCGGCCCACCATGGTATGGCGTCCTATTCCGCCAAATTGCATCCAGTTTGTCAACCAATAACGACGGTCACGGGGCAGCCCATCAAGCCGCACCCCACCCGCCGAACAGTTCCTTCAGCAAATCATCCTGCGGGTACGCATGGCCGCGATGTTGCACGAAGGCCTCCGCCGAAGCCACACCGATCTCGTTACCTCGCATCGCCGCATGGCGCCGCATGGCGTTGAGGTACTCATCGATTCCGTGATGGTCGAGCAGCCACTGGCGTTGGCTGTCGTGGCAGGCCAGCATCTCGGCCTTCTTCTCAATATGTTCCGTAATGTCCACATAGGTTGTCGCCCGGATCACGTTGCCGAGGGGATCCTTGGCTTCGAGCGGATCGCAGTAATAGAGGTGGGGAATCTGCGAGCCCTCAAGAAGCGGAAAACGCGAGCAGTTGGGCGCCCCGTAGAGAAAACTGGCGGCTCGGCCGAGCAGCGACGCCATTTCGTGATCCATCATGTAGTCCTTGGCGGCATGGATAAACACGAGTGTGGGGGCCACGCGCCGGAAAAGATCGAAACTCTTCTGCAGATTGATCTTGTCGTAGACGACAATTCCGTCGTTCTCGCCCAGGCAGTGGTAGGTGCCCCCGATCACCTGGGCGGCGTTCGCGGCTTCCTGCGTCCGCCGTCCGGCAATGACCCAAGGGGTCTCGGTCATGGAGCCGCAATCGCCGTTGGCCACGGTGGCAATGTGGATCTCCCAGCCGAGCGCCGCAAGGCGGATCAGGGTCCCGGCACAGAGAAATTCGGCGTCGTCGGGATGGGCAAGAAAGGCAAGTGCGGTTTTTCGAGTCATGGTCAAAGAGCCGGTCGGTAGATAGTTGTTGGTGTGGTCATCCGAAGCAATCCTAATTTCGCTTCAGTATAACGGCCTGCCAGGGGCGAACAAGCAGGCCGGCCAATCGGATTCCTGCCCCGTAACGTGGCCATACCGAACCTATTTGGGGTTTCGGACAAACGTTTCCGGGAGGGCGACCAGCCCGAGCCCGGAATAGTTGGGTTTGTACCGTCCTCGCTCGCGCCGCCGCGCCGGTGTTCCGCCGAAACCGCTCGTCCGGCCGCCGTCTTGCATCCGCCGCCGGTTTTCGTAATGCTTGTGGCAGAAACGATCGCAAATCGTTTTCCTGAGAAGCCCCGACAAAACGTGGGAGTCTCCCACGGGCATGAATGTGCACAATCGGTGCTTTTGGCAACGCCCCTGAAAGCTGGGAGAAGTCCAATGGCGGAGCGAAAACTGGGAGTGGCAATCCATGGAGCCGGATCGGTGGCTCGAGCCCACGCGGCGAGTTGGAAAAAATGTAATCGAGCGGAAATCGTTTCCGTCTCGAGCCGGCGCAGGGAAACCGCCCAGAAATTCGTGGAAGATTGCGGGCTCGATTGCACCGCGACCGACGACTTCGATGCCGTCCTCCGCGACGACCGGGTCGACATCGTCAATCTGAGTGGACCGAACCACGTCCACGCCCCCCAGGCAATCGCCGCCGCCCGGGCCGGCAAACACCTGGTCATCGAGAAACCCATGTGCCTCACCAGCCAGGAAAATCGGGCTCTCCGCGACGCCGTCGCCCAAAGCGGCGTCAAGAGTGTCGTCAGCTTCGTCCTCCGCTGGAACCCGCTTTTCGACAACCTCAAGTCGCTCCTCGCCAAGGGGGCCGTGGGCGAACTGTTCTACGTCGAGATCGACTACTGGCACGGCATCGCCGACTGGTACTCCGGCTGGGAGTGGGCCCACACACGGGCGACCGGCGGAAGCACGATGCTGCTGGCCGGCTGCCATGCCGTCGACGCCATCCGCTACCTGTCCGGCTCCGAAGTGGTCGAAGTATCGGCCTTCGCCAACAACGTCCGTGGGGCCTACGAGTACGATGCGAACGTGGTCGCCATCCTTAAGTTCGAAAACGGCACAATCGGCAAGACCTCAGCCCTTTTGGATTCCGAGATGCCGTACAGCTTCAATATCGACCTGGTCGGCACCCAAGGCACCCTGCGCGACAACCGCATCTGGTCCAAACCCCTCTTCCCCGGCCAGACGAGCTGGACCGAAATGAAGACCATCATGCCCGACTCGGGCGCCGTCGACCACCACCCCTTCGATGCCCAGATGAACCACCTTGTCGACAGCATCCTCGAAGATCGAGACCTGCACGGCAACGTGGCCGACGCATTCCACACCCACGAGCTATGCCTGGCGATCGATCGCTCGATCGCCGAGGGAGGTAAGCCGGTGCGAGCGGAGATGGAATAATGACACCCCGCCAACGCTGGCAGGCCCTGTTCGAGCGCCGCACGCCCGATCGCGTGCCCACCGACTACCAGGCCACGCCCGAGGTCACCGAGCGGCTCCTGCGCGACCTCGCCTGTCCCACCGAAATGGCCCTCTGGAAAAGACTCTCCATCGATCGGCGTCTGGAAGTCGCACCGCGCTGGCTGAAGAGCAAAACCGCCCAAGGGCGCGACATGTGGGGCATCGAGTATCGTCGAGCCGAGTATGCCGGCGGGGCCTATGACGAACCATGCCATCTCCCGCTGGCAACTGCCCAGACGGTCGCCGACGTCCACGCACACCCGTGGCCCTCGCCCGACGACTTCGACTACTCCGTCGTGACCGAAGCCTGCCAGGCCGACGACGGGGTGTATCCGATCCACGCCGCCTGCTACGAACCCTTTCTCCTCTACGGCTACCTCCGCGGCTTGGAGCGGGCCTTCGAAGACCTGATCCTCCGCCCGGAAATCGCCGACGCCGTCCTCGGCCATATCTTCGACTTCCACTGGGAGCACCATCGGCGGATCTTCGAGGCGGGCCGCGGCCGCATCGATACGACGTGGGTTGCGGAGGATCTTGGCGCCCAGACCGGACCGCTCATGAGTCTGGCCATGTATCGCCGCTTCCTGCTGCCCAACCAGGTGAAGATGGCCGACCTGGCCCGCTCGTTCGGCATCCACGTGATGTACCACACCGACGGCGCTGCAAGAATGTTCCTGCCCGACCTGATCGATCGGGTCGGAATCGAAGTTCTCAACCCCATCCAGTGGCGCTGTGCCGGCATGGAGCGGGAGCGGCTCGTGGCCGATTTCGGCGACCGCATCATCTTCCACGGCTCCATCGACAACCAGCAGACGCTCGCTTTCGGCAACGTCGACGACGTCGTCCGGGAAGTCCGCGAGAGCCGGGAAATCTATGCCGCCGCCCGCTGGATCTGCGCCCCGTGCCACAACCTTCAGCCGGTGACTCCCACGGAAAACATCGTAGCCCTCTATGACACGGTCAATTCGATGTGAATTGACTTCACCCGTCCGCATCAGCCGCTCCCTGACACCCTCTTCTTCGGCACGGCGAAACAGAACGTCGAACCCTGCCCCTTGCCTTCGGACTCGACCCAGACGCGGCCTCCATGAACGTCGATAATCCGCTTGACAACCGCCAGGCCAATACCCGTCCCCCCCGCTTTTGGATCGAGTTGCTCGAACAACCCGAAGACTTTCTCATGAAAGCGCGGCTCGACCCCGATGCCGTTGTCGCGGACGTAGCAGATCGTTTCTTCGTCTTGCAGGCGAGTGCCGATCTCGATCCGGGGCTGGGGCGCGTTGCCCATGTATTTCACGGCATTTTCAACCAGGTTCTGCAGGACCTCCAGGAGGCGGATCCGGTCGCCGTAGAGCATGGGCAGGGGCTCGATCACGTCGACATGGATATCTCCCGCCTCAATGTTCGCGCCGACAACGCGCAGGCTCTCCTGGACCAGTTCTCCCAGAGGAACGTCTTCGGGCGGATTGACCAGGCGCCCGATCCGCGACAATTCCAGCAGGTCTTCGAGCAATTCCCCCATCGTATCGGCGGCCTTCGAAATTCGGATAAGATCGTCGTGCACGAATCCAATGTCGGTTTCGGCAAGTTCTTCGGAGAGCATGCCGATGTAACCCTTGATCGTGATCAGCGGGCTCTTCAGGTCGTGAGAGACGGTATACGTGAACCGTTCCAACTCGGCGTTCTGCGCTTCCAACCTGGCAATGAGCTGCTCGCGTTCCGCTTCGGCCTGTTTGCGCTGGCTGACATCGGAGAAGACGACGGCCACTTGGGTCATGCCACTACGAAACGCGACGATCTCGAACCAGCGTTGCGACTGAGGTGAGTAGATCTCTGTGTGAAACGGCCTGCCGGTCAGCACCACCTGGGCGTAGTCTTCGATCAGATGGAATCGGTCGGCCGGCATGATCTCCCTGATACTCTTGCCAAGGATATCGGCCCGTCTCATCCGGGAAATGCGGTCGTGAGCCGAGTTCGCATCGAGCAAGCGGAAATCGGTCGCCTTGCCCTGTTCGTCGGCGACGATCTCATACAACGCAAAGCCTTCGGTCATCGCTTCGAACAACGTGCGATAGCGTTCCTCGCTTTCCCGCAGCGACTCCTCTGCCTGCAGCCGCTGCAGGGCCACCGCAACAAGATCGGCCACCGATTTCATCAGCGAAATCTCATCCTTCGTGAACGATGGCCGCATCCGCGTACCGAAAGACAAGGTGCCGATCACGCGCCCCAGGGCCACCAGGGGGTGACAACAGTACGCCTGTACCCCCCAGGACCTGACAAGGTCAGCCCTGGGATCATCGCTGTGCTGGATGTCCTCGGCAACAATCCGCCGGCCGTCTCGTGCAACACAACCGCAGACCGCGACGCCAAAATCGAGATGTTGGATTTCGGCGGCAGTCTCGGCAGAAACACCTGCGGAAGCAGTCAGGTACAATCGCCGTCCGGGAACCACAACCGTGTAATTGAAGAAGAACTCGCAATCGAGGTGGCTCATCACCTTTCGACAGACCTGTTCGATAATGACCTGCGGATCCTCGGCACGCAGGAGCGACTCTCCCACCGTGGCCAGCAGCTCCAGCCGCTCGTTGCTGGCCCGCAGGGCGTCTTCAACATGCCTTCGGGCAGTCACGTCCAGCGTGATCCCCACCAGACGCGTCACTTGGCCGGCCCCATCTCGCACCGGTCGTCCCACGGTAGCCACCCACCGCTCTCCAAGCACCGGGTGGCAGATCCGGACCTCCGCCTGGAACCCCGTACGTTCGGCAATGGCCTTGCTCAAGGCCTGGCGCAAGAGCTCACGATCCTGTTGGTGGACGCGAGCCAGCGAAGGTTCCAGTTCTACCGGCGAGCCCCACTCAACGCCCCACAGGTCGTACATTTCGTCCGACCACCAGGCCTTGCCGCTCGTGAAGTCCCAGTCCCACGCGCCTCCACCGGCGGCCTGGAGCGCCAACTTCAGCCGCGGCTCGCTCCGCTCCAGCACGGCTTCATCGAGAACTTGCGACACAGGCAGCTTCTCGGGCACCCTTCTTGTGGGCAACTTCGATTCTTCGGCCATTGCCACCTCCCTGAACGAAATCGCGTCCTCCTCTCAATCGTCCGGTCGGCGCCCGCCATTGTAGCCAGTCGCCCAGGAAAACGGAACCTCTTTCGTAGCCTCGGAAGACAAACGGCATGATCCCTGACTATTCGCTCGCGGCCGTTTATAATGGTCAATTACGGGCATGCGAGGAGAGATGTGGCAGGCGACCGCCGATTTCTGTTCAGAATGGACATGGGATGGCCAACAACCAGACACGAGCCAGAACCGCACAGTCGCCGGCCAGCCGGCGCTGCAGGGACTACCGCGCCCTGTCGCAAGCGATCCTCCGCCAGGTCAACAGCGGCACCTCCCGAATCGACTTCTTGCGAGAAATCGCCAGGCTGTTGTTGGACTTCTCCGAATGTGACTCGGTCGAGCTGCGCGTAAGAAGGAAAGATCAGTGCTTTCGTTGCGAAGCCGCACAGCACCCCGCGCACCCTGTTTGCCTTGAGGTCACACGTCGCAAACAGATCGATGGCCACGCGTTGCTGACTTGCATGCGGGAAGGAAATTGGCTTGACGAACTCTGCCGGATGTTGATCGAAAACCAGTTTCCGCCGTCATCTCTCACGAAGGGAGGCAGCTTCTGGACCGGGAATGCAGTGCCACCGCTTGGGGAGATTGAAGATGGTGTGGCAGAACCACTCTTGGGTGGCGCCGGAAGTTACTTGTCGCTGGCCATCATTCCGTTGGTTGCCGCCGACGAAACGATTGGGTTATTACAGCTAAGAAGCAGGCGGAAGAACTGGTTTCGGGAGTCGGACATCGAAGGTTATGAGAACGTCGCCCAGATCGCCGGGTTGGCGCTGGGCAGCCATTTCGCACGCGCCTCGCTGCGCGAGAGGATCAAGGAGCTGACGTGCCTCTACAGCCTCTCCCAACTCGCGGAGCGCCCCGGCGTTCATCTGGGAGAGATTTTCCAGGGTGTCGTGGAGATCCTGCCCGCTGCCTGGCAGTATCCCGAAATCACCGTGGCGCGACTCGTTTTAGACGGTCGCACCTCCATCACGCCAGACTTTGACGAGTGCGTCCACAGGCAGTCCGTCGACCTGGTTATCAAGGGCCAGCGGCGGGGCCTCCTCGAGGTGGGCTACACCCGTCAGATGCCGGAACTTGATGAAGGGCCCTTTTTGAATGAGGAACGCAGCCTCATCGGTACCGTGGCCCGCCAGATCGCCTTGCTGGTCGAACGGCGAGAAGCCGCCGAAGAACAGGGGCGTTTGCAGGAGCAACTCCGCCATGCCGATCGTCTGGCGACCATCGGGCAGCTTTCGGCCGGGGTGGCGCACGAATTGAACGAACCTTTGGCCAATATCCTCGCTTTCGCTCAACTCGCGGCAAAAGAGCCCGGTGTTCCAGGACAGGTTGCTCAGGATCTCGCCAAGATCGTGGCAACATCGCTCCATGCCCGGGAGATCATCAAGAAGCTCATGCTCTTCGCCCGTCAGATGCCACCGCGGAAAACGCGGGTGAATCTCAACTCCGTGATCGAAGAGGGGCTCTGCCTCCTGGAATCTCGATGCCGGATGAAGGGGGTTGCCATCGAGCGGCACCTCGCGACGGAACTTCCGGAAATCGTCGCCGATCCGTCCCAATTGAATCAGGTTCTGGTGAACCTTGTCGTCAATGCCATTCAGGCCATGCCGGAAGGGGGCAGCCTCCAGATCGCAACCCGCGCAGCCGGCAGCCAGGTGGTGCTGACGGCGGAAGACACGGGCGCCGGCATGGACGAGGAGGTTCTCGGCCAGATCTTCACCCCCTTCTTCACGACCAAGGATATCCATGAAGGCACCGGATTGGGCCTCCCCGTTGTCCATGGGATCGTCACTTCCCACGGTGGAACGATTAGCGTGGACAGCAAGCCGGGGCGGGGCACCCGATTCGAGATTCACCTTCCAGTGAAGAACGTCGACGAAGACGAGGAACGGAACGGCAATGAAAACCGCCTCTGATCGCAAAACGATCCTCGTCGTGGATGACGTCCCGAATACGGTCGAGGTCCTCCAGCGAAACCTCAACTCCCAGGGCTACACCGTTCTTACGGCCTTCGGCGTGGCTGAGGCCCTGAACATCCTGGAAGGCACGCCCGTGGACC
>CAYSCH010000179.1:0-18295 GCA_964429355.1 uncultured Planctomycetaceae bacterium | reverse complement strand
TTTTGAGATTGCCACTTGCCGTCGTCGAGTCGTTGAGATTCAGGCGTCACCCTCGCGTCCCAAGCGTCCACCAATCAGTCCCAAAAGTCCCCCTGGTCCTCAATCAGTCCCTGGCGTCGGGAGTCATTCCCCAGAGTCCCGAGCGTCCAAGCGGTCCAATCCATGAGGCCATGCCTCATGAGTCAGTGTAGATCTCGGCCGGCGCCGTACCATTACCGCAAGTGCCCTGTTGCCTGGGGAAACCTGGGCCGCTCCGGCCAAACGCCGTGTGCTGGTCTGGTCGGAGGGCACTGCACCCAAGGACATGTATCCGCACGACATCAACGGCGCCGTCGCCGACGGGCTCAGGAAATCGCTGCCCGACTGGGAGGTCGCAACGGCCGGCATCGACGATCCCGGCCAGGGCGCCGGCGAGGAGGTGCTCGCACGGACCGACGTCCTCATGTGGTGGGGGCACAAACGCCATGGCGACGTCCAAGACGAAGTCGTCGAAGCGATTTTCAAACGCGTGAACGAAGGCGGAATGGGGTTCATCTCCCTGCACTCGTCCCATTTCGCCAAGCCCTACAAGCGGCTTATGGGAACGCCCTGCACCTGGAGCGAGTACAAGGCCGACGGGACCAGCGTGCGAGTGATCGTCAAGGACGCGGATCATCCGATCGCTCGGGGTGTCAAAGACTTCGAACTGCCCCAGATCGAGCGTTACGGCGAACCCTTTGCCGTGCCGGAACCGGAGGCCGTGCCCCTCGACGGCCAGTACACGAAACCGGACGGAACCAAGGCGCCTGGCCGTATGGGCCTTTGCTGGACGATCGGCAAAGGGCGAGTCTTCTATTTCACACCCGGCCACGAAACCTACGACGATTTCTTCCGCCCTGAAGTGCAGTTGATCATGGCCAACGCGGTGAAATGGGCCGCCAGGCAATAGCACCGCACAGCCGATTCTTCAGATCCAGGTGAACCAAACGGCCACGAACCCGAAATAGGCTGGAACATGAAAACTCAAATAACCCTCGCCCTGCTGGTCCTGATGGCCGGCACGTTGGCTTCAGCCAACGATCTGTTTGTCGCAACCGGTGGAAACGACCAGTGGTCCGGCACCTTACCGGAACCTAACGCCGCAGGGACCGACGGTCCCCTGGCCACGCTCCAGAAGGCACGCGAGGTAGCTCGCAAACACCGCGCCGCCGGAGAGCCGGTCCAAGTGCTCGTCCGCGGCGGCACTTACTTTCTGGAGACCCCCTTCATCCTGGAACCGGAAGATTCAGGTACCGCCGAGTCTCCGGCCCTGTTTGCCGCGTTCCCCGGCGAGCAGCCCATCTTGAGTGGAGGACGCCCTATCACCGGTTGGCGGAAAGGGCCGGGCGAGCTCTGGCAGGTTGAACTGCCCGAGGTGAAATCGGGACAGTGGTACTTCCGACAATTGTTTGTCGACGCCCAGCGCCGCGGTCGAGCCCGTTCGCCCAACGAGGGCTACCACCGAATCGCGGAGCTGGTCCCCGGCCCCCCCGACCCGCGTTCCAAGCCGATCGCTCGCGACCGGTTCCTGTTCGCCCCCGGCGATCTTCAGCCCTGGAAGCAACTTGGCGATGTGAATCTGGTCCTCATGCACTCCTGGGAAACGTCGATCCACCCGATCAAGTCGGTCGACACCAAGGCCAATCTCGTCGAGCTCGCCGCGCCCATGCGGGAGTGGTGGAGCATCGGCTATTGGGAACCGGAACAACGCTACTACGTCGAAAACGCCTTCGAATTGCTCGATCAGCCGGGCGAGTGGTATCTGGACCGGCAGTCCGGTGTGCTCAGCTACTGGCCGCTGCCGGGCCAGTCGCCCACCGAGACCGAGTTCATCGCCCCGCGACTCACGGAACTGGTCCACCTCGCAGGCGATGCCGATGCGGGCCGATTCGTCCAGCACGTGACCCTTCGCGGGCTGGCCTTCCAGCACTCCGATTGGGTTCTGGATCCGACCGGCAACAGCAGCACCCAGGCGGCCGTCAACGTGCCCGCCGCCGTGAGTGCCGACGGGGCGGTGAATTGCCTGCTGGAAGACTGCGAAGTGGCCCACGTCGGCACCTACGGGATCTGGTTTCGCCGCGGCTGCAAGGATTGCCGCATCCAGCGCAATCGCCTGCACGACCTGGGCGCCGGCGGCGTCCGCGTGGGCGAAGCGAGTCGCGCCGAGACCGACGTGGCCGAATCGAGCCGGATCCTTGTCGACAACAACCATATCTATGACGGCGGCCACGTCTACGCCGCCGGGATCGGCATCTGGGTCGCCCAGAGCAGCCACAATCAACTCTCCCACAACGATATTCACGACTTCTTCTACTCCGGCATCAGCCTCGGCTGGAATTGGGGCCTCGAGGAGAACCGCACGCACCACAACCTCGTCGAACTCAACCATGTGCACGACCTGGTCCACGGCGTGCTGAGCGATGCCGGGTTGATCTACTGCCTGGGAGTCTCCCCGGGGAGCGTGATCCGCAACAACGTCTTTCACGACATCTGGCCCTACTCGAAACCGGCCTTCGGCTGGGGTATTTATCTCGACGCCCAGTGCGGCAACTACACGGTCGAAAACAACCTTGTCTACAACACCCGCAGCGGCGGACTGATGTTCAACAACGGCGGCCATGCGCACACCATTCGCAACAACATTTTCGCCCTGTTTGCCGACTACGGGCTCTGGCCCTATTCCGAACAGCGTCCCAGCACGTTCCGCCGCAATATCGTCTACCTGACCCAGGGCGAACTCCTGATTCCCTACGGGGAGCGGTCGCTCAACGAGCGAATCGCGGCCAAGGAACCGATCGGCGACTGGGACGAGAACCTCTACTGGCATACCGGCGGCGCCGACAAACTTCACTTCTATCGCCACACCTTCCCCGAGTGGCAGCAGCTTGGCCTCGATCAGCATTCCCGGATCGCCGACCCGCAGTTTGTCGACGCTGCCAAGCATGACTTCCGGCTGGCCGAGAATTCGCCCGCCCGTGAGCTTGGCTTCGAACCCTTCGACATTTCCCAGGTCGGCTTGTACGGCGACCCGGCGTGGGCCAAACAAGTTCGCCACGCCGACTGCGACTGCCGCCCCCTTCCTCCCCCGCCGCCCCCACCCGAGCCGCTCTCGCTCGACGACGACTTCGAAAAGACTCCCGTCGGCCGGCATCCGGCCCATGCCCAGGTGAGCGGTGAGGAGCAAGGGGCATCCATCCGGGTGAGCGATGAACGAGCCGCAAGCGGCCGTCAGAGTCTGAAAGTCACCGACTCGAAAGACCTGACCCCTGCCTGGCAGCCCCATTTCTACTACGAACCCCACTTCACCGGCGGCGTGATCCGCCAGTCGTTCGACCTCTGGATGCCCGGCGACGCCCAGTTCTTTACCGAATGGCGCGATACGGGAGCGTATCCGCAGAATGTGGGCCCCAGCGTCCAGTTCGACGGCCGTGGGACTGTCAGCGTGGCGGGCAAGAAAGTGGCCGAGGTTCCACCGGAGACCTGGCTGCACGTCGAGCTCCGAGCCGCTCTCGGCGACAGCCAGCCCAAAACGTTCACGCTGATACTGACGCCGGCCGGCGGCCAGGAACAGAAGTTTGCCGATCTGCCCATCTCCGGCTCGCAGTTCAAGGAGCTTCACTGGCTCGGCTTCAGCAGCACCGTCGCCGCCGATACGGCCTACTTTGTGGACAACCTCAGGTTTTCGGTGGAATAGTCGAGAGGGTAGCGATAGATGGCCTTGCGTGATTCCATGAAGGGTTATGAAAATAGCCGCGTGGGCTTGCCCCATGCTTGTTGGAGTACAGGCTTTAGCCTGCGTTCTTCAAGACACTCTGCCATCACAATGATAGCCGCGTGGGCTTGCCCCGCGCTTGGCTGCTTCCGTGCCTTGCGTGCGAACTCTATCAGCCCCGACCCATCGAATTCCTCCAGCGCCTTGCCCCAATTTCCTCCGCCAGTCCATTTGGATCGACCGAGTTCACTACTCCAGGTGGAGGAGAAGTGATCATGTCGGACGACGTAGTTGTCGCATCGCTGGGCGATGAGCTCGGTCCATTGCCGGCGCCGCATCGAAAACCTCGCATATGGACGTTGTTTGTCGCCGTCGTTCTGGCAACGTTAGCCAATTTCGGTTTCTCGATCCTTGCCGTCGTCATACTGATCCTCGTTGCCGTCGCCGGGGGCGCCAGCATTCGGGATTTCATGGACTCCATGCCTGAGAAGCTGATGACACCATGGATGTTCATGGCATTCATTGTCTGTGGTGGCGTTGCGTATGGATTGGGGGCAATCGTTCCCGCCTGGCTGTCGCCGACGCCCGTGTGGGAGCGGCTGGGCCTTCTTCCCGTGAAGGCAACTCGTGGCGTGTATCTGCTCGCGATGTTCGCTTCCATAGCCCCATTGGCCATCGCTCTGGCATTGGCGCAGGCACTGGCTCTGATCGTGCCTCCGGATCCCATGGTGGAGCTGCTCTACAAGAATATGACGCCGGCCGCCGCGGTGCCGTTCGTGCTGAGTATTGCCATCGTGCCCGGCATCAGCGAAGAGCTCATGTTTCGCGGCTACGTGCAGCGGCGTTTGCTGGAGCGTTGGTCTCCGCTCTGGGCGATTGGAGTAACCTCCCTAATGTTCGCCGTTGTCCACGTGCAGCCGCATACGGTGGTTGCCGCTTTCCCGCTCGGACTCTGGCTGGGATTTCTTGCCTGGAGATGCGACTCGATCGGCCCCAGCATCCTCTGCCATGCCTTCATCAACGGTTCGCTCAATGCCTGGCGCATGGTCGTCAAGTTCGGTGAGGTTCCCCAGATTGTGCAGACGGTTTTCGAAATAGGGTGCGTACTGGTTGGCCTGGTGTGTTTTGTAGCTCTGCTGCGGCGATTTTCGGAGAAAGGCGCCGGAGACGGAATTCAAGAGGCAAACCGCGATCCTGAAATCATCCAGTGAACTAAATGGCCTTGTGTGACTCGCGGAAGGGTAGTCGTCATGAAGATAGCCGCGTGGGCTTGCCCCGCGCTTGGCTGCGCCAGTGTCGTGCGTACGAACTCTGTCAGCCCCGTCCACGTCTTTTCGCTCACACGCGAAGGGAGAATCGATCATGAACAAGAAAACCAAACTCAACCTTGTCAGCCAGTCATCCTGCCCCGCATGCTGCAGCAATCCGCAACCCACCGGTGGCGTATCCCGTCGCCGCTTTCTCCAAGCGGCGAGTGCCGCGGGAGTGGCCATCGGTGGACTCACCATGGCTGCCGCCGATGCCCGCGCCGTAGCCGCCGAGCCGGTCAGTGCCGGGGAGCCGTTTCCCCGCGGGGCTGCATTGCGAGTCAAGCCCATCCTGGTCCACGACGTGCCGACGCCCCAGGAAAAAAGCTCCTGGCGAGGCTACGGCGGAATTCACTCCGCCGAAGCCGCCCGGGAAGAGGCCGGCCGCATCGAGAAGGAACTGGCCCAGCTCAAGGAAAAGTCCGAGTTCCCTGTCGAGTTTCATCCCGTCCAGATCCTCGATTCGCAGGCCAGGCTGGCAGAGGTGGCCGTCGACGATACCGACCTGTGCATCGTCTACGCGGCCGGGTCCTGCACCCAGTGGCCCCTGCAGGTCCCCATGGTCATGTTCGTGCGGCACCGCTCGGGGCCGTTTTATCTGGGATTCGAGATTGCCCACTGGCGATTCTTACGCCAGAGCGGCGATCTGTTCGCAATGCCAGGTTTCGATACCGACGACGTCGTGGTCGACAGCTACGACGAACTCCTCTGGCGCCTGCGGGCCATGTACGGTCTGAAGAATGCTCGGAATACCAAGATGCTCACGATCGGCGGTCTGACCGCCTACAGCAAAGAGGCCCAGGAAAACGGCCCGTCCGTAGCCAAGGAGGTCTGGGGCTACGAGTTTGTCGACGTCAGCAACGAAGAGTTTGCCAAACGGCTCCAGGCCGCCCGTGCCGATCAGCAAATCGGCAAACAGGTTGAAGAACAGACGGCCGCACTGCTGAACATGCCCAATGTCAAGCTGGAGACCGACCGCAAGTTCGTCTTCAACTCCCACATGGCCCTCCACGTTTGCCGCCAGTTGCTCCAGGAGACTGGAGCAAGCAATTTCGGCTTCTCCCAGTGCATGGGCCACGAGCAGATCGCCATGCTCGATACCCCCGCCTGCTTCGTACTCAGCCTGGCCAACGACGAAGGCTACACCGCCTATTGCCACACCGACCTTTCGCATACCATGCCCGGCGTGCTCCTCCGCTGGATCGCCAGCCGGCCGACCTTCGTCTGCAACTCCCACTACCCTTACGACGGGCTGTTCTTCGTCGCCCACTGCCAGGCTCCCCGCCGCATGAACGGGCAAGACTACGAGCCCGCTACGATTATGACTCACTACGAGTCCGACTACGGCGCCGCCTGCAAGACTCACTACACCTTGGGCCAGGAGGTCACGGTCGTGGTCCCCAACCTGGTCTGCAGCAAGTGGCAGGCCTTCCGCGGCAAGATCACCGGCGCACCCTCCTATCCGGCCTGCCGCTCCCAGATGGAAATCGCCGTCGACGGCCAGTGGCAGCAGTTCGCCCGGGAAATGGAAGGCTTCCACACCCAGATCGTCTACGGCAATTACCTGCGCGAAATCGGCTACGCCCTGAAGAAGCTCGGCGGCCAGATCCAGTGGCAGTGCTACAGCGACATGGCATGACATCCAGGGAACTCCCATGATACCTCTCGCCTCACTCAGGCTGGATCCAATCGACGTCGGCCTCGTGGTCCTCTACTTCCTCGTCGTTACCGCCGTCGGCCTCTGGCTCAGCCGGGGAGTGACGACCGGCAAGGACGTGTTCCTCGCCGGGCGAACGTTGCCCTGGTGGGCGGCGGGAACTTCGCTGGTGGTCTCCGACATCGGCGCCAAGGACATGGTCGGACTGGCCGACGACGGCTATCGCTACGGCATGGTAATGATGAACTTCGATTTCATCGGCTGCATCTTCCCTGTGCTGGTGGCCGCGTTCCTGTTCATGCCCTATCTCTGGCTCGCCGGGGTCTACACGATTCCCGAGTACCTCGGCCGCCGCTACAACCGCACGGTCCGCACCCTGTTTGCCCTGATCTGGGGCACATCGATGGTGGCCATGGTGGCCACGATCTTCGTCAGCGCGGGCACTATGTTCGAGCATCTCCTGGGCTGGAATTTCTACCTCTCCGTGGGCATCATGACAGTGGGGGTCGGCGTCTACACAACGTTCGGCGGGCTGAAGGCGGTGGTGTTCACGGACTTCGTGTCCTGCATCGTCCTGATCGCGGGGGCCACGCTGATCTGCGTGTTCGGTATGAGCGAGGTGGGCGGCTGGAGCGAACTCCAGCGGCGCGTGGCGGAACTGCCCGGCACCGAGCACCATTTCAAGCTCGTCTTGCCGGCCGATGCGTCCCATTTCTCCTGGCCCTCCGTCCTGCTGGGCCTCGGTTTCGTGGCCGGGCCGGCCTACTGGATCGGCAACCAGGCGATCGTCCAACGAACCTTGGGCACCAACAGCCAGGCAGCCGCCCGTGCGTCTTACATCTTCTGTGCGGCAATCAAGCTGGTGTTCCCGATCCTGCTGGTCCTGCCGGGCCTCATCGGCCTGGCCCTGTTCTACGACCAGGTCGGGCCCACGGATGCCGCCGACTGGAAAGGCGGACGGGTATTGCCGCTACTCCTGCAGTTGTTGCCCCGCGGGGTGCTGGGGATCGTGCTGGGCGCGTTCATGGCCGGCGTGATGTCGAACCTCGACTCCTATGTGAATTCGGCCGCCACGCTGTGGGTGAAAGACATCTACGTGCCCCTCTTCCGTCCCCAGGCCGATGAGCGCGACATCTTGAACGCGGGGCGCTGGCTGGTTGTGTGGTTTCTTGCCGGCGGAGCCGCCGGGGCCTACTTCGTGCTCCACTACTTCGGATCGGTGTTCGAGGCCTTCCAGACCGTCCTCAGCCTGTTCCAGGGCGCCCTCCTGGCACTCCTCCTCCTGGGCATGCTGTTTCGCCGCATCAACGGGGCCGGCGGCGTCGCCGGGATCGTCGTGGGCGTGGGATTGGCCTTCTTCCTCCATGCCTGGAAGCACCTCGGCCCTGACCATGTGGCCATCTCGTACCTCTGGGTGGCCTGGTGGTCCTTCGCCGCAGCCATCGTCAGTACGGTGGCGGTCAGCCTGGTCACGAAACCCTATGATGAACAGCGGCTCCGCGGGCTGGTCTATTCCCTTCCGGCTGCAGAAGAGGTGCCCCAATGATTGGTCGACTTGCATTTGCTGGTGTCTTCGCCCTGTTGATCCTCTGGCTGATCGTCATCCCCCGCCACCGCATCGGCCAGCAGGAGTCTGTCCCGCCCTGGTGGCGCAACGTGCGTTTCTGGGCGATCGGGGTCGCCGCCGTCCAGATGGCCGTCTATCTGTTCTGGGGATGAAAGGCGACAGAGCATGCAGAAAAACGAAATGGCAGCCGTTCAGCTCGTAAATGAAGAAGACCTGGCGTCGGAACTCGACGGCTCGATCCGGCAGTTGCTGGTGACCTGCTTCCCCAAAGACGCCCAGTTCTTCTCTCACAGCCGCGCCTGGCACGGCAGCGCGCCGTCGTTTAGCGCCGTGGTGATCGAGGCCGAGAAGCTGATTGCCCATCTGGGCGTGGTCGAGCGCTGGATCACAATCGGCGGTGCCCCTGCCCGCGTGGCAGGTGTTCAGAACGTGGCCGTCCTCCCCGACCGTCGCGGGCAAGGTCTCACCCGCAAAATGCTTGCCGCAGCCATGGGCGAGGCTTTCGAGCGGGGCCTCGACTACGGCCTCCTCTTCTGCGAACCCAAGACGGTTCCCGTCTACGCCCGTTGCGGCTGGCTGGAACTGCCCGACCAGCCCGTCGTCCGCGTCGACTCCGACGGCCTGGAAAAACCCCTCCTCCCCGGAAACCTCTCCATGTGGCTGCCGCTGAGAATGCAGGCATTCCCCGCCGGCACCGTGCACCTTGGGGGAAATGACTGGTGATGCCTGGAGCGTGAAACAGCCCGAGAGGAACTCGATTACAGCGGCGGCAAGCGTCTGAAGAAGCAGGGCAACCTGGGACCTTGTCCATAGCTGGCCTATTCGGTGCAGCAGGAAGAAGCAAGACGGCGCAGTGCCAAGGTTGCCCGTTGAACTCGTCGTGGACCCTGCTATAGTACAAGCGGGCAGCCACCACGATGTCGATCCGTTACGTCAAGAGACGATTAGCATGGTCGGAATTTCATTGCAGGGTTTCTCCTGGGAAAGGATGAGTGCCGCCGTGGATGCTGTCCGGGAGCGAGCCTGCCGTGCCTCTGCTGCGCTGGAGAAGGCCGGGATCCCCCATGTCGTCATTGGTGGCAATGCGGTGGCGGCCTGGGTTGCCCGCGTCGACGTCGAGGCGGTCCGAAACACCAAGGATGTGGACCTGCTGGTCCGGCGGCTGGACTTCGACCGCCTGGTTGCCGCCCTGCAGTCGGTGGGCTTTGTCTACCAGAACGTTGCCGGTGTCGATCTGTTCCTGGATGGCCCGGAGGGCTCCGTCCGAAGCGCGATTCACATCGTTTTCGCTGGGGAGCGAGTTCGACCCGACCACCTCCTGCCCGCCCCGGATGTCACGGACTCCGAGGCTGGACCCGACTTCGCCGTGGCCACTCTGGAAGCCCTGGTGCGAATGAAGCTCACGTCATTCCGCCTGAACGATAAGGTCCATCTTCTCGACCTTCTCGAGGTCGGGCTCATCGACAGCACGTGGTGCGAGCGAGTTCCGTCGGAACTCGCCGCGCGGCTGCGGGAATTGATCGAGACGCGAGATCGCGAAAGATAACGCGTGGTGCGTTCATTCGAGCATTCCCATCCGGAACGCCGCCTCGCGACCGACTCCTGCCCATCGAACTCACACTCGCTCCGCCACCGCCTCGGCCAGAATCTCCACCCTCTCCACCTGGTAGCCTGCCGTTCTCACATTCCCAATCGCGGACCGGATTGCCGCCTCCAGGGACTCGGCTTCGCGGTGGAAGTCGATGGAAAACACACCTTCACAGGTTCCCGGCGTTCCGTCGTCGCACCCGGCTCCGAACAGCGCGTCCGCCATATCCTCGGTTAGTTCGAGTGGCCCCTTGAGAATCAAGGTGAATTCGTATTTCGTCATCGCAGTTCGCCTTCTTGTTGGTACCTGCATATTGAATGAACGGTTGGGCAAGCGGTTCTCCGAGGAGTCCGGGTTTCCGTTGTCAGCCCTCGTTCATTGACTAGGCAAGCCTCGATCAAGTCGCCATCTACTGCTCGTGTCGACAGCGATCAACGGCTCGACGTATGTCCTTCGCATGGTCTTCAGGATGCCTGGGTGTTGAATACACAGCCCTTGAACAGCCGTCCCGAGTCTGCTGCGGACAGTACAGACGCCCCCAGATGTGCGCTCGTGGTCCCGACTTCCGCAACGTCCAACCGTGGGCAAGGGCGTATTCAACCGCCGCACGGATGTGTTTGTTTGGGTGATCCGCCATATTCTCGCCGACTCGCCAATTGCGCCCCACCTGATAGATTATAGCACTTCTGCTGCCCACCGCGAACCACGTTCGTTGCGGTTTTCGCCGGGGACCCTTTGTCTGAGCACGCCTGCCGTGCCTCTCCCCCTCAATTTCATGCCCTTCTTGCTTGCCGATCGAGCCCGTTTTCTCGATACTGAAGGTCTTCTCGATCCATCAAACAAAGGAGTTCGGAGAATGACTCAGCCAATCACGATCATGCCCTGCCTCGATATGCGTAACGGGCGCGTCGTCAAGGGCGTGCACTTTGTCGACATCCGCGATGCAGGTGATCCTGTCCAGTGCGCTCAGGCTTACTGCAAGGCGGGGGCGGACGAACTGGCCCTGCTCGACATCACCGCCACGGTCGAGAACCGCGGCACGATGCTCGACGTGGTGCGGCGCGTGGCCGATGCCGCGACCGTGCCCTTCACGGTGGGCGGCGGGATTTCCGACGTGGCTTCGGCTGCCGCCGTGCTTGAGGCCGGGGCCGACAAGATCTCCACCAGCAGCGCCGCCTTCCGCAAGCCGGAGGTCATCGCCCAAATGGTCAAGGAGTTCGGTCCGGAGAAGGTGACCGTGGCCATCGACGTGGACCAGAACCCGGCGATGCCCTCCGGGTACGAGGTTTACATCGATGGCGGCCGCACCGCCACGGGCACCGATGCGGTCGAGTGGGCCAGAAAGGTCGACTCCTTCGGTGTGCCGGTGATCCTTCCCACGAGCAAGGCCGGCGACGGCGCCAAGACCGGCTACGACCTGCCTATCATCCGTGCCATGAAGGAAACCACCTCGGCCCAGATCGTTGCCTCCGGCGGTGCCGGCCAACTGAGCCACTTCTACGATGCCGTCGAGGCCGGCGCCACGATCCTGCTGGCGGCCTCGGTGTTTCATTTCCATACGATCGACATCCCCGAATTGAAAGACTACCTCCGCGGCCGTAGTGTGAAGGTCCGTTGATATGGAAGTCCAGATGCGAGCCCACTATCTCCAGCACGTCCCGTTCGAAGGACTGGGCAGCATCGGACCGTGGCTGGAGGCGGCGGGGTACGGGATCACGAGTACGCGGCTGTTCGAGTCGCCCGAGTTCCCGGACCCGGCCGATTTCGAACTGCTCGTGGTCATGGGCGGACCGATGAGCATCAACGACCAGACCGACCATCCCTGGCTGGTTGAAGAGAAGCAGTTCGTGTGCCGTGCGATCGAGGCCGGAAAGGCCGTGCTCGGTGTGTGCCTCGGCGCCCAACTGATCGCCAGTTCGCTCGGCGCACGGGTCTACCGGAACCGGTGCAAGGAGATCGGCTGGTTTCCGGTGGAAGGCCTCCGCTCCTCGGGCGATACGGTATTCGAATTTCCCCCATCGCTCAAAGCCTTTCACTGGCATGGAGAGACTTTCGACTTGCCGCCGGGCGCGGTCCGGCTGGCCCGAAGCGCCGCATGCGAGAACCAGGCTTTCCAGATCGGCCATTCCGTGATCGGCCTGCAATTCCATCTGGAGACCACGCCCCAGTCCGCCCGTGAGATGGTTGTACACTGCGGGGAGGAACTGATCCCTTCGCAGTATGTGCAGAGCAAGGAGGGGATACTGTCGGCCACGCCCGGCGATTATGGGTCGATCCACGAGGAAATGGGACGAGTTCTGTCGTACCTCGGGCCCGGCGCAAAATCTCTGGATCTGCGGTAATGAGAGCAGACAAGTGTTTCTTTCTTCTATGTTCCAGGTCACTGCGATTCCGGAGGAATACCGCTGGCGGACGACAGCGTGGGTAGGGGCCGGAAGTCCGGATGGTCGCGATAGACCAGGTTCCGCCGGCCGAAGTAGGAGCCGTAGTAAGGTGCGTTCGCATCAGTCCAGGTATTGAGCCGGATCTGCTCCTCGGGCGTCAGGCGGCAGTCGTAGTGCCCCTGGCGGATCAGGCTGACGAGCCGGCTGGCGTGCGATCCGAGGGCGCAGGGCGGCAGCGGCACCACGTTTGTCTTCTGCGCTCGCGGATCGGGACCGTGGAACTCCTGGATATGGGCCACCAGGTCTTTGTTCATGATCGTTTCGTAGGAGCGGTTGAAAAACGTGGTCAGCTCGCTGCTGAGGTCCAGGTCGCCATCGGGCTTCTGGCGATTGTGGCAGCGAGTGCAGTGCCGATCGAGAATCGGTTGCACGTCGGTCACGTAATGGATGGGACGCGGCACGGACTCGCCCGGCTGAGGCGCCAGCCGATCGGGCGAGCGTGAGAGGGCCCGCGGCATGACCGCAGGCGGCGCCGAAGACTTGGGCTCGTGGCAACCGATGCATGAGCGCGATTCGCCCGGCTCGAGGTTGACGAAGCTCCGCATCCGCTGCAGTTCCATGTAGTTCTCGTCGAGAGCCTGAAAGAACAGGTTCTTTCCGGCAGGAACCACGAAGTGGGCCGAGCCATCTTGTTCGACCGGCACGACGCCGTGGTGGATTTTTACGAAGATGTGGGCGTTCATGCTGATCACGGCATGTTGCCCGAGAGTTTCGTCGTCTGGCCAGAAACGCCGAGCCGACCAGGGGCGCGGCACCTGCTCCAGAACGCGGAGGTATTTGACGGTTCCACGGGGCACGCCCTCCAGACCGCGGTAGACGTCGCTCATGGCGAGCACGGCCTCGCCGGTGGTCCCCTCTGGTTGCGGCTGAGCCGGCGGAAGCACCGGCGGGAGGATCGGCGGGGTCTGACGGGGCGCCAGCGGGATCGGCTGCCAACAGGAGATGGCCGGATCGGCGTAGATCTGCACGCGGTTGCCGAAAAGGTCGATGAGGTAGAGCCCGTAGGCGGTCGGATCGTTCCACGGCTTGTCCGGGTTGCAGTCGACCAGGAAGTACTTGCCGGCCCCGGCGCCGGTTTCCGGATCGGCAAGCGGATAGGGTTCCGAATAGAGGGGGCCCCGATTGTCGGCCACCCACTGGCCGTTCTTGCGATGGATGTACTGCTCTCCATGGGGAAAGCCTTCGGGCCCCTCGATGTTGAGGCTCGTATCCGGCGTGAGCGAACGGAGCGGCTCGTGGGTGCGGATATTGCGCTGGGTGTCGACGAGCATGATCGGGCCGACGGCAAACGGATGGTGCATCGTGGCGGTTGCCACGAAGAGTTGACTGGAGCCGGGAATCGCCCGGCCATGGATGAAGACCGGCGGAAACTCGATCTGGTTGCCGTAGATCTCCGTCGAGCCGGATCCGTCGGGATGCATGGCCCACAGCGACTGGACGGCGATCACACCCTTGTCGACGTATTCCCACCGGGTGTACATAATCCGCCCGTCGTTGGCAATACTGGGGGTCGATTCGCTCAGGGCGCCCTGGGAGAGACGGTGGAGGGAGGAGCGCCTGACCTCGCTTGCGCTTGGGAATGCGCTGACCTCGCTTACGCGTCGGGTTGATATACTGACCTCGCTTACGTTTCGCGGTGGTGTGCTGTCTTCGCTTGCGCTTCGGGGTGGTATGGGGAGGGCGTTGGGATCCATGCGGTAGAGGACATTGACGGCCAGGCTGTCTCCCTGATCGCAGAGCACACCCTGCTCGCAACGGGTGGAGGTGAAGCAGATGCCGCCGTCGGGCAGGTAGCAGGGATGGAAATCATCGGTGTGGTGCCGGTAGACCCCGGACGGCTTGTTGCTCGGGTGCCAGTACCTGGCGATTCGCTCGGCCTCGTCCGGCGGATCGAATGTGAGTTGCCGCAGGCCGCTACGGTCAATGCCCACTTCCCAGAGACGAAAGCCCTGGCCCGCCGCAGCCTTGTAGGCGAAGACAACCCGGCGAGCGTCGAAGGACAGGTCGCACCGATCGAAAACGCCTCCGGCCAGTTCGGGAACCAGTTCCGTCACTTGGCCGCTGGGAATATCCAGAATGCAGAGGTTTCCGCCAAAGCGGCTTGCCCGCATGAATTCGGCGTAATACCAGCCGGGACTGTAGGTGTAGCGCTTCACAAACAGCAGCCGTGCAGGGATGAGCGGGTTGGCACCGACCAGGGCCTCGCGACGGAGGGCCTCAAAACGCTCGCGCAGGTCTTCTGGAGCCGGCGTAGCGCCGGTCGCTTCCCCTTCGATCTTTGCCAGCCGCTCGAGCAACACCTCGGCGGGATAGCGATCGGGAAACGAGAGACGGAGGTCTTCAATGGCGGCTCGCAGTCTCGCAAACTCCTGAGCAAGCTCTTGCTGCTCGATCCAGCCGACAAGCATCTGCGGGGGCACTATTGCCTCGGCGCTGACGTGGAACTCGATCTCGGCGATCTGGAAGTTGTAGTGAACGGGTCCACCGGATTCGTAGCTGCTTTTGACCCGCAGGGCCAGGTAACGCGTTGTGACTTCGTCCCAATAAACATCCTCGGCGGCTCCCTGGTGGAGCGGAGCGTAGGTATGCTTGGCGAAGGGCTGTCCCTCTGGCAGGTCTTGCGGCAGGTTGGGCCCGTCGAGAGCGATGAATTCCACTTCGCGGGGATTGTAGGGACCGCCCGCATCCCTGGCGATCAGCCGGACACCGCGGAGGGGAAGCGGACGGCCGAGATCGAAGACGATGTGGCCGGTGACGGGCGCGGCCGCCTTGGCCGGGATCGTGGTCGTGCTCTGGCCGTCAACGCTGTCGTCGAGCAGACAGCAGAACGTGCCGGGATTGCCGTCAATGGCCCGGTCCGCCGCGTACTGAGGATCGGGCTCGGCGTCGTTATTGGCCCCTTTGGGAAAGGCATGGCCGGAGGAAGAGGCAATCGCGACGGGAGTCACGCGTTGCGTGGCCGGCGGCCCGGGGGGCTTGTCGACAAATTTCTCGCCCTGAAGGATGGCCTTTCGCGCGGCGACCTCGGCTTGGGCCAACGTATCGCAGCGATCCTGGCGGCGGAGGTCCTGATCGCTCACGAGGCGGAACCCGGGCATGTCGGCCCGCGGGGTCTTGGCCAGCGCATCCTGCCCGGCCCGGATGATCGCGAGTGCTTCTCGATACTCCGCTCCCTCCTTGTCCAGGTTGGCCAGGCAGGGGCTCCACTGGGGTCGTGTGAAGTTGACCTGCGAACCGTTCAGTTCGGCTCCGACATCAGGGGCATTGACGGGCACGCCGGTCAGTTCGGCAAGCCGTGCGAGCTGGACGTCGTTCAGCGGCGAACGGCCGAAGAGATTGTCGGGGCAGGTACTGGAGTAGCTGCCGTAGTAGGGTGCATTCAGATCGATCCAGGTGATGATCCGATCGAGGCTCTCGCGGTCGAGCCGCACCTGGTAGTGGTCGCCAAGCAGCACGTCGACAAGCCGACTGCGGTGCGAGCCCCAGGCAAACGGGGGCAGCACGTGGGGCGGACCGTCATCAACCGCCTTGACCAGCGGTTTCGGATCGCCCGGTTTGTCTTCGTGCCAGCGGATCGGGCTCTTCGTTCGCAGCTCGAGGTAAGAAGTGTTGAAGACGAGCCCCAGGTCTCCGGCCAGATTGAGCCGCTCGCCGGCCTCCTGGCCGTAGTCGTGACACTGGACACAGTGCTTGTCGAACACCGGCTGGACCTCGGCCAGGTAGTTGAACTCTCGCGGCGGCCCATACCAGGGCTTGAGCCGGCTGGCCGGGCGGCGGAGGGCGAGCGCGGTGTAGGTGACCGGCGCGCTGGTTCGCCGGTTCTCGTGGCAGCCCACGCAGCCAACCTGTTCGCCCGGCATGGCCGTGGTTCCCGAACGCATGGACTGCACCATCCGCCCCTGCTCGTCGAGCAGTTGAAAGAACAGGAACCGGTCGGGGGGCACCTGGAAGCAGGCGGAGCCATCTTGCTCAACCGGCGCGTCGCCGAGGATCCGCTTGTTGTTGGTGCAGTTGAAGTTCATGGCCGGGGCCTGGTGGGTGTCGATATGCCAATGGTAGCCGTCCCTGGTCCAATGACGCTTGGGGGGCGCCTCGACGACGCGGATCGTCTTGATGGTGCCGCGGGGGACGGTTTCCATGCCGGTGCCCTGGTAGACGTCGGCCACATAGAACGTAGCGGTCGACTCGGCCAATTGCATCGCGCCGGGCACCACCGGCGGTCGGCGGCGAGCGGCCAACCTCATCGGGTCAAAACATCCGGGCGACTCGGCATGAAGCAACAGTTCGTTTCCAAAGATATCGAGCAGGAAGAGTCCCATCTCGTCGCCTTGACCGGTTTGCCGGGAGCAGACGAAGTATTTGTCGGAAAGGGGCCAGGGGTCTTCGTACTTGACGGGCAGTCGCCCGAGCTGGTCGATCAGGCCGGCATGGGGATGCTCGATGCCGGCTTTCTGTGGTACCTCCTGGGGGTCGAACATGAGTTTGCTTATGTCACCCGGCCAGCTTCGCACGACTGGATCCATGCCGTCCATGCCGCGGCGGCGATCGATCAGCACCATGGCTCCCCAGGGCCGATCGTGGCAGGCTCCGAAGATGGCCAGGCACTGCTCTGAGCCCGGCACCGTGCGGGCGTTGAAGATCGCGCCGGGAGACCAGGCGTTGTTGCCGTAGAACAGGTCATGGCGCGTGCCGTCGGGATGAACCGTCCAGAGTCCGAAGGAGGGGCCGAAATGGCGATCGACGTATTCCCAGCGGTCGTAGAGGATCCGCCCGTCGTCCATCACGCTCGGGCGGGACTCGAAGAGGTTGTTTCGGCCGATCTGGTGGATGTTGGCCCCATCGGCATCCATGACGAACAGGTTTGCCTGGATGTGGCGGTTGCACCCGCAGTACTTGGGGTCGCGGGTGGAGGCGAACACGATCCGCCCGTCGGCGAGATAGGCCGGATCGATGTCGGTGGCGAGGGGGCCGAATGTCAGTTGCACAAGATTGCTGCCATCGGCGTTGATTTCGAAGATATGGTACGGCTGGGTGCCGTCGGGGCGCATGGCGAAGACGATCTTCTTGCCGTCAAAACGAAGGTCCGGGTCGCGAGCGACACCGCGGGCCGACTCCCAGAGCGTCGAGATTTTGGCTCCCTCGCCGATGTCGATGGTCCGAATGGCGCCGCCCCCCTGAAAACTGCCGGCGTTGATCTCGCCCGGCTGGAACATGGTGCCCGTGTTGTGATGATCGGGTGCGTATTGCCGCCGGACCACGAAGAGGAGAGGGGCGCTCGTCAGGAGCGGATTGGCCAGGAGGGCCTCTCGGCGGAGTGAATCCAACTGGGCTCGCACGTCTTGTCCGAGGGCCGCACGATTTACGAGCTCGTCGAGTCGAGCCAGGTACTGGGGGGCACCGGGGTAGGCGGTGGGCCAGGACTCGGCAAGGTCCTGGATGGCAGCCCGAAGCGGCTCGGTGTCGGGCAGAGGTTCGGCCGGGGCGAGAACCGGACAGGCGAGAGCCAGCAGCAGAGCCAGGAGCGGGCAGCGCCAAGCGTGACGATCGAGAATTGGGAGACATTCGAACGTGGCCACAGACATGTTCTCCAGAGACGCGTCCAGAGGTTCAAGCCATCGGTGTTCCGGCACAGCATCATTATGGAGCGCCACGCTGCCCTAGGAAACACATTCAGCTTTCTTTGGAAGAGGCACGCGATCGAGATACTCGGCGAATCAATCGAAAGGCACGTTCACCGGCTTGACGACAAGGTCGACCAGCAGTTGAAGTGGATGACTGGTGCCGAAGATTGGTTGAGACCGGATCAACAGGGGGGCGATGCAAAACTCCCGTCGTTGAGGGAGGGAAACGGGAAGGGGGAGAGCCACGGATGAAATATGGATCAAACGCTAATCCCGCGACCCTCTCGAGGGACGGGTTGGTCAACGGGGAAGGGTTGGTCGCATATCTCGAGAGGGCAATTGAATTTTGGCACAAGTGTGCCCGGGGAACAAAAAACTTGG
>CAYSCH010000178.1:0-18393 GCA_964429355.1 uncultured Planctomycetaceae bacterium | reverse complement strand
CAGGGGCTAGGACCATTATTGCCGTCTTTTACGTAAATGCCAAGCGGGGAAATCTAGAGCGTGCGGAAAAGTTGCTCCGAAACATGAGCACCGTGGCTGAGATCCAGTCGGCCATTGCCATCATCCGCAAGCATGCGTCCGGCACCGTTGGCTCCATCGAGGAGTTCGTTCGCAGCACGGCCGACCGGACCCGCACCAACCCCATGACCGGCCAGACCAGCCACGTCCACCGCTACGCACCCGGCACGGTCCTTGACACCTTCGCCGACACCGACTACCAGTTCCCCGCCGCCGCCCTCGACGCCGCCCGTTATGTCGACATTCTCCAGGCCGAACTCCGCGCCATCGCCGCACGATTGGTCATGCCCGAGTTCATGCTTTCGAGCAACGCCTCGAATGCCAACTACGCCTCCACCATGGTGGCCGAAGGTCCCGCCATCCGCATGTTTCAGCGTCTCCAGCACGACCTGATCAGCGACGACCTGGACCTGGTGGATCGCATTATCCGCAGTGCCGTCCACGCCGGCCGCCTCCCCCGCGAAACCCTCACGACCGTCACCGTCCGGGCCACGCCGCCCAACCTGGCCGTCCGCGACCGGCTGCGCGAAGTCGAGGCCGACCAGATCCTGGTTCGCAATGGCGCCATGACCCCCGAAACCATGGCTCGAAGGAACGGACTGGAGACGTAATGGCCCCAAAAACTCCCGCGCGCTCCGCCACCACCCATGATAGCCGCGTGGGCTTGCCCCGCGCTTGGTTCCTCGCGCCACGGACGCACCACCACACGTGATAGCCGCGTGGGCTTGCCCCGCGCTTGGTTCCTCGCGTCACGGACAAACCACCACCCATGATAGCCGCGTGGGCTTGCCCCGCGCTGGTTGCTGATTGGAGTCCCGGCTTCACCCTGCCTTCCTCCAAACATCGCACCAATAACCGCAAACACACGAACAAGAACGAACCGCCCCCAAATAGGAGAAACATTGCATGAGACTTTTTGCCGTGCTAAACTGGGCAAATCTCGATTCAGCCTGGTGGTCTCTTCTGGCGAGGGGGTGAAGCTATGTTCGCTTCGTGCGAAGTCCGGCTCTTGGCGGTAGCGTGCCTCTCCACGTTGATGCTCGCGGGATGTGGCGGCACAAAGGAAACCCCGCCCCCAGCCGATTCTCAGCCGTCCGCGGCCACCAGCCGGCGGTCTGTCCGCGACATCAAGGCGCTCGGCCGACCCTCGACAAGACGCGAAAGCTCCGTCTTTGACCTCACCGGCGAACGCTACGCCCTGCTCATCGGCGTTCGCGGCTACGACAAAACCAGCGGTCTCCAGCCCCTCCAATACACCGAGCGAGACATCACCGAGCTCGGACAGGTCCTGCTCCAGTACGGCTATCGCCCCGAAAACGTGATTATGATGACCGACACCGAGGGAGCCCGAGATCCAAAGTTCCTCCCCGAGAGCCGCAAGATCGAAACCCAGCTCAAAGCGGTCCTGCGAGACCGCGGAAAAGCCGATCAGGTGATGATCGCCTTCTCCGGACACGGCCTGCAGTTCAAAAACGACAAAGACAGCTACTTCTGCCCCCTCGACGCCCAGGTGGAAGATCGCAAAACGCTCGTTTCGATGGGCAAGCTCTACTCGCAACTCGAAGAGTGCCGCGCCGGCTTCAAGATTCTCCTCTGCGATGCCTGCCGCGACGACCCCATGATTGGCACCTCCCGCGGCATGGCCGAAATCCTCGGGCTCTTTCGCGATGACCTCCCGCCCCCCGGCGGAGTCGCCGTGTTCTACGCCTGCTCGCCCGGTGAGTTCGCTCGCGAGGATCCTGACCTCGCCCACGGAGTGTTCTTCAACTTCATTATCGAGGGGCTTCGCGGCGCCGCCGACATGGATAAGGACGGCAAGGTCATGCTTCCCGAACTGGAGTATCACGCGAAGCGTCGCGTGTCGGATTTCGTTCGCTCCGAGTTTGGCGGTCAGCGCCAGATGCCCAACTTGAAAGGAGATTTGCTTGGCCTGGTCGCGCTCACCGACCAGAAGAGCCTCAAAGATCCCTCCGCCGTCCCCCCCGCCGCTGCAACGGCAACGACGACCCCCCCTCCCCACGCCAGTCCTTTGCCCGACCTCTCGATCCCCCCAACCCCCAAGTCCGAGCCGCAACCTCGTATGGAAGCGGTAGCCAGCCTTGAACCCAAACGCGAACGGCCCGAGACGACCGTGTCCCCGGCGCCGGTTGTCGTCGAGCCGCCAATACCGGTGGGCGACCCGACGATCGACATCACCCCCGGTCCGCCGCTCGGCGTTGCCCTTCCCGCGACGGACAAATCCCCCCTGGCTGCGATACCCGTGATGATGCCCCAGACCGGTGAGGTCCGACGCTTCGAAGACATGGGCTGGGGAGTCAAGTCCTTGGCCTTCTCTCCCAACGGGCGATGGTTGGCAGCCGGCAAGAGTGATCGCGCCCTGTTGCTCCTGGATGTTGCCGAAGGCGGCAACCTTGATTTCCGCGATGACCTCCAGTCGCTCGGACAGGTCAGTTGCGTCGAATTCTCGCCCAACGGCCGGCACATCCTCGCTGCCGGCTCTTCCGGGTTGATCAAAGTCTGGGAAGTGAAGGATGCGGGCCGCCTGGCCGAGGTGAGCCAGTACGCCGGACACAACGGCCAGGTGAGTTCTATCCACGTTCGTTCCGACGGCAAATTCGTTCTCTCCGGCGGCAAGGACGGTCGATTGCACTTCTGGCAATTGGAGACCGGACGACTCGTCCGCGCCGTGGAAGGGCTCGATGGCAGCCTCCAGGCAGCCCGGTTCGACGACGTGACCAGCGCTCTGGCGACCGACGGCGCAGTGCTCCAGCGGGTCGATTTGACCAGTGGGGAAATTGTCCAGCGCTTCAAGCTGGGCCATTCGTCTCCCCATGCCGCCGCCTTCTCCCCCGACGCCCGTCAGCTTGTCGTCAGTGCCGATTACAATCTGTTCGTCTGGGATACTCGGCTGGGAAAGAAACTCGGCACGTGCGAAAGCCAGGAGATCCAGTGGACCGTCCGCTTCAACCCGCAGGCCGATCGGCTCATATCGGGTGGGAGGGGGCACTTCTCCGTCTGGGATCTGAAGACCTTCTTCCGTGTCCATCAGGTGGAGGTGGCCAAGGACTCGGGATACGTGCAGTGCCTGGCCGTCGCCCCCGACGGTCAGCACGTCGCCGCAATGGCCTCCATGGCCGGCCAGGATCTGCAGGTCTTCCGGATCATCCGAGAGCCGGCAACCCAGGTCGCTGCCGCCCCAGAACCCAAACCCAATCCCGCGGCAGCCCCGCCCGTTGATTCCGCACCCGTATTGGCCAGCAGTGCTTCAAAGACCGAAATCCCCAGGGATACTCCGGCCAGAAGACCCAGGAGAGGCAAATCGCCGCTCGACGCCCTCCCCGTCTTCAACAAGGAAAGCGGCGAAATTCGCCGCTTCGACGACATGGGATGGAGCGTCTCCTCGATGGCTATCGCACCCGATGGCCGATGGCTGGCTGCAGGCAAATCGGACCGCGCCCTGTTGCTCTTCGATCTGGTCGAAGGTGGCCGGCTCGACTTTCGCGACGATCTCGAAAGCCTCGGCCAGGTCGGTTCCGTTACCTTCTCACCCGACGGAAAGTACCTCCTTGCCGGCGGAAGTAGTGGGCGAGTCGACGTCTGGAACGTCACACCCGAGGGCCGGCTGAAAGAGGCCGCCAGCTATGTCGGCCAGAATGAAGACGTCAAATGCATCTCCGTCCGGAACGACGGCAAATACGCACTCTCCGGCGGTGAGGACAAAAAACTCCATTTCTGGGAAGTCGCTACGGGACGAATCGTCACCATCATCGACGGCTTTGACGAGGCGATCTGCGCCGTCGGATTCGCCGACGCGACCAGCGCTGTAGCGACCGATGGAGAGTATCTCAAACGCATCGACCTCAAGTCGGGCCAGGTCACCCGCGAGTTCAAACCCGATTGCTCCCTTCCGCAGGCCGCCGCTTTCACCCCCGATGGGCGATTCCTCGTGCTCGGCGACAGCTACGACCTTGTCGTCTACGACACAAACTCCGGAAGAGAAATCAAACGCTGCGAGACCGGCGAGATTCCCTGGGCCGCTGCCTTCACTCCCGATGGAAAACACATCATCGCCGGCGGCAACGGAAGAATCTCCAAATGGAACGCCAACACCGGTTTCAAAGTCCACCAGGTGGCCATGGCCAATGAGAGGGGCTACGTTCAGACTCTGGCCGTTGCCCCCGATGGCCACCATGTTGCGGGAATCATCTCGTCCGCCGGCCAGGATCTGCAGGTCTTTCGTTTTCCGGAACCGTAGGGCAAACCCGACAGACGGGCCCCACTGCCGCCATCAACTGGCGCACCGCCCGCCCCCGGTGCCCGATTACCGCCGTTGCCGCCGGCCCCAGCTCCGCCAGCGTCCGCCGATACTCCAGAATCTCGAACAACGAATCGTAACCAAACCCGAACCCGCCCGTCCCCTCCAGGCGTATCCGACCCCGGCAAACGCCCACCCCCTCGGCAACCACCTCGCCGGCCGGGCTGGCGAGCGCAAGCTGGCACTTGAACCGCGCCGTTCGCGCCGATCCCACAATACCCGCCATTTCCTCCAGCAACCTCGCCCGGTTCTCCGCCATCGTCGCCCCCTCACCCGCAAATCGCGCCGACCGGACCCCCGGCGCACCGTTCAAAGCATCCACTTCCAGTCCCGTGTCATCCGCCAGCACCCACTCCCCCAGCGCCCGCGCATACCCGATCGCCTTGCCCCGGGCGTTCTCCGCCAAGGTTTCGCCGTTCTCCTCGACCGGCACCGTCTGCGGGAAGTCCGCCAGCGACCTGAGGGGAATCTGCAAGGGGCGGAGCAAGTCTCCAAATTCCTGCACCTTGTGCGGGTTGCCGCTGGCCAGAACGAGTTCGCTGCACGGAAGGTAGAGCATGGGTAGATTACAGGATTGCCAGCGGATCCCGCCGATGCTCCAGGGTTCCCCGGGTGACTCCCACCCGATTCACCGCCTGGAGCGATGTCCAAACCTCGCGTCCGGAGACCTTGCCCGTCAGCAGGTTCCAGTACAAGCCGACGCACCGCCGAAGCTCTTCCGCCGGATCGTCGCGGAGCAGTTCCACGCGAAAATGGCGAACGCCGAGCTGCAGCAAAGGCTTGACCACTTCGGCACCGCTCTGCGCCGTGCCGTTGTAGACCGTGTTGCGGCAGCCCACGTCGGCCTCCAGCGGATGCTCCACGCCCACCCGGTCGCGAAGTCGCACCTCGTGATGATCGCACGGCCGGCCGCAGTTCGTCTTGTTTGTTCCCGGCGACAGGACTGCACAGAACACGCAATGCTCCATGTGAAACATGGGCATATGCTGATGGATCACCACTTCCAGCAAGCCGGCCGGCCCGTGGCGTGCCAATTCGAGCAACTGCTCGCAGTTCAGATCGTACGACGCCGTGACACGCTCCGCCCCCAGGCTGGCGAGATAATCGACCGTCAGCTCGTTGGCCGCATTGAGCGAAAAGTCGGCAATGCATGGCACCGAACTCTTCACAAAATAGTCGAGCGCCGCCAGGTTTCGCACCAGGATCCCGTCCGCCTCATGGCGGGCCAGGGCCTTGAAGATCCCCATCTCGCCCGGCTTCTGGATCCGCGGCGTGGCCAGGTAGATCTTTGTCCCCGCTGTCCGGGCAAGCGAAACCGCCTCGCCATACTGGCGGATATCGGCAAAGTCCGCGTAAAGCCGCCACGGGCCATGCCCAAGCATGGCCCGCACCTGGTGAAGCGATCGGCACATCACCGCCAGTTCCGGTTCGCCCGGCGCAACGGCCGGTCCGGCAATTTCGCCCCGCATCTGCGGCAGTACCGGCTCCGCGGCCGTCGCGTGGCCCGTTCGCAGCGTTTCTTCTCGTGCCACCTGCAGTCCGGCGACAATCTCCTTCCTCAGCTTTCCCAGCACGCTCAGCGGCACCATCGGCCGCCCTTCGATCGTGGCCGTCAGACCGGCCAGAACAAAACCCGAACCGCCCAGACGGCCGAACTGCTCCTCGAGCACATCGCGGCCGAGCGGATGCTTGACCGCTTCGACCAGCGGCTGCTCGCTGGTGGCCACAACCACCGGGAACCCTTTCACCCGGGCCCGGGCCTCGAGCGGCTTGCCGACGGCCGCAACGACCGTGATCTCAACGCACAGGTCCTTGCCCTGAATGTCGCCGGAAAAGGTCTTTCGCAAACGCCGCGTCAGGGCCGGATCGTCGGTCTTCCAGACCTTCTGCCCCGGCCAGATCTCGCTCAGATCGATCGCGCCGCGCTGGAAGGCAAGCTCAACCATCCCCTCGGCCACTTCCTCCGCCAGGCGCTTGCCCTCCCGGTGGATCGTGAACACGCGCCCCCCCTGTTCCTGGCCCTCGGCCCGATTGCCTTCGAAGACCACGCCGTCCCCCGCCTTGAGCCGCCCGGTGAGCTCGATTCGTACTCGATCGCGGCGCACCTCGCGCACCTCGCCGATGAGCACGCCCCGTTTGGCCGAGCTCAAACCCGGCACGAGCATCTTGTGGTCGCACCCATGCAGCCAGCCCACCGAGAAGCCGCGCGAGAAGGAGAGCTCCATTTCCTCGACCTGCCGCTCCGTGAATTCGACCGGCCGGCCGGCCACGGCCGTATCGATCGCCTGCCGATAGTGGCGGGTGATATTGGCCACGTACTCGGGGGTTTTGAGCCGACCCTCGATCTTCAATGCCGTCACGCCGGCCGCGATCAACTCAGGGATCAAGGCGTAGGCGGCAAGATCCTGGGGACTGAGCAGATATTTCTGGTCCCCCAAATCCACATCCCGCCCATCGCAAACCAGTTCGTAGGGCAGCCGGCACGCCTGGGCGCACTGCCCCCGGTTGGCGCTGCGGCCTCCGAGCGATTCGCTCGTAAGACACTGTCCGCTGTAGGCCACGCAGAGTGCCCCGTGCACGAACGTTTCGAGCGCAACGGACGTCTCCTCGTGGATCCTCGCGATCTGGTCAACGGCAAGCTCACGGGCGAGCACTACCCGCTCGATTCCCAGCTCTTCGGCCACTCGAATGCACTCGGCGCTCGTCAACGTCATCTGGGTCGAGGCGTGGATCGGCAACTTGGGGGCAATCCGCCGAATCATGCGCACCAGTCCCAGGTCCTGCACGAGCACCCCGTCGGCCCCCGCCTCGGCCACCTGCCGGACGATCGCCTCGAGCGACTCCAGCTCGTCGGAAAATGCCAGCGTGTTCAGCGTCACGTAGCCCCGCACGCCGTTGCGGTGCAGAAAGGCGAAGAATTCCGGCAGATCCTCGGCGGAGAACCCGGCCGCCCTCGCCCGCGCGTTGAAGGCGCCGTCGAGCCCGAAATAGACGGCATCCGCCCCGTTGGCCACCGCCGCCTTCGCGCACTGCCGGTTGCCGGCGGGGGCAAGCAGCTCGGGAGGAGAGGGTGTGGTGATGGGCATGGGATAGGGGCAGGCGGAATCGGACCCGAAAATGACGGAGGTTGTTCAATTCTACCGTCCCCATGCCTGGCAGGGCAGATCTCGGTGATTGACGAAATCCCCTTCCTTTTGCTCCAATATCGGTGGAAAAGGAGCCATCTCACCCCAGAAAGGAGACTCGCAGCCATGTCCCTTAGCAGGAGGCAAGCCCACAAGCAGAAAAAGCAGCGCCAACGCAAACAGCGAAAAGCCGAATCCCAGGCACGAGCGAGACACTCGTCTCCGCCGGCCCCCCATCTTCCGGAGCTGCCGCGGATCGTTTCGAGGCCCAAGCCGGTTCAGGAAGCCCCGTCTCCCGTCGACCAGTGGTGGGAAGCGTACGAAAACGCCGACGGCCAGGAGCGAGTCCGCATGACCCGCGAGAAACTGGCAACCGTCTCCCCGAGCGACGACTCTTTTGACCGGTTCTTTCCCGAGTCGATCGACGAATTGCAGACGAAGCTCTCCAGGCCCGAGTACGCGGTCTTTCTCGAACAGTTGCGTGGCGAGTATCCGGACGTCTTTGCCGCAAGTCTGGATTGGAACACCCGTTCGTTGGTGTTTCACTACATCCCAGAAGGCCGCATGGCCGACGTCAATCGTGCGGTCGACTATCTGGCCGAGCAGATGGAAGAGATCTCAGAACCCATCTTTTCTCTCATCTCAATGATCCGGCTTGCCGGCGGAGTACAAGCAGCCCAAAGGCTGGTGGATGCCGCAATGGCTCTGGCCCGCGGACCGTGTTTGCTGCCCTGGGCGGTGGACGAACTGATCGAGTGGGCTCTCTTCGGCCCGGTCCAAGCGTGTGTCAGCGCGGGGGCGACGGACGAGGCCATTGAAGCGTTCTATCAGAAGTCCCTCGAGCTCGGAGTCGAGGACACGAAATCCGCTCGTCAAACCCAGCGAAGACACGTTGCCCACATTGCGGGGACTTCCGGAAAGGTTTGGACTCGCGACGAGTTGCTTGCCGCCCGTAAAGATGCCGGCCGGGAATTCCATGCGTTGCTCTACGACTACATGCGATGGCTCTGCCAGCAGCGGGGATTTCAGCCCATCGTGGCCGACGAACTGCGACGGGTCCTGGCCGACACGATCAACCATATGGAGAACAAGCCCACTGCGTTGCTCCGCGGTCTCAGGCAAAGCGACTTCGAGTCGGCTCTCACCCAAAAGCTCGGTTTCCTCTCGCTCGAAACTTTCCATGCCCCGGCAGCCGTCGTGGCCATGCGGCATTTCTACGACTTCCTCCATGCCCACGACCTGGTCGACCAGCGAACCTGCGACACCGCCCACAGCGTCTGCTATATCCTGTGGAAGAAGCTCCAGACGGCGATGGCCAGGAACTGGGACGAATGCCGGTTTCTCGAGGCCTACCTCCCCGCTCCCACGATAGCAACCTCGGGCCAGGGAAGATGATCGATGGCTCGCAATCGCAAAAAACATCGCGGACACTACTGCTGGTGCTGCGATAGCTTTCGACCTGACGAACAGTTCTCCGGAAAGGGGCATAAGCGGCACCTGTGCCGCGATTGTGCTCGGCTGGGTCGCGAGGAGCTGGAATACCGGCAGGCCTTACGCGACATGGAACGGTGCGTCGGTTCCGGCGGGCGCGTCTTCAAGAAACGCCGCACACAGTTCAACGCCTACTTGCACCACGAAAATCCACGCATCCGAGCAGCGGCCAAGGAAATCGTTGGGTGCTGTGACGACGTTCAGGAAGAGTGGCGGCAAATGGAATCGGAGTACGAGAACTACGATCCGATTGAGGAAGCACTCCAAGTGCTCGAACACACGCAAGCAAGTGTCAATCGTGAACTCACCGAGGCTGCCGAGTTGGACAAGTCCTTCAGTAATATCGATTTCTCGTTTTGATCGCGAAAGGAATCACCATGTGGGACGAGGTACTCAACGAAGCCCTGGGGCAACCGAATATTACGGAGAAGTCGAAAGAGATCTTCCAGAATCAGGTCATCGACGAACACCAACCGGGCACGATCCTCCGGGACTTCACCACCCTCGTCGAGTTCATCGGCGCCGATGGGCTGAAGACCACCGGCAAGTACTTCATGCTCCCCCAAGGACGGCTCAATGAACTGAACGAGCGGATGAGTCGCCCCATCCAGCATCGACTCAAACGACCCCAGCAGCGATCGTTTCCACATCTTCACGGACTGTTCATGATTCTCCGAGCCTCGGGAATCGGGATCTCCAAGGGAGTACCGCCCAGCGGGCGCCTGGCGATCGACGAAGCGATGGTCGCCCAGTGGCTCGACATGAACCCCACCGAACGATATTTCACGCTCCTGGAAACCTGGCTCCTCCAGGCCTCGGGCGAGATTGTCGGCGAGCGATCAGGCTGGATGAACGGGCGCATCGGGGATGTAATCGACGTTTCAAGAGACATCCGGCTTGCCTATCCCAGGAGCCGCACGCAGCGATATGGCGGGGCCCTGGTCACGATGATGGATCCGGTGACCTTGGCATTGATGGAGATTTTCGGGTGGATTCAGTTGGAGTACCAGAAGCCGAAGGCGGGCGGAGCAGTGAAGCCGGCGGCTATCGAACGGCTTCCCCTGGGAGAGGCGATGATGGAAATCATCCACCAGTATTCTTTGTTGTATGGTTTCGTTTCCGCATCCAGGAACGCGCAGGCCGGTGCCCTGCAGCCGCTCTTTCAGCCCTACTTCCCCGAGTGGCGACGACATCTCGTGTTGCCGGAAGAACCGTTCCGCGAAGGCGCCCACACCTGGCGCGTGTCGCTGGGCAAGCCGTGGCGGCGGATCGTCACACCGGCAGATCTGGATCTTGACGATCTGGCCCTCGCGATCCTCGACGCATTCAACTTCGACGACGACCATCTCTACTGCTTCGAACTCCTCGACCGGTGCGGCCGAGCCCTGCGTATCGCCTGCGGCTATGACACGGAAGCACAGGCCTGCACGGAGGACGTCCGGCTGGGCGACGTGCCCCTCTCCGTTGGCGGCACAATGACATTTCTTTTCGACTACGGCGACGAGTGGGAGTTTGACGTCGAGCTGGAAAACGTCGATACAAAGAAGTCTCGACTAAAACACCCTAAATTGATCGCAAAGGGTGGCAAAGCTCCCAGACAATACGATTATGAAGAGGACGACGACTGGTGACTCTACCGCCCCTTCCGCCAGACCTCCTCGATCTCCTCCAGCGTTCGCCCCTTCGTCTCCGGAAGCAGCATCAGCGTGACGGGAATTGCCGGAAACACCAGCACGGCATACAGCCAGAACGTAGGCGAGGGGCCGAGCCGCTCCAGCAAGGCGGGAAACGTCTGGGCCACCGCCAGGCAGCCCACCCAGATCGTGAACGTGCCCACCGACATCGCCCGGCCGCGAATCCGCGTGGGAAAGATCTCCGAGATGATGATCCACGGCAGCGGACCGAGCGAGAAGGCAAAACAGGCGATGAACATTAGAATGGGAGCCAGCACGAGCCAGCCGCTGGTAACTTCGAACCAGAAGCTCAGCCCGATCCATGCCAGCGAAATCACAAGCCCCGCCGTTCCGAAGAGGATCAACGGCCGGCGCCCGACGCGGTCGACGAAGAAGATAGCCACGCACGTGAACACACTGTTCACGAGCCCCACGATCACCTGTCCCCCCAGCGATTCACTCAGCCGGAAACCGGCCTTCTCCAGCAGATCGGGGCCGTAGTAGATAATCGCATTGATTCCCGAGACCTGGGAAAACAGCGGCAGGAGGATGCCGATTGCCAGAGCGCCGCGGTAGGCGGGTGTGAGAAGCTCCCCCAGCCTTCCCTGCTCCTGCGTCAGGGCTTGGCGAATCTCTCCGATCTCCCGTTCGGCTTCGACCGGGCCTGAGACCCGCGAGAGTATCCGGCGTGACTTCTCTTCGTCGCCCTGCTGAAACAACCAGCGCGGACTCTCGGGGACCATGAACAGCAACAGCATGAATGCCGCGGCCGGAATCGCGCCGGTGCCAAGCATGGCTCGCCACGGTTGGGCCACGATCATCCAGTTCAGGACCTCGTTACCGGCCTGGTCGCCGATCGACTGCCCCCACGCGACGATCGCCGCGTTGGAGAAATAGGCCACCAGGATCCCGACCGTGATCGCCAGTTGATACATGGCCACCAGCGCACCGCGAACTCGGGATGGGCTGATCTCGGAGATGTACAGCGGCGACAACATCGAAGCGATCCCGATTCCCAGGCCGCCGATCCAACGAGCCACGACC
Source organism: uncultured Planctomycetaceae bacterium (assembly GCA_964429355.1). Lineage (GTDB taxonomy): Bacteria > Planctomycetota > Planctomycetia > Pirellulales > Thermoguttaceae > JAAYAY01. The sequence continues at coordinate 6,667 of CAYSCH010000178.1, read as the reverse complement.
AGCATGAAAACATCTCGCGGAACCATGCAGCCAATAGCCGACACGAAAAACAGCACGCCGGCGAGCATGAGCACGCTCCGCCGCCCGAATCGATCGCTCAGCCAACCGGCGACCGCCGCGCCGCAGATGCACCCAACCAGGGCCGAGCTGACCACGTAGCCCTTCGTCCAGTCAGTAAGCGAGAACTGGTCCTCCAGGAACCCGACACAGCCGGAAATGACGGCCGTGTCGAACCCGAACAGAAAACCGCCCAGCGCTGCCACGCCAGACACGACCGCAAGATAAACTCGGCTGCCACGGGAAGTGGTCGATGTGTCCACGCGTGGGTTCCTTCCAGCTACTGGGGAGTTGAAACGACGGTCTTGCAGAAAGACTCTAGTGGTGCACTGCCACCTGAACGGCATCCAGCATGGCCACCACGTTCTCCGGCGGCACGTCGGCCAGCACGTTGTGAACCTGCTGGAAGACGAATCCGCCCCCGGGGGCAAACGTGCCCACCAGGCCGCGCACGTTCTGGCGGACTTCTTCCGGGCTGGCGTGGCCGAGGATGTGCCGGGTGTCGCAACCGCCTCCCCAGAACGTGAGCCGGTCGCCGTAGGCCCTCTTGAGGTGCTCGGGGACCATGCCGCGGCAGGATACCTGAACCGGGTTGATCGCATCGAGACCAGCCTCGATCAGGTCTCCAAGCAACGGTTCCACCCCGCCGCAGCAGTGCAGTTGCACCTTCACGCCGGCCAGCTCCTTGGCGCGGTGGAAGAGCTTCGTATGGAACGGCTTGTAGAGCCGGCGATACGTCTGGCAAGACATCAATGGCCCCCCCTGGCCCCCCAGGTCGTCGCCGAACAGGATCACGTCGATATACGGCCCCACGGCCCCCAGCCATTTCTCGAGATTCGCCAGGTGCAGGTCGCAGAGACGCTCCGAAAGCCGCAGGCAGGCCTCGGGTTCGGCCGCGATCGACATCAGGTAGCTGTCCATGCGGAACAGAAACTCGGGAATTTCGAACATGTTGCCGCCGAACAGGCCGACGATCGCCCGATCGGTCGACTCGCGCAGCCGCCTGGCACCCTCAGCCAGGGCGGCCAGCCCTTCGCCGGTCAGCCCGAGATGTGCCCCCGGTGCGGCCACCCCCGTCCAGACCGAGCGACCGAGCACCTCGGGCAGCTCATCGAGGTCTACCTCGCTCACCGCCCGTCCTTCCCACGGCCAGTAGCACTGCTCGAAATACAGGCAGCCCTTCCGCTGCACGCCCAGCCGGGTTCCGTCTCCGGCGAGCAGATACCAATCGCCCCCGTCGTTCTCAATTCCCTGGTAGGCGGGGATCTTGCAGGGCGTGCCGTCGGGAAGCTGCCAGGGCTTCCAGTCGGCCGGGTCGATCAGAAAGCCCCGTCCCAGTTCGATCGTGTCGACCTGGAACCGGTCCAGCACTTCCGGCTCGATCACCGCGAGCTGCTGGACCATGTCGTAGACGTAGACGTCGCCCGGCGTGATCCCCAAGTGTTTCTTCAGCTTCGCGTAGGCAATGGCGCTGATACCGCTGGAGCGATGGGCGCCAAAATCGATGGGCACACGGTCCGGCTGCCGATGTTCCAGGGCAGCAAGGATTCGTTCGCGCGGGGTCATGTTCCTCGATCCTTTTCAGGGCATGCCTGTTCAATGAAGGGATGACGGCCGAATACCGGTTTTTCAGAAGAACCGGGCGACCGACCGCACATTCACTTTGCCGACAGCAACAGAGTCACGATCTCGTACTTCTCCATCGCCAGCGGCGTGGGAGCTACTGCCAGTTTCTCTTCCAGGGGGTTCGAGAGCCAGATCCCCTTGGCGTCTTCCCGGCAGCGCACGGCAACATTCTGACTCGTTTCGGTCGTGTTGAAAAGACGCAGCACCAAGCCGGTGCCGTCCCGGGTCGGTTTCAGGCACGTGGCCACAACGGCGTCGTTGTCGAGCGAGAGGACAGACCCAGCCAGCGGCGTCTTTCCGTCGTTTGTGAATGCCAGCAGCGGCTGATGCACGCCCCGGCCGAACCGCTGCACGCTCGCCTGGTTGTACGGTCCCGCGTGGGGACGCAGCACGTAGCGAAAAGTGAGCGGCCCTTCCTGACCCGCCTTGTAGTTTGTCTCCCAGTGGTTGTTGCAGACCCAACTGTAGAGCGTGCCTCCCGGCTCGATCTCGCTCCGCCAAGGCTCCAGGCCCCAGGCCGGCGTGTAGACAATGGGGGCGAACTGCATCATGTTCGCATCCAGGGTGACCCACGTCACGCCAAACTGCTCGTTCGACAGGTCGCACCAGCGCTGGACGCAGTAGTAGTTGCGATTCGCGCCGGGCAACTGATCCAGCTGCGGCCGCACCACCGCCCACGGCACGTCGATCCGCCACTGGCCTTCGGGAACATGGAAGGGAAAGGCGAAGAATGTGCCTTCGGGCCTGCGCTCCATGAGCTTGTCCATGTGGTTCTCGACGACGACCTGGTCGGATCCCTCCACGACCGTGATCTCGCGGACGAGTTTCGTGCAGTTGGGCGCCGGCGACTCGATCCTCAGCCTCGCCAGAAGCGGCCCGGCATCCACAACCGTCGCCACGGCGCCGCCCGACTGCCGGGCCCGGTTCTCCTGGCTGTTCCGCTCCAGGATGTAGAGGTAGTCGTCCAGGCCCCGGTTGCCGTCGTCGCCGGGACTGACCAGGTCCGCCTCGATCCCTTTCCGCCGCAGGGAGGAAATTGCGCCGCTCTCGGGGTCGATCTTGAGCTGGACCAGGTCGTTGCCGATCGTCAACGTCTTCGCATCGGCATAGGCCGATCCGGCCGCCTGAACATGGTCCTTCGTCAGCGAGAACCTGGCCGCCCCGAAGGCCGGCACACCGGCCGCGCGAAACGCGATCCGCCCATCGGCCAGACTCTGCGTAGGCACAGCCTGTCCGGCGGCATCGCGGACGGACACCTTACCCTCAGCGGCAGGAACCTCGATGGTCACAATCTCGCCCCGGTCCCAGCTTGCCGTGTTGAACACGTCGATTGCCAACGGCTCACCGGCTGCTTTCCTTTCGACCGCCAGTCCGACGAGTTCTTCCGCCGCGCGATGCCCCCGGCGTGCGTAGGCCTGCTTGTACTCGTCCTGGTGGATCGTGAACGGATCGTCGGGCTGGCTGATGCTGCAATGGGCGCCCCAGGTGTGCTCGTCGTACATGACGAGATCGGTCCAGGCCGCGTCGAACGCGCCGGCAGGAAACGCCTCGGGCCGCAACATGGCAAACAGCGCCTGGGCCTGGACGATGCGTTCGCAACCGATCCGGCACAGCGAAGTGGCCTCCGAGGTACTTGCGCAGCCGTCTTCCCAATAGGGCGTGTAGTCGCCGCGAACGACCGGAAGGTCCTTGCCGTGGCGGCGTTCGAGTTCTCGCATGACGTCGCTGTTTCGCGAAATCACCACCTTGGGCCAGGCGTACTTCTCGTTCCACTCCTTCACCGAATCGGAAAGGGCCCGATTGGGCCGGCCATTGTCTCCTTCGATGTTGTAGCGGAGCATGACCAGATTGTAGGGGAATTCCTTGGCCGCAAGCTGGTCGAGGATCTGGAACAGACGGGCTTCCTCGAGCCGATCTCCCTGGGGCCGGCCGTGCCAGAGGGCGTAACCGAACCCCGAAACCCAGCACAAGACCCGCTCCTTGCCGCTGGGCGACTCCCACCAGAACGGCTTGTCGGCCCACTCGTACACGCGTCCCACCCGGTGCCCGCCATTGGGACCCATCGTCATGTAGCGGACGCCGTTCTGGGCCAACGCGGGAACGAGCCCCCAGGTGTAGCCCGGCACGTCGGTCTGCATGGCGCTGTCGATCGTGACGCCGTGAGCTTTGCCGAACCGTGCCGCACCGGCCATCAGCTCAAAGAGCTCCTCGTCGTTGTACATGCCCGTCATCGCCTGGGCGTACATGGCGTCCATATGGATGTCGCGCGTGCGGGCGGCGCGAACCAGGGCCTCCTTTTCCTCCTTCGAGGCCGTCCGCATGAATTCGTCAACCGCCCACATCCCCTCCGGATGGAACTTGAACCGCGACTCCTCGGGGTAGTCCTTGGTCTCGTCGATGTACTGGAGCGAGTCCTTGAGGCTCTGGACCTGGCGGGCGAGCACATCCTCCTGCGTGTGCGTGTAACCGATGTCGAGATGGGTCTGGTGGACCAGGTGCACCTCCCAGGGACGCTCGGGTGGTATCGCCACCGTCTTGGTCAGCGTCTTGCCCCGATAGGCGAGCGAAACGGTAGCCTCGGCGGCCGCATCTGCTTGCGGGATCGGGACGAGGATTTTGGCCTCCATCGCGCATGTTTTCGGGTCGAGCTTTCGGCCCACCTGCTGGCTTCCCACGGCGGCGGACAAGTCAGCCTCTTCAATGAGCACGCCGCCGGCATAGGCGACGGTCAACTGGCGGCAGAGACCGCCGCCCTCGCCCCGCAGAACGCCGCGCTCGACCGCCACCTCGATCTGGTCAAACTCCGCGGTCCTCGTGTGAAAGCTCAGGCAATCGTAGAGTAGCCACGAGCCCTCGGCATTGGTGATCGCCAGCTGATTTCCCTTGGGCTTGAGTTCCGCAGCCAGGAAGACCTCGCGGTAGACCGCCGGCTGGCCTTCGGCCGGGTCTTCGAGCACCCGGTCGCTCCGGCAGGTCGCCCGGGTATGGACCTCTCGAACGGTGCCGTTCAGGTCGATCTTGAGCACCGGCGGCGAGCCGTAATGGGCGGCCACCGTATCGAGAACCAACTCGAACACCGGCGCATCGCAGCCGGCTGGCAGATCAAACGTAATCGTAAACGTGTGCGCCCGGCTGCCAGCCCACGAGTCGCGGTTTCCCGGATGAATCCAGGGCCATGCGGCCGCCGCATCGGGACTGGCCATATCGATGACCGGGTCCTGCGGAAAACGTGCCGCGAAGGAAGCATGATCCCCGCTCAAGGCGAACTCGGCATAGTTCTGGTCGTCGGCGCCGAGCGACCAGATCTCCTCCGCTCCAACCAGCGCGGGCAATACCGCGGCCGACAGAAGAGCTACAAAAACGGCCAGATTACGCATGGCGAGGTTCCTTGTATGAGTAGTCGTTGAAGTGGGAGGAGGAAGGATGGAATGGTGGAATCATGGGATGTAACGGTAATGGCTCATGGCTTTCCCACACAGCATCCCATTGTTCCACTATTCCTGTTTCTTTTCGCTGTCCCGGCTCTCTGCCTCCACCGTTGTATTCCGGATCAGTTCCAGATTCAAAGGGGCGTTGTGCCTGATATCGACCTGGAAGCGACCATTCTGGACGGCAATCGGATCGCCTGACGGGCGGCCTCGCAGATCGCAGGGCTGGGCGGATGAAATCCCCAATCCCTCGGGCAGCGTGACCACGCAAGGGCCGTCCTTGCCGGCCTGCTCCCAGAGCCGGAGCATCAGCTTCTGCGAGTGCGGATCGATCCCAAAGGAGGTAACCAGCACGTCGTGCCGCGAAAGCTCCAGCCCCGCGGCCCTGGTCGGCAGTTTCCCACGTTTCTTGGATTCGGGAGCCGAATGGCCGACCATGGGGAACCGTGCCTCGAGGGCCGGGCGAATCAGCGATGACTCGGGATCGTACTTTTCGAACGTCCAAAGGCGTACCGTCTGCCGCCAGGTGCCCTCGTTCCAGAGCCGGAAATTCGTGTTCCACTGGTTGTTGAAGAGGTTCACAAACACGTCAGCCTTCTCGGGCACGTAGTCCCACGAAAACTTCCAGCAGCCCGGTTCGCCCAGGCTGACCAGCGGCGCGTCGATCGGGCAGATCCCCACGCCGTATCCGTCGCTGCCGTAGACGGCCAGCCCGTGCTCGAGCCAGAACAGGTGCCGGTTACCGCCGGGAATCAGGTCCTTCGCGGGATCGACGATCCCGCCCAACCGGCTGAGCCGGAACTCGGGCTTCTCGATGTTGAGCGGCAGGCACATCCAGCCAGCCTCCGGCCAGGTCTCGGGGCGCTTGCCTTCGAAGGAAAGGGAGATGTCGATGATAGGAAAGTCGTTGTAGAGCCGGATCTCGTAGTCCAATCGATTGCAGGGCAGATCCGCATTGTCCGAGTAGGTGAAAGACAGAGTTACCGAGTCATCATACGTTGTTCGGATTACGGACACACGATCACTTAACCATACAGCCCGATACGGGACATCTCGCGGCAAGTCCGGCTTGGTGAACTGCGTGGTGACCCAATTCGGAAACTCCAGGCAGTAATCCTTCATGAACCGGTCACACTGTTCAGCGCTGAACCGCTCGTAGAGGAAGTTGCCGAACCCTTCGGAGTCCTGCCGAACGAGTTCCCGATCCGTGCCCTTGTCAACCAGCGACCGAACTCCCGCGGAGCCGTAGGTGACTCGAAAGAAGTTGTTTTCCAAGATTTCCAGGTGGCCCTCGGGCCATACACCGGATGCGTACCCCGCTGCATGGTCGCGGTAAGGAATGTAGTCCTCCACCGGCACATTCTCGTCGACGGGTTCCTTGCTCGTGCCTTCTTTGGCCGCACGTTCAGTGGCTTCAAACATGTCCTGGACTGGACAATAGAACGTGCGATAGCCCATCGGCGGGATGTTGCGAACGACATATGAATCGCCATCGATCACCGCCAATCCGTCTCGCTTCCAGGGAAGCGGATTGTAGACGGCCACTCGATACCGAT
>CAYSCH010000177.1:11572-18399 GCA_964429355.1 uncultured Planctomycetaceae bacterium | reverse complement strand
GGCATCGCTAGGAGCCTCCCCGACAGGCTTGGCCGAATCGAGTTCACTTGCGTTACGGACTGGTCGTTCGTCTCAGGTTGCTCTCCACCTTTCCTCACGGAAACGCAGTTACCACTTTCGACTACAGGCTGGTAACGTTAGCCTGAGAGGGACTTCCACCCTCCTGATCAAACGCCTTCACAGGCGCACTAGCCGCGTGGGCTTGCCCCGCGCTGTTGGAATCCCGGCTTAAGCCTGCGTTCTGGACAGGTGGCCCTGCTCGACCGTGAGGGCTATCGAGGTGTGCCACTGTCTACTTGTTGACAGTGCTTGAGCGATCGTCCCGCAAAGGTGGCCCTGCTCGACCGTGAGCGCAATCCCGGACTATTCGGGTGGCACGCTCAGAGCGAAGCGATGGGCGTAGTTGAGTCTCGTAACGTGTGCCCCTCTTGCGAGCCCAGGGTGGCACGTCCCTGAGCGCAGCGCAGGGCGTGGCGAACACCAGCGTTACGCGTTCCCGCACTTTCCAGACAATTCACTCCTCAGCTCATGAATAATCCCGACCAACACAATGCTTCACCCGAACATTCCCGACCCGCCCCAGGTGTCCAAAAAAATACTTGACACCTGTTCACTCGTCCTGTAAACTGTACGCATGAATATTCTCTCCTTCCCACAACTTGTCTCTCCACGCCTGAGAGCCGGGTGCTCCCTCAACCCGGCAACGTTCCAATACCCCCATCACTCACCCTCCAGACCTCTGCCGGCACGGGCCGAGCAAAATCCCCTCTAACGGGGAGAAAGTGTCAGAAAACCTCAATTTGCGTGCAAAGTTGCCCCCCGCCCCGCCTCCGGGAACTGTTCCGATTCCCGCGCAGCGCCGCGAAGAGAGCAAGGGAATGCCTCCATGGAAACTCCGCTCAAATCGGTGTGGCTTTTCGGTCCGTCGGCAAAGCGGTAAACTCAGGGGTCCGCAACAGCCAAGGGAAGTAGCCAACGCGGTTGGCAGGCGGCCGGCAATACCCGATCGACCGGAAACGAGTTCAAACTCCAGGGACTTGCGCTGGCGATTCGGCCTGTTTCCTGCCAAATGACTGAATAGACACCAGAATTTTGACAGCACGAGTCACCCGCTTCCGGGTAGGGCTGCCGCCCTTGGAGGGTCGGCCACGGGACGCGGATCGAGAACCATAGTTGAAGGAGCTGAAAAACCCATGCCGAAGAAGACCATTGAAGACGTCAACGTGGCCGGCAAGACCGTTATCATGCGGGTTGATTTCAATGTGCCGCTCGATGCCGGCCTCAACGTGACCGACGACCGGCGGATTCGCATGGCCCTCCCGTCGATCAAATCGGTGATCGACCGGGGCGGCAAGCTGATCCTCATGAGCCACCTGGGCCGTCCGGAAGGCGGTCCCGGCGACGAGAAGTACAGCATGAAGCCGGCTGCCGCGAAGCTGGGTGAGCTCCTGGGCAAGAGCGTGGCCTTTGCCACCGACACGGTCGGCGACGACGCCACCGCCAAGGCCAAGGCCCTCAAGAATGGCGAGGTGCTTGTTCTCGAGAATCTGCGATTCAACAAGGGTGAGAAGAAGGGCGACGCCGCGTTTGCCGGCAAACTGGCCGCCATGGCCGACATTTACTGCAACGATGCCTTCGGCACCTGCCACCGGACCGACGCCTCGATGGTGGCCGTGCCCCAGGCGATGGCCGGGAAGCCCAAGGTCTCCGGCTTTCTCGTGGCCAAGGAGATCCAGTACCTGGCCGACGCCATCAGCCATCCTAAGCGGCCCTTCGTGGCGATCCTCGGCGGGGCGAAGGTTTCGGACAAGATCCTGGTGATCAAGAACCTGCTGGGCATCTGCGACAAGGTGCTCATCGGCGGGGCCATGGCCTACACCTTCTCGCTGGCCCAGGGGGGCAAGGTCGGCAGTAGCCTCGTCGAGCCCGACAAGGTCGACCTGGCCAAGGAGCTGTTGGCGATGGGGGGCGAGAAACTCGTCCTTCCCGTCGACAACCACTGCGCCGACCGATTCCCCAAGACGGCCGACGAAGCGGCTGCCGCAACCAAGAAGGTCGTGGCCACCGGTGAGATCCCCGATGGCTTCGAGGGCCTCGATATCGGTCCCAAAACGGCCCAGATGTATGCGGAACTGGTCAAGGGCGCCAAGACGGTCGTCTGGAACGGCCCCATGGGCGTGTTTGAAACGCCCCCCTTCGACGCCGGCACCAAGGCGGTCGCCCAGGCCATAGCCGACAGCGACTCGATCAGCATCATCGGCGGTGGCGACAGCGCCGCGGCCATCGGCCAGATGGGATTTGCCGACAAGGTGTCGCACGTCAGCACCGGCGGCGGTGCCAGCCTCTCGATGCTCGAAGGCCAGAAGTTCGCCGCCGTCGAACTGCTCGACGAGAAGTAGCTCCTGGCAGGATGCGACTTGACGCCGGTAGGGTGCGTCTTGACGCAACGAAGGCATACAGTGCGTCTTGACGCACCACTAAGCCCGAATGATTCGGGGGCACTCAGAGCGCAGCGAGAGCCTGGTCGCCGCCCCCTCTATCGCACGTTGGCACACAAGAGCCGGCCCCGGCTGCATGACCCCGGGGCCGGCTCTCGGCATTCCCCCTGCCCTCCCCTCTGTCTCCTGACCCCTGTCCCCCGTCTCCTGATTTCTGCCCTCTCCGCGTCTCCCCGCCCCCCCGCTCCCGGTCTTGACACCCACACGCGAGGATGGTCCCATTGGGCTGATCACCGTCCGCCACCTTCCACAACCTTCGCCATCTGCGAGAGCACCATGAGACACAACCGATCCCTGTTGGCCGTAGTGTTGTTGCTCGTTGGATCCGCGTGTGCGCAGGCCGATCAGGCCTCGCTTGCCGGTCCGCCCGTCAGTTCCGCCGTTGTTTCGCTCGACGGCGACCAGTGGCTCCTGGCGACCGATCCGGCAAACGAGGGTTGCCAGCAGAACTGGCAGAATCAGCCGCGGCCGGAGGCCAAGCCAGCCAGGGTCCCGTGGATCATCCAGGATGCCTTTCCTGGCTACCACGGCGTCGCCTGGTACTGGCGCGACTTCCAGGCGCCGCCCAATCCACACGTCGCAGGCCGATACCTTCTGCGTTTCTGGGCGGTCGACTACAAGGCCGACGTCTGGCTCAACGGAGTTTCCGTCGGCAGCCACGAAGGGGGAGAAACCCCCTTCACGCTCGACGTTACCGACACGATCGCGCCGAACGCCCCCAACCGCCTTGCCGTTCGGGTGCTCAATCCGACCCACGAGCCGATCGACGGCATCGTTTTGAACGAAACGCCGCACCGCAACAAGGTCATCCCCTACAGCGCCGGCGGCTCCTACAACCACGGCGGCATCGTCGATTCGGTGGAAGTCCTGGCCGTGCCCGCCGTTCGCATCGAGGATGTTTTCGCCCGTCCAGACATGGAAGCCGAAACGATCCGCGTGCAGATTCAGTTGCAGAACGCCTCCGAGCGCGAGACCATGGGGCGGTTGGAGCTGGCCGTCGCGCCGGCTGCCAGCGGCGAAACGCTCCTCGCCCAGTCCTTCGAGCGGCCGCTGCCGACGGGCGATTCGCTCGTCGAACTGGAACTCTCCGTTCCCAACCCACGACGCTGGCAGCTCAACGAACCGAACCTCTACCGCGTGACCGTGCGAGTTCGCGAAGGCGGCAGCCCGTCGTTCGATGAGCGGTCCCTGCGCTGCGGTTTTCGCGACTTCCGTTTCGAAGACGGCTACTTCCGCCTCAACGGCAAACGCCTGCTGCTGAGGTGTTCGCACACCGGCAATCATTCGCCCGTCGGGCTGCAGTTGCCCCCCGATCCCGACATGCTGCGGCGCGACCTTCTGAATGTGAAAGTCATGGGCTTCAACGCCATCCGGTTCATCGCCGGGCTGGCCACGCGATACCAGCTCGACCTCTGCGACGAAATCGGACTGCTCGTCTACGAAGAGCACTATGGAAGCTGGTGCCTCGGCGATTCGCCCAACATGAAACCGCGATTCGATGAGGCCTTATCGGAGATGATCCTGCGCGATCGCAATCATCCCTCCATCGTTATGTGGGGACTGCTCAACGAGACCTCCGACGGACCCGTGTTTCGCAACGCCGTTCAGTCACTCCCTCTGGTCCGGGCGCTGGACGATACTCGCCTGGTCATGCTCAACAGCGGACGCTTTGACCTGCCAGGCCGCGTCGTGCTGGACGGGCTCGACATCTGGCGAGCTTCAAACGATCCCGATCCCAACGTGACCCGTAACCGAATGAGTCGACCACTTACGGGGCTGGGGATCACCTGGCAGCCCGGGCAGATAGCCCTTCATCCGGGGGCGAAGGGCGAGTACAGCGATCTGCGCTGGACCAGCCCCTCGGACGGCGAGTGCTCCGTCGACGCCGCCTTCACCGGCATTGCCGGATCGGCCACCACCGACGTCCACATCCTCCACAACGGCCATCCGCTCCACCAGGGGCTGATCAATGTCGGCGGGCACGGCAATGAATCGGCCTTTTCCGGGAAACTCACGGTGGCGAAGGGGGACACCCTGGATTTCGTTGTCGGTTTCGGAAATGGCTCCTACGGGGGCGACACCACGGCACTCTCCGCGAGGATCCAGCCGGCCGACGGTACCATCCACGACCCCACCGGAGATTTCTCGCCGGCAGCCAACCCCAATGGTCCCTGGCAGTACGGTTGTCTTGCCCCCGGCGCCACCCCGGACGCTGCGACTTTCTCACGCTACCCTCAGGGCAACGCGCAGGCCGACGAGAAGTTCGTCGGCAGCCTGTCGAATCCTGGTTCACTGCAGTGGGAAGACGTCCTCCACGACCAGCATCCTTACCAGCGTGTTCCCCACACGGCCGCGGTGATCGATACCCTCCGCTCCTTCAGCGGCGGCAACCGACCGGTGTTCATCTCGGAATATGGCGTCGGCAGCGGGGTCGATCTGTGGCGTGTCACACGCCATTACGAACGGCTCGGCAAACAGGACGTCGAGGATGCCCAGTTCTATCGCGACAAGCTTGATCGGTTCCTCGCCGATTGGGACCGTTGGAAGATGGCGGAGTGCTTTGCCTCGCCCCAGGACTTCTTTGCCCAGAGCATCCGCCAGATGGCCGCCGAACGCCTGTATGGCCTCAACGCCCTGCGGGCCAATCCGAACCTGGTGGCGCACAGCCTGACGGGCACGGTCGACCAGGGAATGAGTGGCGAGGGATTGTTTACCACCTTCCGCGAGCTGAAACCCGGCGCGACCGACGCCCTGTTCGAGGCCCTGGCCCCCTTGCGGCTCTGCCTGTTCGCCGGGCCGACCAACGTTTATCGGGGCTCGTCGGTCAAGCTCGAAGCCCTTCTGGCCAATGAAGATGCCTTGCCGCCGGGAGAGTATCCTGTCCGGCTCCTGGCCGTTGCTCCTGACATGACGCGAGTCTTCGATCAGGTGGTTTCTGTGACAGTACCTGCGGGCGACTCGGAGCACGAGCCGCCGCTGGTCATCCCCTTCTTCTCCCAGGACGTCGCGATCGATGGATCTCCCGGCGAGTATCGGTTCCTGGCCACCCTGGAGCGCGGCGGGGCCCCGACCGGCGGCCAGGCCGTGTTTCATGTGGCGGATCCCGCCGCCATGCCAACGATCGAAACGGAAGTCGTTCTCTGGGGCGACGACCGGGATCTGGCCACCTGGCTCGCCGATCACCAGATCCACATCCGGCCGTTCTCGCCCGAGACACCCGCCCGACGGGAGCTGATCCTCGTCTCCTCCACACCCCCGGCCGATTCTGCGGAAGCCTGGCGGGGGCTCGTTACCCACATCGCCCAGGGTGCCTCGGTGGTTTTCCTCTCCCCCGCCGTCTTCCGGCGCGGCGACAATCCAACCGGATGGCTCCCCCTCGAAACCAAAGGCAGCCTGACCGGATTGCCGGCCTGGCTCTATCACAAAGATGAATGGGCAAAGGCCCACCCGGTGTTCGAGGGGCTTCCTGGCGGTGGAATGATGGACTACGCATTCTATCGCGATATGATTCCGGACACGGCCTTCTCGGGCCAGGAGGCCCCGGCGCAGGCCATTGCCGGAGCAAACAACGTCTCGTGCGACTACTCCTCCGGCCTGATGCTGGCCGAGTACCGGCTTGGCGAAGGACTGTTTCTGTTGAACACGCTCCCGATCCGCGAGAATCTTGGAAGAAACCCGGTTGCCGATCAGATCTTGCGGAACATGTTGCGTTATGCCGCCCCCAACACCGATCAGCCGCCCGCCGGCCTGCCCCCCGACTTCGATCGCCAACTGGAAGCCCTGGGCCTGGCAGAGCCATGACCGCCGCTTCGTTGAGAGATGTACAAATAATCACACAATTGACACCGAACACCTTGATGGACTATACCAAATAAGCAGTACGAGGGTACCAAGAAGAGGGGTATCAAGGCTGTCTCCATCGTTCGATGGGTCGCAGACGATCCTGGGCTGGCTCAGCCCGCTGTTTACGAAGCTTGATGAAAGGAAACGGTGCGCCAATGATCTTCGGGAAGCTGTGGCATTCGCTGATGGCCCAGATCAACAAAATCGCGAATGTATTTTGGACGGCCGATCCCATTTCCCAGATGCAGTACGAATACGATCTGGCCGTTAACCAGCTCAAAGAGGGGCGGGAAGGGCTCGAGCAATACCGGGCCCTCGTGGAACGAGTCACCCATCAGGTTACGCTCGACCAACAGCACGTTGCCAAGCTCGAGGCCAAGGTCAAGGCCTATCTGGCGGCCGGCGATCGGCAATCAGCCGCCACCTTCGCCCTGGAACTGCAGAAAGCACGGGAGCAGCTCGCCGAGGATCAGGGCCAGCTCAAGG
>CAYSCH010000177.1:0-11562 GCA_964429355.1 uncultured Planctomycetaceae bacterium | reverse complement strand
CTGACGAAGATCAAGCATTCGAGCAAGAAGCTCGCCGAAGTTCGCGAGAAGATCACCAAGTACGACGCCGAACTGAAGATGAGCCGCGCCGAGGCCGAAATGGCCAAGGTGGCCAGCGATTTGAACTTCGACGTTACCACCGACTTTGGCCAGATCGAACAGGTGATCAACGAAAAGATCAATCTGAACCGGGCCAAGGCCCGCGTGGCTTCCGACATGTCGAGTGAGGGCGTGGTCGACATCGAGCGAGAACAGGCCATGGAGGCGGCCCTGGCGGAACAGGCCCTGAAGGATTTCGAGGTGGAACTCGGCCTGGTTACCCCCGAAACGGCCGGCGTCTCGGAGACAACCAAGGAGTTGGGACCGGCTGAGAAAGTCAAGGAAGTGGAGGGCTGACGGTCCCTGCGCTTGGGGGAAGATTTCGTGAGACGCCGTTCACCGGCTCGATAAACCCGGTGGTTACTTCAAACACAAGGCACAGACGCAGCCAGACGCGGGCCAAGCCCACGGGGCGATCTCCCGCGGCGACGGTTTTTCCGCGATTCGCGCAGGACCATCCGGCGGCCAAGTCTGGTGGAACTCAGTCGAGCGTGCCACTTCAGCGTGCACCAGGATTTCGTGAGGGCGGCTTTGGATCGAACGCAGAAAACAACCTTGGCATCCGAAGTCTCGCGACCGGCCGTGGCCGCGATGGACCAGCTTCCGGATTGGTATCCCTCCTGGGCTCGGCAATTGGCCGAGTTGTACTTCTCCGGCACCACATGCGTTTTCCTCGTGCATGGAAACGTGCACGATCTGTTCCGCTGCCCCGGAGACGGCGGCGATGCTTACTGCAACCTGTCGGAGTTCCTGACCACGCAGGTATTCGGCAAGTGGGACGTCGTCCTGGGCCACGATCTGAGCCGCGGTCTTCAGCCGAGGGCCGGCAGCGATTCGGAGCGACTGCGCAAAATGTTGCAGCATCTGACGGCCAGGTGGGGTGAGCATTCCGCGTGGCCCCGTGAGCCCGACCGCGTGCTCCTGCTTCTGGACACCCTCGTCGAGCGATGCCTCATCGACAGCCCGGCCGACCGCAAGAGCATGGCCATTCTGTTCGAGTACGCTCAATACCTGGTTCCCGAGGCCGCCCTGGGAACCATGGCGGGCGGGACGGCCGCGAGGCTGGTCCGTTTCTTGAGCTGGGCTCAGAACCCGCACATCAAACGGGTGAATGTGGCGTTCTGCCTGGTGGCCGATCGATTGGCCGACGTCAGTCAGCGGCTGGTCGAGAGCCAGCATGTGGCCGTGGTTGAGATTCCCCTGCCCGACGCCGACCAGCGGCGTCAATTCTGCCAGCACGTGGCCACGGGCAAAGATTTCTCGCAACTGACCGATTTTTCGCCCGACCAACTCGCCGACATGTCCAATGGTTTGAACCTCGTCAATCTGAACGTGCTCCTCTCCCAGGCGGAGCACAGCGATCGCCGCGTGGACAGCGGACGGTTTCGCCAGTTGAAGAAGGGCATCATCGAGCGGGATTGCCAGGGCCTGGTCGAGTTCGTCGAGCCAAACCACACGCTCGACCTGGTCGTGGGACACACGGAGGCCAAGCGGCGACTGCAACAGGACGCCGAGTGGATCGCCAAAGGTCGGCTCGATGCCGCGCCGATGGGCTACCTGATCTGCGGCCCGGTGGGCACCGGCAAGACGTTTCTGGCCGAATGCTACGCCGGATCGATCGGGATTCCCTGTGCCGAGCTGAAGAACTTCCGTTCCAAGTACGTCGGTGAGACCGAAGGCAACCTGCAGAAGGTGCTGGCCGTGCTCCGCTCCCTTGGGCCGGTCGTCGTGATCATCGACGAGGCCGACGCGGCCTTGGGCAACCGGCAGGCGGAGGGCGACTCGGGCACCTCGGCCCGTGTGTTTTCGATGATCGCCCGACAGATGGGCGATACCCGCTACCGAGGCAAGATCATCTGGATGCTGCTCACGTCGCGGCCCGAACTGTTGCCGATCGACCTTAAGCGGCAGGGCAGGGCTGAGGTGCATATCCCCCTGTTCTATCCAATCGAGGAAGACGAGATCCGCACCATGTTCAAGGTCATGGCCCGCAAGAACAAGGTCGCCCTGGCGGCCGACGCGGTGCCGCCGGTCGCTGCAGAGCGGCGGCTGACCGGCGCCGACATCGAGAGCATCGTTCTGGGGGCCTGCCGGCAAATGCTCTCCGAGGGGCGATCCGAGTTGACGACCGCCGATCTCCAGTATGCCCTCGGCGAGTTCATCCCTTCGTCGGAAGGCTTGCAGAAAGAGTTGCAGGAGATCGCGGCCGTCCTGGAATGCACGCAACTGAGTTTTCTGCCGTCCGCCTGGCGGGAAAAGGTGTCGGACCCCGACGGGCGGGCACGGCTTCAGGAACGGATGGTGGCGATCCGCCAAATCGTGGAAGAATGAGAATCGAAACAGGCTAATCCAATATGCCGGGTGCGAGGAGCGAATCCCTTCCAGGCTCACCCGCCGCACCCTGGAAACAACCCCGCGGGAGCAATCGCATGGCACGAGAACAAACGAGATCCGCCTGGTTTGACGAATCGTCAAACGTCCCGATCATCCAGGAGCAGGCGCGCCGGATGGAGACCTTCCTCTCCGCCGTCGCCGACGGCGTCGTGGACGAAACGGAGATCCGCGAGCAGGAATCGAAGCTGGTGGACGTGATGCGCCAGGTCGAACCCCTGCTCGACGACAATCTGCACGCCAAGGTTACCCAGCTCCTCTGCGAACTGACGGCCTACGACCTGATGCAAATGATGTATGCAATGCACACGGCGCGGCCCAAAACGGTTTTCCGCGGCTGACCGGCGGCTCAGGAACGAATTGGCCGCCTCACTTCTCTCCTTGCGCAAGACGGTGAGCTGAGGTGGCAGACGAATAAGAAGTTGTTTGTGAGCCGTCAATAAGCACTGAACAAGAATCCTTACAACAAGGAGAAATCCATGGCAGGCAAACCGAAAGCCTCCTTCTACGTCGCACTGGCTGTGGTCGTGCTCGGCCTCGTGGCATTTGCCTACTACCGCTCCGACATCGTCGCTCCGCCCGAGGTCCAGCCCGACAAGGGCGGCCCATCTCAGGCCATCGATCCCGCCCAACTTGGCCAGGTCGCGGAGGCCAGCGACACGGCCAGTGTCACGACCGTCAGCGAATACAACTTCGTTCCCGGGACAAAGCTCCCCGCCGTCAAGGGCACTTCGGCCTACCGGCCCCTTGAAGACAACACGGTGCGATTCGCCCTGAACGTCTGGGCCGGCTGGGGACCGATCATCTTTGCCAACGACGGTTTCAAGCCGGGCAAGGTCTGGAAGACACCCGACGGCAAGGACTTCAAGGTGGAGCTGGTGCTGATCGACGATCCGGTCGCCATGCGCAACGCCTACGCCGCCGGCGAAGTCCACATCGGCTGGGCCACTCTCGACATGGTGCCCCTGTTCATGGACGGGCTGGTCAAGGCCAACGACAGCCGCGTGATGCCGCGCATCTACCAGCAGGTCGACTGGTCCAACGGCGGCGACGGAATCGTGGTCCGCGAGAACATCAAAACGGTGGCCGATCTGCGGGGCAAGAAGCTCGTGCTGGCGCAGAACTCCCCCTCCCAATACTTCGCCCTGAATATGCTCGTGGCCGGCGGCGTGCAGCCCTCCGAGGTCGAGATGACCTACACCAACACGGCCTTCGAGGCGGCTCGGGCGTTTGAGGTCGAAAAGGGCGTCGCCGGGGCTGTCTCCTGGGCCCCCGACATCTACAAGCTGGCCGACATCAAGGGCAACCGGATGCTGGTCACTACCGCCACCGCCAACAAGCTCATCGCCGACGTCTGGTTCGCCCGCGCCGACTTCGCCAACGACAATCCCGGCATCATCGAGGGGCTGGTCCGAGGCATCTTCGACGCCATGGAAAGCCTCAAAGTGCAGGAGAACAAGGTCAAGTGCGCCGAGCTGATGGGCGGCGGCTACGACATCCCGGCCACCGAAGCCCTCTCCATGTTCGGCGACGCCCACAGCACCAACTGGGCCGAGAACTACCAGTTCTTCATGAACCAGAACAATCCCACGAACTTCGAGCGAGTCTGGAACCAGGCGTATTACCTCTACAAGCAGATCGGCGCCATCACGGAGGCCAAGGTCCCCTTCGACCAGGTGATGGACTTCTCCATCATCCAGAAGCTTGGAGCGGAGGAGAAGTACAAATCGCAGAGGAACGAGTACGACCCGGTCTTCGTTCCCAAGACAGTCAGCGAGATCCAGGCCGAGTCGGAAGAGATCCTGACCAACACGATCGTGATCCACTTCTTCCCGAACAGTTGGGATCTTCACAAGAAGGTCACTCGCGAGGTGGACGGCCAATCGGTTGAAGAACTCTACGACCCGATGGTCGATCTCGTGCTGGAGGAGGCCGCCAAGGTGACCGAACAGTTCGGCATGGCGCGGATCGTCATCGAAGGCCATGCCGACGCCTCGATGAAGGGCCAGGCACCCGCGGAACTGGTCAAGGAGCTCTCGCAAAACCGGGCCGCCGCCGTCAAGGAGGCCCTGGTCGCCAAGTTCAACCTGGACCCCAACAAGTTCTCCGTCCAAGGCATGGGCTGGGATCGTCCGGCCGACGCCAGCGATCCGCGGAACCACGCCAAGAACCGCCGCGTCGAGATCAAGGTCTATCCAGCCGAGAGCCAGTAGGACCCCCAGCGCATGGCCAAGCAACCGTCGAACCAGCCCCAACAGTGGTCGACCACTCCGGCTGTGAAAGAATCGCTGCCGGAGCCGGCCGAGCCGGTCGCCCCTGCCCACGTGCAGCACCGGCGGTCCACGTTTTTCTCGCTGCGAACCGAGATCCCTCGCTGGCAGGCGATCGCGCTGGGCGGACTCTGTATCGTGGCGTGCGCCGGCCTGTGGTGGGGAATTACCCGCGGCGACCCGGAAGACCGGTTGCTGGGTCCCAACATTCTTCCCAGCCCCGAAACCACGTTTGGCGACTTCAGGAGCCTCTGGTTCGAACGTGCCCTGACTCGCAACGCCTATGCCAGTTTGCGGCGAGTGACACTCGGATTCGCCTTGGCGACCCTCGTGGGTGTTCCCCTCGGCGTGCTCTGCGGCTGTTTTCGCT
The DNA here is from genome assembly GCA_964429355.1 of uncultured Planctomycetaceae bacterium. Taxonomy (GTDB): domain Bacteria; phylum Planctomycetota; class Planctomycetia; order Pirellulales; family Thermoguttaceae; genus JAAYAY01. The sequence continues at coordinate 6,432 of CAYSCH010000177.1, read as the reverse complement.
GGCTGAATGCCTTTTTTGCCCCGCTGACAATCATGGGGCGAAACATTCCGATTGCCGCACTGATTCCGCTCACGTTTTCATTCTTTGGAATCGGCGAGCTTCAGAAGATCATGTTTATTTTCATCGCCTGTGTGGCGTTCATCGTGATGGATTCGGCCAGGGCGGTGGGCGACATCAGCGCCTCCTACATCGACACGGCCTACACCCTGGGTGCAAGCCGCTGGCAGATTGTCATGAAGGTCCTGGTGCCGCTGGCACTGCCCGATATCTTCAACTCGTTGCGGCTCCTGTTCGGCCTGGCCTTCGGATACATCATGCTGGCTGAACTGATCAAGTTCGGCGGCGAAGCCGGCGGTCTCGGCGACATCATCAACATGTCGCAGCGCCGAGGCTTCCAGACGCACATCCTGCTGGTGCTGATGATCATCCCCTTGATCGCCCTGGCGATCGACCGCCTCTTCTTCTGGGTCCAGTGCCAACTGTTTCCCCACAAGTACAACAGCACCGGAATCCTGCACGGCGGTGTTCGTGCCGTGTTGCGGGGCTGGGAAGATGTCAAGCTGGCGCTGTTGGGAGTATTCCGCCGATGAGTCAGGACCCTGCCAATTCCTCCCCCCGGCAAGAGCCTCCACCGCCAACCTCCGTCGGTTTGGGCCAGGTCGTCGGCACGGGCGGCAAGTTACCGGAACCTTCGGTTCCGAATGTGGTCGAGTTTCGGCACGTCACGAAGACCTACAACGCCGGACTGGCCAACGCCTATACCGCCGTCCGCGATGTCACCTTTGCCGTGGCAGACCTGCCTCAGAAAGGAGAGTTCATCTGCATCCTCGGGCCGAGCGGTTGCGGCAAGAGTACGATCCTGCGATTGATCGCAGGCCTGACGCCGCAACACCCGCCCACCGAAGGCGAGGTGTTTGTCTTGAGTCAGCCTGTTGCCGGCCCCGGCGCCGACCGCGGCATGGTCTTCCAGGACTACACGAGCTTCGACCACCGCACGGTGCTGGACAACATCGCTTTCGGGCTGGAGTGCCGCGGTGTCAAGCGCCAGGAGCGGTTCGAGCTCGCCCGTCAGTGGATCGATCGCGTGGGCCTGTCGGTCGAGACCGACCAGGACAAGTATCCGCACGAACTTTCCGGCGGTATGCGGCAACGGGTGGCCATTGCCCGGACCCTGATCCTCCATCCGCGGATCATCCTCATGGACGAGCCCTTCGGGGCCCTCGATCCCCAGACGCGGATGAACATGCAGGACTTGCTGGTTTCCTTGTGGCGCCAGGTGCAGGCTACGGTGTTTTTTGTGACCCATTCGATCGAGGAGGCCGTCTTTCTGGGTGATCGGGTGTATGTGCTCACCGGTGCGCCGGGCCGAATTGCCGAAGAGCTTGCCGTGCAACCCTCCGATCGTCCCGCCCGCCTCATGCAGCGAGAACCCCGATTCCAGGAAACGGTTAACTACCTCCGCGACCTGATCGCCCGTCTGGAAGCGGCAGGTGGTGCCGACGTAGAATAGGGGCGTAGGACCGGCCAGAGTCCGTTAGCGTCGCAAAACGAGAAAATACACGGTGTACCTGCTCAAGTACCTCAAACGAGCCTTCCTGAACCGGTGGAACCTGCTGGCGCTGCTGGGCGCCTCGGGGTTTGCGCTGCTCAGTGGCCAGGCCGACGTTGCCCTGCCGCTCGTGTTGGCCGCCGAGGCCGCCTACGTGGGGCTCTTGGGCACCCATCCCAGGTTCCAGGATTATGTCGACGCCGACGAGGCCCGGGCCGCCCGGCAGCATACCACGGCCACCATCGGACAAACGCTCGAGTACATTACCCAGTCGCTTCCCCGGGAGTCGCTCGATCGCTTTGAAACCTTGCGGAACCGCTGCCGGGAACTTCGCCAGATCGCCATCGAGCTCAGGAATCCCGGTGGGCAGAACGCCGAGATGCCGCTGGAAAACCTCCAGTTGACCGGCCTCGACCGCCTCCTCTGGATCTATCTCCGCCTGCTCTACACGCAATTCGCCCTCGACCGCTTCCTCAAGAAAACACCCGAAGGCCGGATCCAGGACGACATCGCCCAACTGGAAAAGCAGATCGCGAATCTTCCCAAGGACGACCAGGGCGTGCGGTGGCAGCGAGTGCGGCGGACCCTGGAAGACAATCTCCAGACCAGCCGCAGCCGGCTGGAGAACTGGATCAAGGCCCGCGACAATTTTCAGTTGGTCGAGCTGGAAATCGACCGCCTGGAGAACAAGATCCGCTCGCTGAGCGAACTGGCCGTCAACCGCCAGGAGCCGGAGTTTATCAGCAACCAGGTGGACCACGTGGCCACGAGCATGCTGGAGACCGAGCGGACGATGAACGAGTTGCAGTTCGTTACGGGCCTCGACGCCCTGGACGAGCAAACGCCCGCGTTCCTGGCCGCGCGGGAAGAGATCCGCGAAACGTAAATCCTCTTCCGACAAGCCGCCCCCTACGGCGACGCCAGCAGCGTCGCGTAGGCCCGCTTCACCGCCTGGCTCGGTTTTTCCCGACCGCCGGTCTGCTCGTTTTGCACCCACATGTGTCCAAACTTGAACCAGGCGCCGTTGTTGGTCCCATCAGCCCGAACGATCATGGGGATGGGGGATCCGTCGGCTTGCTTGCCGGAGCGGACCGTTTTCGACCAGCCTTCGGTCATGGAAGCGTAGAGCTGGAGGAGATAGCGGTCGGCGTTTGAGAAGACGACATCGAGGTGGCGATCGCCGTCGATGTCGACCAGCCGCAGCCCCGCATCGCGCCCCTGGCTGTCGACGATGGTGGTGCCCTCCGGCAAGGCAAAGGGCAGTTTTCGCCATCCATTGCCCTCGGCAGACCAGGCGAATACCGCCTGTTGCGCCGGATTTCCCAGGATCAACTCGCAGGTGCCGTCCAAGTCGAGATCGCAAAGGCGAACGCCTTGATCCTGGCCCTTGCGGCAAGTGAACACCGGCGCGTCGAGTTCCAGCCCGGCCAGCCCGTTGGGATCCGCGACCCATTGCTTTCCGTCGAAGTGCCAGAGTCCGGTCTCCTCGTCGTTGCGGACGAGCAGGCTGGCATAGCCGCTCTTCTGGAGAATGCCAAAGCAGACCCCGGCCTGGTGGCGATTTCCCTCGCTATCGACATGGACGAGGCGCACCGGCAGGTCGCTTGTGAGCCACTTCTTGTCCGCCGGCGACCAGACTCGAGTCTGCCGCAGGTTTTCGTTGCCGATGACGACATCCATGAAGCCGTCCGCATTCAGGTCGGCCACACGGACGCCGCTGTCCTGCCCGTCGGCCGCTCGCAGCGGAACACCGCCGAGCAGGTTCTTCGTCAACCGCTCGTTCACTTCCTGGAAGTTGAGAAACTTGACCTTCTTGCCGTACTTTTCCATGGCGTGGTCGATCAATCCTACCACCTGGTCGCTACGTATCCAACGGCCGGCATGATGGCATAGAGTGTACACGCCCTGTTGGATGACGGTGGCATCGATGGCCGCCTGCATGTCGCCCGCGGTGATCGGGTTGTGCGAGCCTTGGAGATTGAAACCTTGCCAGTCGTCGGGCATGGCCGAGGGGAGCTCCCAACAGAGCCGGGCCACGACGTAGGGATAGGGGTAATCTTCCACATAGTTGACGAACTCTTTATCGCGCGGCACGTATTTTTCGAATCGCAACTTGCCCTGCTCGTCGCGTACGATCGACGCCGGCAGATCCGGATCGTCGGGTGTGAACAACAGGAATACCGACGAGTTGACCTTCAGGAATTTGCCGCCGGTTGTCGTCTTGTTGAACACCTCCGTATAGAAGCGGGGGCTCATCGAATTCATCGAGTCGCAGCATGGCATGCGAAACGCCACGGGGGTAAGATTCGGAACGCTGTACATCAGGTCGACGCCCTGGTCGTACGTCGCCTTGGCCTTGGCAAAGTCGTCCAATTGCAGGCAGGGACAGGGATGATCATAGGTGTGCGCCTCGATGCTCACCCCTTCCTTGAGCCACTGCTGAAAGATCGGAAGGTTGACGTCGATACTGTTGCCCATGCAACTGACCGGCCCGCGGCCGTCAATCTGCTTGAGCCGCTCGATGATGGGTCGCAGGAAGGTTTCGTGGATCTGGGGATCCTTCAGGTCGTCGATCGATAAAACCACAGCGGCCTCGACTCCTTCCTCGCCGATCCATTGCGGCGTGACGAGCCGGGCGGTATCCCGCCCGACATAGTAGGGATCGCAGAAGGCGTCGAGGTAGGTGAGGCGATTTCCGTCCGCGGCGAATGCCGTCGAGAACAGGCAAAGAAAGGCGGCCATCAGGCAGGCAAATCTCATCCAGCGCATCTTGGACCTCGTAACGGAATTGGACGGGCGGATCAACTTGGTGAATCACTCTTCGTTCGCGGCGGAAACAGCGCAGGGCACTGCTTCCACCTAGACCCATGGTAGCTTTTACGCGAAGCCAAGTCACCGGTGGGCCCATTTCGCCGGAAAAATAGAACCGGCCCGTTGAGCCAGATGCCGACGGGCGACTCCACCGCCAGTAAGCCATTTTCCCTCAGGCCTTGCCCGGGCAAGGCTGTCGGCGGGAAAACCGCTCCTTTGGCCGGCCTGCAGCACGTAAGCATTGCCTCTCCCTCCAGTTAGGTCGAAGTCGCACCGGCTTCGGCAGCACGGACGACGCTCTTGACAAGCATCTTTTCGTCATCATATTGAACGAGCCGTCAAGAAGCGGATTCCTCAATTTGCGGTTGCTCAAAGGGTTACCGTGACCTGCGGCTGATCGACTCAATCGACCTGATGCTTGTGGCCCTCGAACATGCTAAACTGCGGGCGGTTTACGGACGGCATATTGCCAGCTTCACAGGGCCGTGAACGATCGCTGAAGACCCAAATGCAAACCTCGTACCCTACAACGGGCCGGGGCTAATGCGGAGAACAAGCCCCCGCGCACCCCTCGCAGAAATTGCGGCACGATACTCCTCGAACTTCTCGAAAACCAGGTTCAGCCATGACGATCCACCGATCTGTGCGAAGCGTTCTCTTCCTGTTTTGTGTTGGCGCCGTTCTGGCTTTCTGCGGCAGCCGTGTCTCGGCCGCCGAAGCGGCCAAGACTGCCGCACGGGTCTTGATCGTGACCGGTGACGACTACCCGGGACACAAATGGAAGGAAACCTGCCCGGTTGTTAAGGCGGAACTGGAAAGGGACCCGCGACTGACGGTCGATGTGCTCGCCGATCTCAAGTCGCTGGCAACAACGCGGCTTGCCGACTACGACGCAGTCGTTTTGCACTTCAAGAACTACGACCCCCAGGTACCGGGACGCAAGGGCTTCGACAACCTGGCCAAATTCGTGGAAGAGGGGGGTGGGCTGGCGATTCTCCACTTTGGTTGCGGGGCCTTTCAGGAATTCAAGGACGATTTCGCCAAACTCGCCGGCCGAGTCTGGTTCGGCGAAGCGACGCCGCCGGGCAGGCGAAACCACGATCCTCACGGCGAGTTCACCGTGAACATCGTTAAAATCGACCATCCCGTCACCAAAGGCTTGGAGGATTTCACGACGGTTGACGAGCTCTATTCGTGCCTGGAAGGCGACGAGCCCATCACCACGCTGGCGACGGCCGTCTCGAAGGTCGACGGCGAACCGTACCCGATGGCGTTTACCCTTCAGTACGGCAAGGGCCGGGTTTTCCACTCCGTGCTCGGTCATGACACGGCAGCCTTTGCGGCGAAGGGGCCTGCGGAGCTACACCGGCGCGGCTGTGCCTGGGCGGCCGGACTGGAGCCGGTTGTGGAGAAGCAGTAGGCCGTGGGTGGCAAGACACGAAAAGGGCGAAGGTTTCGATTGTTGCGTTGAGAACGAGTCGTCAAGTCGCCGGTTTTCGCAAGGTTTCACGCGTAGTTTCTATCCGTGCACCCTGCTCGCTTTCAAAGCGACAATCGATGCGAGATCGGGGGCGAAGGCATGATTTTCGCACGAAGGTAGACGACAATGAAGATCGGATTTCACACGGACGCGTTCAACTCGTTCGCCTTCTCTTTCGAGAAGGCCCTGGCCTGGGCCCAGCGAAACGACGTGCACTTCATCGAGCCCGGCTTGATCGACGGTGCATGCTGGATTCACGGGCTGGGCTATTTCCCGCACGTGGCCCTCTACGAAGACCCAAGGCTCCTCCGTGAGAAGATGGCCGGGTACGGCGTCCGGTTCAGCCAGGTTGACGCCGCCTACCCGATGAGCGGAAAAGACGGCCCTTCGATCGGATTGCCCTACGTGCTCAAGTCGATCCCCTGGGCCGCCCACGCCGGCTGCGATCATCTGGCCACGACCGACGGGCTCCATGCGCCGGAGGGACTATCGGACAGCCAGGCCATGGACCTGATGAAGCGGAGCTACGAACAGATCGTTCGCACCGCCGAGGCCTATGGCGTGATCGTGACGATCGAGGTCCACGGTTATT
>CAYSCH010000176.1:0-18424 GCA_964429355.1 uncultured Planctomycetaceae bacterium | reverse complement strand
CTCAACTTCCAGCGTTTTGAGGATGTCTCATTGATGGCCGCGTGAGGTATAATTCTTTCGACTGCCAGAACTTACCCCTCTGTGCCGACACCGAGAACGATGCCGCTGACCAACGCTCATCTTTCCGGATCGATCCAGTTTGCCCATCAAACCAACGTGTGGAACGCAGCATGATTGTCGTTGGAATCCCCAAAGAAGTAGTTCCCGGAGAACGCCGGGTCGCCATGGTGCCGGCTGTGGTCCCGAGTCTCGTGAAAGCTGGACTCGAAGTCCGGATTCAGCCGGGCGCCGGCCTCGAGGCCGGATATCCGGACGAAGCTTACGTCGAGAAGGGTGCCAAGATCGCCGGGAGCCGCGAGGAGGTCTTTGCGGCCGACGTGGTTTTCCAGATACGTACGGGTGGTGCTGCCGGCAGCGCGGCGGATTCCGACCTTGCTCTTATCAAGAGGGGCGGAGTTGTCATCGGAATGGCCGATCCGCTGGGATGCCCGGAAAGTGCCCGAAAGATTGCGGAAACGGGTGCGACGTTCTTTGCCCTGGAACTCGTGCCCCGCATTACCCGGGCCCAGAGCATGGATGTGCTCTCGTCGATGGCCACCATTGCCGGGTATCGGGCCGTGCTATTGGCTGCCACCGCGCTACCGAAGATGTTCCCCATGATGATGACCGCCGCCGGCACGATTGCGCCGGCTCGAGTGTTCATTGTTGGGGCGGGCGTTGCCGGATTGCAGGCCATCGCCTCCTCCAAGCGACTTGGAGCGGTGGTGTCGGCCTACGATGTGCGGCCCGTGGTCAAGGAGCAGGTCGAGAGCCTGGGTGGAAAATTCCTTGAAATCCAGCTCAATACGACTGCCGCGGAAGACAAGGGCGGCTACGCGAAGCAACTCGACGACGAAGCGATCCGGAAGCAGCAGGAATTGATGTTGCAGGCGGTCGCGGATAGCGATGTGGTCATCACCACGGCCGCTGTTCCCGGCAAGAAGGCCCCCATCCTGGTGACGGCCAAGATGGTCCAGCACATGAAGCCCGGTTCCGTGGTAGTCGATCTGGCCGCGGAGCGGGGAGGAAACTGCGAGCTGACCAGGCCCGGCGAAACCATCGTCACGGGAGGCGTGACCATCCTCGGACCGGCCAATCTGCCCGCCGAGATCCCCTACCACGCCAGCCAGATGTACGCCAAGAACATCGCGACCTTCCTCCTGAATATGGTCAAGGACGGCCAATTGAACCTCGACATGGAAGACGAGATCATCCGCGAAACCCTCGTCGCCCGGGACGGCAAGATCGTCAATCCACGAGTTGCCGTAATTCTCGGCATTGAGATCGCACCGCCCGCGACCGGTGCCGGCCAAGTCTGATCCCCCGTGGGATACGTTTCGAAACGCGTCACGGGGGCGAGGACCGATAATCCACCCGCCGGACACGATGCCGTCGTATCCCGGGGAGACTATCATGTCGTCATGTCTACCTATCAGCACGACAATCCCTACGCCTCGCCCCTGGGTGCGGAACAGCCGGCCGATATGACGGCGGCGGAGACGTTTGGCGTGTGGCGCGATGGCGACGAGTTGGTCATGCTTGTGGCCCGAGTCAGGCCCCCCAAGGCATGCTGGGTAACCAACCGTACGGGGCTGGTGTTGCTGAGTCCTGTCATGAGCGATGCCCCGGCGGTAGCGATTGCTCTGCTGCTGCTCCACATCCCCGTCGCCGGGATCATTCTCTCCATCTTCGCCGCCGTCATTCTGCAAGGGCGAGGGCTGGTGCCGTCGTTTCCCACGCTCGGATATCTCAGCCTGCGGCTGTGGATCGTGCGGCTGGCAATTGCGGGACTCGTTTCGTTGTCGCTCATGGTGGCACTCGTCGTGAGTGCCCTGGCTCTGGCGATCGTCTTTCCCTGGCTGATTTTCGCGTTGGTTCCGGCCGCAATTCTGCAGACGCTCGTCTACTATTACCGCGACCGCGTGCACCTCGGTCTGGCCGGTCGATTGGACGGCAAACACCTGGTTCGGGTCCGAGGCGTCCACTCCGGGTATTTAGACCGGCTCCCGCCGTTCTCCCCGCAGGAAGCCGCAATCGCTCAAGCGAGGATGCCAGGAATCAAGAAGTACCTGGGGATTGGATGAAGTATCCGTCCAGGGGCCGGTCAAGCTAACGGAACGGATCGGCGGCCGGTGGACTGCCTCCACCGGCAGGGTTCTCTGCGGGCGCCGAAGTTCCCCCGAAGGGATCTTCGGCAGGTGCCGCACCGCCAGCAGGCGCAGCGGCTCCGCCGGTACCGAAGGGGTCCTCGGCAGGTGCAGCACCACCAGCAGGCGCAGCGGCTCCGCCGGTGCCGAAGGGGTCTTCAGCAGGAGCAGCGCCACCAGCAGGCGCAGGGGCTCCGCCGGTGCCGAAGGGATCCTCGGCAGGTGCCATACCACCGGCAGGCGCAGGGGCTCCGCCGGTGCCGAAGGGATCCTCGGCTGGTGCAGCGCCGGCGGCGGGCGCAGCGGCTCCGCCCGAGCCGAAGGGATTATCGGCGGGCGCCGATTTCGGTTTCGGAGGTCCCGTTGCCTCCGTTTTCTTGGGCTTTGGCTTCTCCGGTTTGGGCGCCGGTTTTGGATGATGGAGGATCGGTTTCTCCAATTCGATCTCTCGGAGGCATTGAATGAGTCCGCTTTCGGCGGCCAGGTAGATTCGATCCGTCTGGAGATTCATCAACTTGATCGGCAAGCCAGCGGCGGGGATGACATCGAGGCGTCCGCCGGATTGGGCGTGGAGCACGACGACATTTCCACTGCGATCTTCGCAATAGACGCGTTCTTTGCTCGCCGCAATGAACTGCATAATTCCGGGCGCCCACCAGAGTTGCTGCCCGGTAGGCACCGCAACGCAGTACATGCCTCCGAGTTGGGTGGTAACGTAGACCCTATCGACAATGGGAACGGCCGGTTCGAGGACGGGTTCACCTGTGGAGAACCGCCACATGGACGTTCCGTCATGTTCCCGGATGGCGTGGAGAAAGCCGTCTTGAGAAGGCACGAAAAGGACGCCGGAATCCGTAACTTCCTGGGTGGCAGGGGGCAAGAAAGTCGGCCGGGCCGTGATGTCCGCTCCGGTCTCCAGCTTGTACATCATTTCGAACCAATCGGCGGAATCGCCTTCGATTCGCCCGGCAAAGAGAAAGCCGCGGTCCGTGGGCCAGGCAACCCATTCTTCTGCGGGATTATCGCGGATCACCAGGGGCTGAACCATGGCTCGCCCGAACGACTGGCACGCCAGAGGCGGTTTGACATCCTGCTGGAGTCGCATGGCCTCCAACTGCCTCGCTTCGAGCGCTTTGGCGTCCTCCGCGGATTCTGGATTAAGCAGTCCGAGTTCAACGGCCGGGTCGGTGACTGCTTCGAGGCGATACGCAAGCACCAAGCCGTCGGTCATGGGCACATAGACCCGGGACTGACTGAGTGCCGGTCCTGCCCCGGGAACACCGTCGACCTGGCGTTCCCACAGGAGCCTGCCTGTGGGGCGGTGGAGGATATAGAGTGTCGAGCCGTTGATCACGGCCACCATTTTGGCATTCGCGGCCGGCCGCATGCTGGGGAAGTCGCGTCTTCCCACCTCCTTGGCCCACAGCGTCCGCCCGGTTTCGGCGTCGATCGTCTGAAGCACCCCACGGTCTGTTTGTACGAAGAGGGTTCCGTCGTCCAGAACCAGGTGCTCAATCTTTCCCCGGTTCCGATCCACCTGGGCCTGCGTGAACCAGGGCCGCGCGAGGCCATGCTGGGCGGCGGCGGTCTCGGGAATGATCGGCACACCGGGGGCTGCGGGGGCGCGGTCAGCTCCGAACGACAGGGTCAATAGGGCTAGAACAGCGTATCCGTAGATTCGCCTCATCGAGATGGGCCTCACCGAAAGAGCCTGAGGAGGTACGAAAAACACCTTCTCCGATCCTTCATACTAACCCGACTCGCCGCCAAAATCACGCAAAAAACGGGTTTCTTGGTCTACCGCCGGTTGCAGTCGGCTCTCGTCCCCCCGAAGGACAGGACCGGTAGACCATTCGCTGCCGCGCGTCTAATATGAGCGTTGCAAATCTCGGTTGACGCCCCCCCCGGAGTAGGTTTTCATGGCTCACGATCACCTCGGCGAGGCCACTCAGAAAGACCTTGCCGACATCGTCGGCTACCTGAATTTCTCCTCGGGGGTTCCCGATGCGCGTTTTCTCTGCGGGCTGAACCGGCTTTTTGCGGCTCTGGACCGAGAGGGTGGTGATATCCCGTTGTGGAAGCGTGCCGAAGCCGCAATCCTCCAGTCCATCCAGGACCTTCGCGGGACGTCGGAGGCCTTCGAAAACCTCGATCAGGCCCGAGAAGTCGCCCAATTGGTCTTCTCCCAGGTTCTACCGGCCTATCGGCGGCACCATCGCGATCTGCTGATGCACGCCAGTGACGAGACGCTTTTTCAGCCGTTCTTCGTGGGACGGGTGTGCGAAGGCTTGCTGGCAGAGGGCGGACCATGGAACGAAACGGAACGGATTATCGACGGGACCCTCAGACGCCTGAACGACTTTGTTGGTCATCGCCCGGTCGCCGTGCTGCGGAACGGACGGAAACTTCAACCCTATCCGCACGAGCGTGTCAGGCCGATCCCGCTGTATATCGATCAGGTTGGTGTCGCCCACGGCCCCTACCACGCCCTGGTCACCGCGGCCCTGGAGATCCTTCAACAGACCGAGCCAAGTCTCCTCGAACAGGCCTCGTTCGATCCCAAGCAGTTGGAGGAGTTGTCGCTGGATCCGCGAGCGTTTGATTTCGACCACCCGGTTCACCGTCGTCCCAATTACCATTTTGGAACCTGGGATCCCCACGTAATCGACAATCGGGGCTATTATCGGCGTTTCGTGCTTCAGCAGGTGACGGTGGATGCCCTGCTTGCACGGGTCCAGGAGGCGACCGACGCGTTGAGCGAAGAACTGCTGTTCGAGGCAGCCGCAGTCCTGGCAGGTACCGTGCTCATGGGCGCGGGCGTGAGCGGCGACCGCCCCGAAGCTCACGATTCCAGCACCAGTCTGGCCACGCTGCTGCCTCGCATTGCCGCCTATCGCGACGAATTCTACGAGCAATTGATGAGTCGCCTCGGCCCAGCGCACGGCAAGCGGCTGCGCGAGGAAGCGAGAACGTTACGGCAACCTTTTGCGGGGGCGAGGCACGATCTGAATCACCGGTTGGCCCAGCAACGGGCTCGCCAGTTGCAGCACGTGCATTTGTCGCGGCTCTACGCGCGCATCGGCTACACGAAAGCGGCGGCCGCCCAGGCGCAGATCGTGCCGGTGGCATCGGCTCGGATGGCCTGCGAGATCGATTGCCGCTTGACGGCGGCCCACCTGGCGGCCGACAAGGGGCGTCTGGAAGAAGCGGCCAGCCGGATCCCTGAGATCGAAGACCTCCTTCACCGGGCGATCGAGTGCGGCGCCTTGGCGGATCCCTGGAATATCCTCGGATTCGGCGGCCAGTTCAGCCTGTTTCCGGCAATTGAAAACACCATCCACGATCACCGGATCGACGATCTGATTGATCTGATCAACGACATATTCGACCTGTACGCGCGCCTGGAAAAAGAGGCGGCCGCCGCGGGAGACATGGAATTGCAGGGCCGACTGTCGGTCCATCTCGAATCTCTGGCCGGCTGGTGGGATCAGTTTGCCAGCACGGAGGTTTCCGAAATCGACGGAATCTCCGGTCGAGAAATGTCGGAATCGGCCGATCAAGTGGCAACCGCGTTGGCCGCGTGGCACGAGGCCGGTACGGCGGCCGGTGACGTTGCTTTCTGGCAACGGCACGTGGAGCACTTTCGATCACCAAAGGCCTATGCCCTGGTGGTCGAGTCCCTTCTGGAAAAGGGGGACATGGTGGCCTCGATGGGTCTCCTGATACACTGGCTCAACTCGGCCAGCGAAGTTCCCCTGGCAGAGAGCGACTACTCCTTTCACCTGCTCGCGCCGCAGTGGATGGGCCAGTTGTGGTACGGGGGCAAGACGGGCGAGGAGCCCGGCTGGCAAGCCCCGGAGAACCCGCCCCAGGACCAGAACCAGTCCCCGCAACCGGAAGGCCAACGTGGCAATAGTCCTCCGGCCGCCTCCAACGACGCCTGGCAAATGTCAAGAAAGTTCTTCGACTACCTGGAAGCGAATGCCCAGGAGTACTGGAGTGTTCCCCACCTGGATCTGGTCGAGGGTCACACGCAGGCGGATGCGCAAGAGGAGCAGATTGCTGAGGAAGAGGAGGACGAAGAAGAGGACGACGAGAACGGATTGTTCAGCGCTGCCTACGAGAACGTGAGCTATCGTGACACCACGGACGATGGATTCGACAGCGAGCTGCTCGATTCCGGCGAGTCCATCAGCGACTACGAATTGACGGCCGAAGCTGACCGTATCGCCGATCGCCTCGCGTTTCACGTCACCGTGGCCAGCCTGTGGAAGATGGTGGCCGTTGCGCCGGCCGAAGACACGACGGGACGCGACGAGGTTTTGACCGCATGGCTCCAGCAGGCCGAAGCGAATCGTGCCCGTCTGCTTGAGCTTCTGCGAATGGCTCATCGATACCAAATCCCTTCGCCGAGGGGCACACACGAATCGCTCGTCGAGTTCGACCAGCGGCGCAGCGTCAAGGAGTTCCTGCTGGACCGGATCATCTCGGCGTGTGTCGAGACGGCCGACGCATCTCGCCTGCTTGCGGCGGCGATCGGCCACGAGACTTCGGAGCTCAAGCTCGCATCGTGGGAGAAACAGGCCTACTCGGTTCTGCGGGCCCTCTATCGCGGCGACTATGCGAGCGTGAACAATCTCTGGCTACCCCTCCTGGAAGCCTTGGGGAAAGAACCGCTGCTCTACGTGCCGACGGCACGAGGAGGGATCCCCCAGAATATCTTCGCTTCGCGTTCCCTTCAACGCATGCTTGTCCGGTTTCTCGACCATCTCCCGCGAATGGGCCTGATCACCGAAACCTTCCAATTGTTGAAGACCATTCATCACATGGAGCGATCTCATCCGGTGGGCCCCGGAGCGATCACTGAATTCGATCGTCTGTTCGACATCGGCTGCCGGGGCATCGTGCGTTGCATCGTTCTCTCGTCGGCCAAGTGGGCTGTTGGGGGGACAAAGCGGGAGGCCGCCCGCGAAAAGCAGCTCATCGATTGCCTCGAAAAAGTGGCCGAGATGCTCCTGCGGCGCTGGCTGGCCCATAGCCGGGCCATCCGAGTCTCCGTTCTGGAGACATTGGGGCGAGAAGAGCGGTGGGAGTCGCTCAAGCAGTTCATCCAGACCTACGGCGATGAGCTGTTCACGCAGCAATTCATGAATCTGGGAAATCTCCGGGCGATCTTGCAGCAGGGCGCCAACGAGTTCATTGCGGCCCTCGAAGAGGAAGAGGTCTCGCTCCGGCTGCTCGACGACCTCGACGAACAGATCAGCCGGCAGGACGCCGTGCGTCACCTCGAACTGACGATCGAGGCGGTCATCGAGAACTATTCGATCTACGTCGACTACAACAGTACAACCACCCAGTCCGATCATGGCGAGTTGCTCTACACCCTGCTCGACTTCCTGAGGCTTCTGGCGAGCTACGATCGGATCGCGTGGAATCTGCGGCCGATTGTGTTGGCCCATGATGTATTGATCCGGGAGGGGCTCCACGGCGCGGCGACCTTGTGGCGCGAAGCCGTTCTCAAACGCAGCGAAGCCGCGGCCGACCAGAACCTGCAGCGTTATGAACGGCTCGTGACTCGCTACGGAATGCGTTTGCCCAGCGTGGCCGAACGACTGGGGGAGCGATTCATACGGCCTCTGGAAATCGACAGGCTGCGCGCACTGGTTCGCCCGGCCATGGAGGAGGTGAACGATTCCGATTCGTCGCCGGCGTTCGAATTGCTCGACCGGGAAGTGGCTCGCTTCACGGCCGAACCGGGAGGTGTCGGGTTCGAGGTTCCTCCCTGGATCGACGCTCTCGAAGAGGAGGTGGAAAGGGCACGGCAAGGCGAGACCGACGATGTCCCCGTATTGGACGCTGCCCCGCAGATCGACCAGGTACTGCTTTCCCTCGATGAGATCATGGACCAGCTTGGCGTGTGGCAGCACTTGCTGGAATGAGCCGCGACGGGAACCCGGGGATCGACCGGATCGACCGCGCCGAATTGACTTGGCTTCCGGCGCGATCTAAGATCAAGGGCGGCTGCTGATTGGGCGGAAAGACGACCATGCCGAAGGTAACCGTTACATGCCCGCGATGCCTGGTCCAATACAACATTGACGAGGCTCATCTGGGGAAGACCGGGCACTGCAAGAAGTGCGATACAACCTTCGTTCTCACTTGCCTGGTCGATACGTCGACGAAGACTCAGCTTTTTCCCGCCTCGCCGCTCTCCCATCACGGCGCCGGCCACCAAGTCGTCTACACCGAGGAAACCCCCGAAATCTGGAACGTGGGCGACGTCCTTCTCGATGCCTACGAGGTCAAGCCGCTCGGCGCCGGCTTCGATTCCGGCAAGCATTACGCCGAGGGCGGCATGGGGCTGGTGTACCGGGTCCGGCATCGCGGCTGGGACCTCGACCTGGCTCTGAAACGCCCGAAGCGAGAAACGTTCCAGACAGAGCGGGGCAAGGAGAATTTCGAACGGGAGTGCACGACCTGGGTTGAGCTCGGACTGCACCCGAATATCGTGAGCTGCTATTACGTGCGCCGGATCGGCGGCATTCCGATGGTCTTCGCGGAGTTCGTGGAAGACGGGAGCCTCGACGACTGGATCGAGAATCGCAGGCTCTACCAGGGCGGGCCGGAAGAGAGCCTGCGGCGGATCCTCGACATCGCCATTCAGTTTGCCTGGGGGCTCGAGTACGCTCACGAGAACCGATTGATCCATCAGGATGTCAAACCGGACAACGTGATGATGGACGGCGGCGTTGCGAAAGTCACCGACTTCGGACTGGCCAAGGCCCGTGTGGCGGCAGGCGAGTACGTGCCCGATTCGATGCAGCGGAGCATGTTTGTCAGTTGGGGGGGCATGACTCCCGCTTTCTGCTCTCCCGAGCAGATCGAGGCGGCCCTGCAAGTCAAGTCGGGAACAGCGGATCAGGAGCGAACGCATCTGTCGCGCAGAACGGACATCTGGTCCTTCGGGGTGAGCCTGCTGGCGATGTTCATGGGAACGGCACCCTGCACGGGAGGGGGACACACGGCAGGCAAAGTCCTCAAAGGGTATCTTGCCAATCCACCCCCAAGCGATATTCTGCCGCCGTTGCCCCCTTCGATGGGCGACCTGCTCACCGGTTGCTTCCGCAACAATCCGAGTGACCGGCCCGAGTCGATGAGCGAGATCATCGATGTGCTGCAGCGAATCTACCGCAGTGAGTTCGGCACAACCTACCCGCGGCAGAAACCGGTCACCACGCAGCTCAAGGCCGATGCCCTCAATAACCGCGCCGCATCGCTCCTCGACCTGGGTAAGATCAAGGAAGCGTCGAGATGCCTGGAAGAGGCATGGGAACTGCACCCCTGGCAACCCCAGGTGGCTCACAATCGCGGGCTGTTGCTGTGGCGCACCGGCCAGATCACCGATCGCGACCTGATTCTCCACCTGGAGGAACTCTGCCGAACCAGGCCCCTGGACTGGGAGGCGGCCTATTCCATGGGGCAGGTCCAGTTGGAGCGGGGAGAGATCAAGCAGGCTCTCAAGTCGCTGGAGCAAGCCATCGGACTGGGCGGCCGTTTTGAGGTTCAGGCCACTCTCGACGAAGCACGCACGCTGATCGCCCAGGCGCCACGATGCGTTCGTGCTTTCACGGAACTCCCCCGCAATGCCTTTTGTGTTTATCTCAGTTCGGACAGCCGCTGGGTCCTGGCTCAGATCGATGACCGGTCCCTGTGTCTCTGCAACGCGCTGACGGGGCAGATCGCAGTCACTTTCCAGGCCACCGGAAACGACCTGTCGGCCGCCGCGGTCAGTTCCGATGGCCGGTGGAAACTGACCGGCGAGAACGACGGCACCATGCAACTCTGGGATCTGACGAAGAACCGGCGAGTTCGCGGTTTCAGAACCATCGCATGGGGGCCAGCCCAACGCGCCGTCGGCGCGGACGGGAATCTCGAGCTCTCGGCCACCGATGATTTCTCGATCGTCTTAAAGGACCGTAACAGCGGAGATCTTCTCCAGGCCTTTTGGGGACATACCGACAAGATCAATACCATCTGCCTGAGCGCCGACGGAGACTGGGTGGTATCGGGCGGCAACGATCGGACCATTCGAATCTGGGAAGTTGCCTCGGGGCGATGCCTGCGGACCTTCAAAGCCCATGCCGGTGCGGTACGGGCCATCTATCTGGAGTCCGACGCTCGTTGGGCCCTGTCCACCGGGCTCGATCGAACCCTCAAGGTCTGGAATCTGGAACTCCTCAGAGACAAGTCTCGCCGATTCGTCTCTGCCACGGCCCTGTGCCACATCACCAGTTCCGAAGAGGCAGGGCGGGCCCAGGCTGATTTCGTGGAGTTATGCGAGCAGGCGCGGCAGGCGGCCGGACTGGGCGACTATGACGAAGCCTTGGAACGTATCCGCGAGGCTCGCGGACTGCCCGGCTACGAGGTTGGCCGGGAAGCCCTGGATCTGTGGGCCATGGCCGGACGCCACTGCCGGCGAAAATACTTCCTCGATGCCTGGCCGGTCCAGAGTTTCGACGGACACAGCAAAGACGTCCATGCAGGCGTGCTCAGCGCCGACGGGCGACTGGTCGTCTCGGCCAGTTGGGACAACTCCGTCCGAGTCTGGGAGGCCGACACCGGCCAATGCCTCTGGACGCTCGAGGGTCATACCGACTCGGTTCGTTCCGTGTCCCTCAACGCCAGCGGGACTCGGGCTCTATCGGGAAGCTGGGACAAAACCCTGCGGCTCTGGGACGTCGAAAATGGCACTTGCCTGAGGGTCTTCGAAGGACACGGAAACTGTGTCACCTCCACGCATCTCAGTGCCGACGGCCGGCGGGGCCTGTCCGGCAGTTGGGACCAGAGACTCCGACTGTGGGACATGGAGACGGGAACCTGCGTGCAATCCCTCGGCGGACACCAGAGTCATATCAACTCGGTCTTTCTCAGTTCCCACAGTCTTTGGGCCCTCTCGGGGAGCGAGGACAAGACGGCCCGCCTCTGGAGTCTCGCGTCCGGTGAGTGCCTGAGAATCTTCCAGGGGCACACGGACTGGGTTACTTCCGTGGCCCTCAGCGCCGACAATCGCACCGTTCTGACCGGGGCCAAAGACTGGACGCTCCGGCTCTGGGACGTGGCCTCGGGCACCTGCAAGACGATTCTCAAGGGGCACGAAGGACCGATCACGTCGGTTTGCCTCAGTTCCGATGGCCGCTGGGCCCTTTCGGGCAGCAAGGACCGAACCGCCCGACTCTGGGAACTGGACGGCGGCACTTGTGTTCATGTCTTTGAAGGACATGCGGGAGGCGTCAGCTCGGTATTCCTCAGTCCCGACTGCCGATGGATGCTCTCAGGCAGCGAAGACTGGTGCCTGAGGATCTGGGAGCTCGACTGGGAGTATGATTTTCCGGGCTGGAAAGACTGGGATGAGACGGCCCGTCCGTTTCTGGAGACATTCCTCATCCTGCGGGCGTCGACGGCTGGCATCAAAGGTTCCTCTCCGCCCGAATGGGATCAGGTCGAGTTTCACGGTTTGATGCGGATCCTGCAGAACCACGGTCTTGGTTATCTTCGTGCGCAAGGTGTCCGCAGCGAGCTGGAGAGGATGGCGGTGGGGTGGGAGCGCCCCCGGCAGTTGCCCGAAACAGACAGCCGAAGTAGACTGAACCCGCGTGGATCACCCTGAGTCAGGACGAGGAAACGTCATCTTGAAGCTGTCAACACGCAGAAACCGCCGTGTGGGGGGCCGGTTGTTGTGCGATGGTTTTCAGGCCTTGCCTGACCGATGAGTTCTGGTAAACGAGATGGATGAAGCAGAAGACCCCTCCGATCGCGTGGATCCGGACATCGACCCCCAGGCTGCGCTGGCAATGGCCGGCGGCGACATGGCTTTGCTGCGGGATCTGGCCGGAGCCTTTCTCAAGGAAGTGCCACAATTGCTCGAAGCGATCCGGGTGGCGGTGGAGCAGCGTGACTCCGAGTCGCTCCAGACTGCGACCCATCAACTCCAAGGGGTGATGCGCTGCCTGCACGTCGAGCGGCCGCTCGTGCTGGCCCAGGAACTTGAACGCCTCGCGCAAGCGGCAACCGACTGGACGGCCATCGAAAGGCTGCTCTCCGACGTGAATTCGGCGACCGGCTCGGCGATCGACGCTCTCAACAAGTTCTTGGACGAGTGACAATCTTGGAGCCGCTGGCAAAACCACCGATTGGGCACATCCATGCCGGTGGGAAACTCCTACGTTTTGTGAAGGTTTCTCAAGATAAGCTGGCAGGGTTGCCTCTCGCTCGAGAAAGACCTGGACCTGAAGTGAGAGGGTTGCGGCGATCGACGGGCAGCAAGGCCGGCAGCCGGGTCCCTCCGAGGAGCCCGGCTGCCGGCGTGTGGATTCACCGCCGCTCGCGCAACTCATTCATGAGCCGTTCTTGAGCTTCGCGGATTTCCTTCATCATCTGTCGGAGTTCCTCGTTCTCACGCCGGAGTTGTTCCATCTCGCCGCGGAGTTGACCGACGATTTCGGCCCCCGGCAGAGGCTGCCCTTCGGGACCCGGCTGGTGAGGCCGGGCGTCGGGAACTCGCCGTTCCGGCGGACCGGGAGCGTGCTCGCGGATGATCTGCTCGATCTGCCGGGCGATCTGTTCGGCCTGATCGTGGAGTCCGGCGGCGTGGAGATTCTCCATGGCGACGCGGAGGTGGTCGATTCGCACCTGGAGTTCGGGTGGCGGTCCCGGCCGGTCTCCTTCGCGAGAAGCTGCCAGGCGGCGCAGTTCTTGCAATGTCTCCAATCGCTCCAATCGCCCCATGCCCTCGCGGGGACCGGGGCGTCCGGGATCACGAGGTCCGCCCAGACGCGCATGAAGCTCGCGCATTTCCTGCCGGAGCGCCTCGGCTTCTTCCGTCTTGCCCGCCCGTTGAAGTTCGGCCGCCTTGGCTGCAATCTCCTGAATTCGTTTCAGGAGTTCGGTTCGCTCGGGATTTCCCTGCGAGGCCTCGGCTTCCATGCGGGCCTGCTGCACACGGACCTCCGCCAGCGCTCGCTCAAGTTCAGCCATGTGGCGCTGGACGTTGGTGCGATGCTCTGCCATCTCGCGGTTCAGATTATCGGCACGCTTGGCCAATTCGGCGGCGATATCGCGGGCCTTTTCGAGCTCCTTCGATACCTCCGCAAGCTTGGCCTCCGCGCCTTCTTCCCTGGGTTCCTCCTTCAACTTGACAACGACCTCTTCAAGTTCTGCGAGGTGCCGGCTGTTCTTCTGACGCTCCTCCTCGGTCTTTCGAAGCGAGTCCTCGAGTTCGCGGGCAGCTTGGCCGCTCTTTTGCTCCAGCTCGGCTCGTTCCCGTTCAAGCTGCTCGATTCGGCGGCGAATCTCGTCGCGAGCTCCTTCCGGATGTTCTCGTTGGTCGCCCCGCTCTCTCTCCGCCCTTTCGCCTCTCTCGCTCTCGCGCTGCTCCGTATCGCGCTGCGCTTCACGGCGAGGGCGATCTCCGCGGTCGTCTCGTTCTCCGCGCTCGCGATCTGGGCGATCCCCTTCGTCCTGCTGGGCGAGCAGGAGCTGGTCGGCGGGGGAACCTTGCTCGAGCTGGGCCGGATTGGGGGGAATAGTCTGGCCGTCGTCGGCGGCTGTCTCCGTGGCCAGCGGTCCCAGGAATACCGTCAGAGCAACGGCCGCAAGGGACTGCCGCCAGGATGCCTTCAGTACATTCATCGTTTCTTCTCCCTTCGCAAAAGACACCTTGGGGTGAACCCAGAAGGTACAGGAAATCGTCAACACCATCAGAATCGCTATCGGCGCCGGCCTGGCTGCCATGGGAACCCGGCGCGCAGGTGGCCGTGCGGAGTTGTCGCTGAGTTCGAGCAGCCGATGCACTCGGTGTGCCAGGCCCGATCGCAAACCGGAACCCTCGGCGGCGACCCAACCGAGCCGCGGCCGCCCCTGGATGCTGCGTCCCAACTGGACAAGGCAGGCGGCCAGCACATCGGGCCCGTTGGGCAGGAACGCACTGGCCTCGTCCGCCGTCTGCTCCGAGGCCATCAGCAAGCGCTGACGAGCGGTATGGGCGAGCGGATGCCACCAGAACAGGGCTGTCATCAGTTCCCCGATCAGCAGCCAGGCCGGGTCGCCCTCCGCCAGGTGGGCCAGTTCGTGGGCCAGAATTACCTGCTGCTGGGGGAGGGAGAACCGCTTCGAAAAGTCGACAGGCAGCAGGACGGTGGGATGGACGATTCCGAAGGCCACCGGCGCAGCAAGCCCGGCGGCCTGACGAATTCGAACCCGTTGCCGCATACTCATCCGGCCCCGCAGGTCGTCGACCAGTCGCTGCAAGTTTGGGTCTTGACTTGGCACCCACCGGTGCTTCAACCGCAGCAATTTCCAGCGAGCGAACAGCGCTTGGCCGGCGAAGAAGCAAACACCGGCAACCCACACGAGAACCAGGGTCGAGGTGGCCCATAGCGGAAGAGGCGACGACGATGCTCGAGCGGCCGGTACCGGAACCAAGGAGTGTGCGGCCATGGGCTTTTCGCCATGTTTTTCCGCAGCCAGCTCGGGGCCGGCCGGCTCCACGACTGGCGGCAATACCGATTGCAGTCCGACATTTGTCGCAAGCGGCGTCGCAACGGTTTCGCTTTCGGACAGCAGTGAATCCGCGTGAGAAGGAGCCTCGGGCGTATACCAGTTTGCGAACGGGCTCTCGAATTGGAGCGGTTCTTGAAGACGGCCGGTGGTCGAGGCGTCAGCGGGCGGTGCGTCGCGCGTCACCCGGCGATTTCTGTCGATGTCTTTCGCGTGCGGCCCGCCTTGGACCGTTTCGGTGGACAGTGCCCCTGCGAGCAGTGCCGGCACAGCGCGGGCCGCACCGGTCAGCTCAAACACGAAGAGTCCGCCAAGTCCCAGCAGGACTCCCTGCCAGAGGAGACGCCGCATGGCGGCCCGATCGAAAAACCGTTCCGCCGCAAGGCCCAGGAGAATCATGACGGCCGCACCGAGTGCCAACGCCAGGATCGGCTGCCCAAGGGTGTACGCGGCGAAGCGGGAAGTGTCGACCATGGTGAAACCGCCTCAGAACGAACCACCGAACATCAAGGCAAACAACGTCTCCAGACTTCGGCCGCAACGCACTTCGCTCCGCATTGCCTGCAGGCAAACAGCGGCAGACGATGTTTACGTCTTCCGTTTGAATCTATGTTCGCGAATCAGGGCTTCAAGCTGGGTCAACTCGTCCGCATCAACCTGGCGGGTTTCGAGCAGGTGACTGACTGTCTGGGCGAGGCTCCCCTCGAAAAGCCGGTCGACCAGATCGTCGGCCATGCTGCGAGTCACATCGTGCTCCTCGACGGCCGCATGGTAGATAAAACGGCGGTCGGCCGTCTCATGCCCTACCAGCCCGCGATCCTCCATCTTACGGAGCATGGTAGCCACGGTTGTGTAGGCCAGGTCATCACCCTGAAGCCGATCGCGAACTTCGGCCACTCCCAGTGGGCCACTTCGCCACAGGACCTGCATGATCCTGAGCTGCAGATCACCCAGCCGATAATTGCTTGTATCGCTCATCCAAGGCACTCCGTGCGGACTGAACTACCACGGTAATACTACCCGGGTAGTCAAGTGCCGTCAAGTGCTTTTTGAGAGGAGGGGGGCGTCGATTGAAGATGGAGGTTGCGTAGTCCAGTGCGGGATGGACGATCTGGCCGAGGGTTTGTTGGGTGGTGTCGTGAAAGCTGCCGAAGAATTCGGAATTCGAGTCGAGTTCACACCAGTCCACCCGGGAAACCGTGCAAGTCAGCCAGGATGCGATGCGCCGCCGGAGGCGAATACCATGCAAGGTTGGGTTGGAGGAAGCGGTTGCGCTTTGCGAATAGTCGCGGTAAAACTTGCCATTGATCGAATCACACGAAGACCTCCAGTTGTGTGATCGAACACTCCGATAGTTCCTGGCGGGGGCGACGTTCCCTCTGCCATTCCTCAGGAGAAGCTGGCGATTGTGGGGATGTCGACTGCACCAAGGCAGCGTGTTGGGGCGTCTTTTATCCCCCGCCAGAGGCGGCAGAATGAGGCCCGACTACCTGGAATATGTTGGTATTGATCCCGCCGCTGGTGGAGGATATACACGAAAAACCGACAAGCGGACGCCAAGTTCAGGCAAAGGGCGGAGGAATCCACCGGTCCGTTATGAATGCGTGCCTGTCCGCTCGCAAGCAACAAAGGGTTTGCTTCTTGGCAGGCGACGAATTACCATGGGGGCCTTGGGTAGCCTGGATAGGAATTGGATCCAGAAGGACGTTCAAGGATGTGGCCACGGAAAGGTGAGCTGTGTAGTATTTGCTCTCGCTGCGTCAGGCCGTTCGCAGCATGAGCAAGGTCTGTCGACCTCAGCGGCCAGATGAGTTCCGTTGCCATGGCCTATCATCTGTTGACGGGAGCTACGGGCCTCCTTGGAGGCTACCTGTTGCGCGATCTCTTGCGCTCCGGACACCGCTTGGCGGTGCTCGTGCGTCCAAACCGCAACGAGTCGGCGCGGCAGCGTGTCGAGCGTTTGCTGAGTCACTGGGAGTCGCAGACCGGCGAGATTCTCCCGCGTCCGGTGGTGCTTTCGGGCGACTTGACGGAGCCGGATTTGTCGTTATCGCCAGAGGGTTTTCGTTGGATCGAACGACACTGCCGGGGGGTCATTCATAACGCCGCCAGTCTCACGTTCCACAGTACGGGCCGCGAAAACGAACCATGGCGGTCGAATGTGGGGGGGACGCGAAACGTCCTGGAGCTTTGCGCACAAACGGGCATGCGTGAATTTCACCATGTTTCAACCGCTTATGTCTGCGGCCTCCGGGACGGGAGAGTGCTCGAGAGTGAACTGAACGTCGGGCAGGCGTGGGGCAACGACTACGAGCGGAGCAAAGTGGAATCGGAGACCATGGTCCGCCAGGCGGATTTCCTGGATCCTCCGACGATCTATCGCCCCTCGATTATCTTGGGAGATTCGCAGACGGGTTACACGTCGACATTTCACGGTTTCTATTCCATGGTTCGGCTGGCGCATACGCTGGTGAGCCGGATGGTGCTGGGGTCGACCGATGCGCGGATGGTGATCCGGGCGTTGAATCTGCAGGGGCATGAGCGGAAGAATTTCGTGCCCGTCGACTGGGTTTCATCCGTCTTGGCACACTTGATCACACGGCCGGAACATTTCGGAAGAACGTACCATTTGACGGCCCAGAATGCGACGCCGATCAACGAGTGGGCCAAGGTGATCCAGGAAGCGGTCGAACGTTACTCGCCCCTGGCGGATCCGTCGGATCCGACGGTCTGCGACACGAGCTGGTTCGAGGAGATGTTCCGCAGCCAGTCGGATATTTACCGCACGTACTGGCGCGACGACCCGGTTTTCGACTGCACCAACACGGTTGCGGCGGCTCCGCACCTGCCCTGTCCGGCAATGGACCGCGAGATGCTGATGCGGATGGCCCGATATGCGATCAAGTCGAATTTCGGTAAGAACGAGCGGCGATCCGGGCGACTCCCCTGGGAGGCGTACGGTTACCTGCGGGGGCTGATGAAGTCGAACGGCACGCGGGATCACGAGGAACCGAACATGGCGTGCCTGGGGCTGCAGGTCAACGGCCCCGGCGGCGGGCAGTGGAAACTGCTGGTGCGAGACGGGCGACTGCTGGCTGCCGAGGACGGGATTACATCCCAGTGCAGTGCGGTCTTCCAGTTGAGTTCCGGCACATTCCAGCAACTGGCCACTCGGCAGTTGTCGATGACGCAGGCGATGCTCCAGGGGCAGGTGTCGATCGTCGGGGACGGGATGAAACTCTCGGCATTGGAGGCCGTGCTGCAGGCGGCCGTCGCGGAACAGGTGGCTTGAGTTTATGGTCTTCCCGCTGCCCCTGGTGCCGTTCGAAGAGTACATGTTGGCGGACGACCGGCCGGCGTATCCCATGAACTTTTTCTTCCGGCTGCGTTTTACGGGCTTCCTGGATCCTGGTGCGTTGGATTCGGCTCTGGCCGCAGCGGTGGCACGGCATCCACTCCTGGGTGCGACGGCTTGCCGCGAGAAACGCCGCCAGCAGTGGCAGCCGGTGACGACGCAGCCGCCGGTTTGCCGGCTGGATTCTGGCCCCTCGGCAGCCCTGCCGCCTGTTTCCGCTCTGGACGTGCGGACCGGGCCGGGGCTGCGGCTCATGGCGCAGGAGGGACCGGGGCGAACCGACCTGACCGCGCAGTTCCATCACAGTTGCTGCGACGGACTGGGCGCG
>CAYSCH010000175.1:220-18458 GCA_964429355.1 uncultured Planctomycetaceae bacterium | reverse complement strand
ATACCAATGCCGGCGGCAACCAACACAAGAAGGATCGCAGGCAGAATTGCGCCCCAAAGCCTTCTATCCATACCGGTCCGGCGCCGATACATGTCGACTGCGGCGGCAAATCCGTCACCCGGCTGCTGCACTTGAATCCCACTGGCGATCAGCGGATGAAGACTCGCCGGAAACTCGCGGTAACGGGCCATCGACTCGCATAGCCCCATGCCTTTCTTCACATCCGCGGCACACCGTCGGCTTGCGGCAGCCAGATCGGACCAACCAAGCGAGTCGGCTGCAAGCTCCAACGCCTCGTCCACGGGAACCTGCTGATCCAGCAGAAGATGCATCATCCTCGAGATGGGCCACACGTCCTGTCCGGAGCCCCCCCAGGATCAACCCACGCAGGTAATCGGGAAGATCGCTGCTGGCCGCACCCAACACAGCGTCGGGAGAGACGCCCCGGTCGAGCTGCGCAGCCATTCGCCGAATCGCATCTGCCACTGGGCGACGGGGAATCTCTTCCGCCAGGGCCCGCAAGCCGGCACTCAGAGCCAAACCCGAAGAAGGGAGCGGCTGGCCTTCGCCGACTTTCGCGCCGTCTCCGCACTCTGCTTGCGGGACGTCAAGCTCTCTGGTCGGTGGCAGGTCTGCCATGAAGCGGCTCCGTTTCATCCGTACCAGGGTGATCGGGACGGCGCCCGCGAGAATCCCTGCTGGCGTCGTCTACATCTCGCCCAGGAATTCCTGGTGAATCTCCTCATCGCGATTCTTGCCGCCGAACGGCGTTCCGTGGGTGATCACGGTGACGCAGGCTCGCGCCGCAACGCTACCGGCCCCATCCGACGACCATTCAACCTCGTTCGCCCCGGGTTCGAGGTCCGGAGCGAGACCGACGGGCACAACCTCGCAGATCTCTTCGCCTTTCGTCCCGTAGAGCCGGCAACCGGCTGCCTCGCGAAATTCGAGGAACTGCCCAGTCTCTATCGCAACCGGGAAGGAGATCTTCCTGCCACCAATGCTCACTGTCGGGTTATGCAACTTGACAGGGGCCACGGGGAGCGCCCGAATCGGGCTCAGGTAACAGGTGGCAGTCCCCTTGGCAGGCAGGTTATTGTACCACAGGCTCAAGGTCTCCACGCAGTTCGGCAGGATCGACTCCCGATAGGTAGCGTAGTGTCCGCCGTAAGGCCAGGCATAGTCGGCATGGCGTTTGCCCTCCGGCTCCAGCAGGGCAAAATACCGCCACCCGGAAAAATCGACGGTAATGTAGTGGTCGGCAACACCATTGGAGAGGTGCGATGGGCTGGTCTGCTGCAGGTTGAGGACCTCCCCCTGGCCATCTCCATACACCCACACGCCCAGCCCCTCGTGGCCGCTCAGGTCGATCGGGGGGGAAAACGTCTTGCCGATCCTGCACCAGGATCGCGCGGGCCCATCGGTGGAGTTGCTTCCTGAGAGTCGCCCGCTCGCCGTTCCCGTTTTGACCTGCTCGGTGGAGCTTTCAAGGCCGATCGAGATTCCCGACTGGCTGGCCTTATCGGCGAACCGGTCCACGTCGGTGAAATCCGTCAGCAGAATGGCGCCGGGATCGTCGTAGGCGGCAATGCCGGTCAGGGCCTCAATTCTCAACTGCAAGGGTTGTCTCTGAAAACGGTTGTGGACGGTCCAACGCCGGCTGCGATCGTCGCTTGCGTCCAGCTTGTGCTTGTCGTAGCTGACCGGGAGAAGCTGCCAATCCTTCTCAGAGATGCAGATCAGGCTGAATTCTTCGCCCGGCTTTCGAAGCTGCTCCCGAACGGCATCGTTGAAATAGTTGGCCCGTCGGAGCCGCTCATAACGCCGGACGATTTCCGCCAGCCGGGGCAGCGCAGGAGTGCTACCCACGCTGGCCGGATCGATGCCCATCAACGACAGGCCATAATTGTTTCCCAGGGCCTTGGCCGCCAGGTACTCGATGTCGTCCGTATGGGTCGGCTCGCCCATCGGGCCTTGCCACGTCTTGAAGGCCCACCAACCGAGGTTTCCCGGTAGAAACTCGCGGCCGAGCCCCGAGTTGGCCTGGCAGTGGATATCGATGAACTGTTTGTGGCTGCGGTTGGGATGGTCCCATGCTCCCATGCGGGAACGAACGTACCACAGATGGTGATGAAAAGTGCTCATCTCCATGATCGCGGGGCGATCGAGCCGCCGGGCGATTTCGAACGTGAACTTCGACTCGTAATGCCAGGAGTTCTCCCGGCCGGCCACGGCGTCGCCCCCATCGAGCGCGTCGAGGTAGATCATGTCGAAACCAGCCTGGTTGTAGAGTTCGGCCGTCTTGGCTGCCACTTCGTCGAACAGCGTCGAATCGCCGTCGGGCACAAACAGTCCGAAACACTCGCGCAGGTGGTGTACCGCGGCCCCCTTTTCGTGCGACGCGACCTTGGTGCCGCAGGCGCCCCGAACGCAGCCGGTGAATCCGTAGGGAGGTTCCTTGGCCACGGCCGAATAGGTGATCAATTCCTCGTCGATCTGCAGGGTGACGCTGTTGCGAACGCCAAATCCCGTGATAGCCGACATGGCGGCCGTCGACTCCACGACAGGCACGCCCTTCGCGTCAGCCGGCAGGCCTTCCGCCAGCGTGAAAGAGGCGTCTTTTCCGAGCCGCGGATCGGGCACCGGCGTCACACAGGGGCACCGCTTGTCGATGAACATGGCATACGTGTGGAGTCCCGCCTGCATTCCCGCCGCGTGCAACTTGTCGATCACCGCCTTCATGCTGGCCGCACCACCGGGATAAAGATCCGGTGCGGGCTGGAAGTCGCCAAAGCGGAACGATCGCCCGCCGTGGAAATCGATCTGCGTTACTCCAAGTTGCCTCGCCAGGGCGATCCACGAATCGACGGTCTCTTCCGTCAGGTTGCCGAAGTCGAACAGGTACGAGCCGTAGTTGTTCGCCCCATCCAAGGCCCAAGGGCCGCCGATGGCCGAATGGGGCAGGTCGTCGGCCTCGCTGACCACCTCCTGCATGACGCTCCGAAGCTGCTCATAGGGACATCCGATAATCGCCACTTTCGCCCCTACCAGGCCGAACCGCGGGTAGCTTGCCGCCCAGAGCTGCGACGTGGCCTGGGGGATCGCACGGACCCGCGTCTTCAGATTCAGAGCCAGGGCGCATGCCGCAAAGGACTCGCCGGGCGCCCCGGTCAGACTCAGCGGCAGGTCGAAGAGCACGAGCTCCTCGATCTTCTCCGTGCTGACAGAAACAACTTCGATCACGAAATATCTCGCCCTGGCCGTGATCCGCAGCTCCGCGTTCACCCCGCTTTCACCGAACTGAAGCGCGACGAGGTCGCCTTTCGCAGCAACCTTCGTGGCCCCATAGCTCTTCCCCTCGATCTCTACACGGGCCAACGGACCGGCCGCAGACTGCCGGCAGTAGTTGGTGCCGGTACGGAGTTCGACCAGTTCGATGCCCTTTCCGTCGGCCCCGATGCCGAGCCGGGCATATTCGGTTTGAGCCGTAATGGCCGCAGCCGGTTGGGCGACAACCTCGGCGGACAACAGGAGTGATCCCAGACATCCGAGAATCAGGGGCATTGTCTTCTCCATGGCCTTCCCTCCTTTGATTCGGTGAAATGGTGCATCCAGCGTAGCCGTTTGCTCCGCTGCCGGCAATGCGCTGCCGGCTCCGCGGCCGCGGATATTGACATCTCGCCCAGGAACTATCTAATAGCACGCAAGACTGCAATACCTGCACACATCGATCCGCTTACCTCGCGAAGGGAAACGGCATGAAACACTACGTGGAAAACAAGGTTGTCGTCGTCACCGGCGGTTCGTCGGGATTTGGTCTCGAAGCTGCCCGCCTGCTCCTGGAGATGGGTGCCAAGGTCGTGATCACGGGGCGTGACCGCCAGCGTCTCGATCAGGCGGCCGCCGATCTGGCCAGCCAGGATCTTCTGGCCGTGCAGGCGGACGCCGTATCGACGGCGGACTGGCGGAAGTTGTTCGAGAGCACGCTGGGCCGGTTCGGCCGGCTCGACGTGCTGGTCAACAACCACGGGGGCGGGGTCAAGATCGCCGAGTTAACCGATATGGACGACGGGACGATCGAGACGGTCCTGAACGTGAACCTCGCCTCCGTTATCAAGGGCTGCCGCGAGGCGGTGCGGGTGATGAAGCCTCAGGGGAGCGGGCAAATCGTGAACGTATCCAGCGGCTGCGCCCACTATTCGTGGCCGACATGGGGCGTCTACACGGCCGCCAAGGCCGGCCTGGTCGGGTTCACGCGTTGCCTCCACAAGGAAATGGCCGAGTGGGGCGGACGGGCCTCCAGCTTCATCCCCGGCGCTGCGCGCACCAATTTCTGCCAGGCCGCCGGAATTGCCAGCGACTGGCTCGAAGGCTATCCGAGCGCCGAGGATTTTGCCCGCACGCTGGTCCATTGCATCGACGTTCCCGACACGTGTGTGATCGACGAGGCCATCATCTGGGGCACCCGACAGGTGAAAGAGATGTTGAATCCCTATTGAGGCATCGAAGGAATTTGTGCTTCCCTATCTGGCCAGGTTGAGTGAACGATTCGGCCTGATCTATTACGGCTGCTGCGAACGGGTGGACGATCGCCTCCCGGCGATCATGGAGGCGATCCCCAACCTTCGGTCGGTCTCGGTCTCCGGTTGGTCGGACCTCGAGAAGACGGCCGACCTCCTGGGCTGCAACTACGTCTACTCGCGCAAACCGGTCCCGGCCCACCTCAGCGGCCCGTCACCCAACTGGGATCTGCTGGAAAAGGACATGAAGGACACCTTCGCTGCCACCAGGCAGAGTCACATCGAGATCCTGTTCCGCGACGTTTACACGATCAACGGGGATCGCCCCCGCCTGCGCCGCTGGGTCGACATGACCAAATCGATCTTCGGGCTGTAGCGCGTTGTTTTGCCAGATGCACAGCAGGACAGTGGGTACGCTCATCCTGGGGGCCTTGACATATTTCTCAGATCGTTCCACGATAGGCGAGCTGTCCTTGGTGGTGCTCCTTACCAGAGCGCAGGTCGATGCTTCGTCGACCGGGTCCGATTGGATTTGCAGAGAGTCGGCGCGGCAGTTTAGTGCCGCTTCGCTTCACAAATTGCCGCGAGTCGCAAGGCAGCGAGGGCGCCGTGACCGGCGCAATCCGGTACGGCGTCCTCCATTTGATGGTCGATCGAGGGCGGTCTTTCTAGCGGGCATTTTGGCGGAACATGGGTGTGCAGCCTACGTTTGTTCCTGAACCGCCGGATCCCCGACCTCCTGCGGCCAGGCTGGGAGCTTGACCCGCGGGTCCGTCACGACGGTCGCACAGCACGGGCGGCCAAACAGATTCTCCTTTTCCGGCGGGTCATTCTCCAGGTCGAAGAATTTTCTTCGTATTTGTCACGGAAGGGATGTTGCAGGGGAGGGGCGTCCATGGTATAGAAGGAAACGCTGCCCTGGGGTGAACTGCCGGTACGACGGGGAATTGCCGAACCACGAGCGGCAGAGACTCTTCTCTTGCGAGGTGGATTGATGAGTAGTGATGATGGGGGTATCCCTGGTTGGGTTATTTGGCTCGGTGGTCTCTTGGTCATCAATTTCCTCAGTTGGCTGTTCAACTGGCCCTTCTGGGTCTATTGATGGGCGTTTGCCGGAAGCGGCAACCGAAGCGACCTTGTCCCGAGGCGAGAAGCTCTTCAATGTGGCGGCCGCGCTCAGCGTTTACTTCTGGGCCGGTATGGGGCTGCGCGATGCGTGGCAGAGCAGCGGTACGCCCACGGTTCGGCTCAGCATCGCCGCGCTGAACATCTGCGTCGGCACTTTGTTCCTCACTCGAGCCCCCCTTAGGGCAATCGCCTCACCGGCGCAAGTTCTGCTGGCGATTGTTTCTTTTCTGGGCGGTGCCATTCCGCTGGCACTCGCGCCGCGTCCTCACACGTGGCCCGCACTGGCCCAGATCGCCTTCTGCATCGGTATCTTCATGGCCGCGATCTCTCTCGTCTGCCTTGGCCGTTCGTTTGCGATCCTGCCAGGCGTTCGAGGAATCGTTGTCAGCGGTCCCTACAGGATCGTCCGGCACCCGGTCTACGCCGGCGAGTTGGTAGCGGTAGCGGGCTGTTTTCTGGCCCAGATTCACTGGGCGAGCGCCATGGCGCTCGCTGCCAGTGCAGCGGCTCTCGTGGTGCGAATCCGGATCGAAGAATCGCTGCTGAGCCAGACCCCTGAATACCGGGAGTACTCCAACCGGGTCCGCTCCCGGTTGATTCCCGGCCTGTGGTGATACTACACACCGCCTTCTTTCCGTTTGACCATCCGGACCTCATTTCCCTTCTCGTTGTAGTGCACTTCGCTCATGAACATCTGCATAAGCAGCACTCCACGGCCGCTGGCCCGAACCAGGTTTTCCGGATCGGTCGGGTCCGGGAGCGACGAGACGTCAAAGCCGTCGCCTTCGTCGCGGATGACGAATTCGCAGGCATCCGGTGTCCACCGCGCGTCGACAAACACCCGGCGGTCACAGTAGGGTGCCTCTTGCGAACGCTGTTTGACCTGTTCGAAGAACACATTGAGGCTCTGTTCCCGCAACTCGGAACTGACACCCAGGTTGCCGTGGAAGATCGCGTTCAGCAGCGCCTCGGTCAAGGCGACGCCGAGCCTTGTGCGGTCGGTCTCGTCGAACAGCCCCATGTGCATTACGCCATCCTGGAAGAATCTGACGAATGTGTTGATCCGTTTCCACTGGTTATCCATGGAGAGGGAGAATTCGGCACTGGACATCCGCCCCATCACGTAGCCGAAATCGGCGCGGCCGGCCGCAATATTGAGCAGGTTGTGAACCGTGTGTCGGAGATCCGTCTCCAAGCGGCTTTTGGAAACATACCCGGCCGCTCCCCGCTTCAGCGCCTCGGAGGCGATCTCCTCGTTCCCCCGGGACGTCATCAGGATCACCGGAACGGCGGGCCAGCGCCGTTTGACTTCCTCGACCACCTGGAGCCCGTCGATTTCCGGCATCACCAGGTCCGTAACGACCAGGTCGGGTGTTTCCTGCTCCATATCACGGATCGCTTCCCGACCGTTAGCCACGGCGGTGACGATGATCGTGTCGTCCCGCGCAATCAGGCCGCGGACGAGGACCCGGTCCACCGCTGAATCATCCACAACGAGCACACTGGGCATCTTGGCTCCTCGTCAGCATTCGAGCCGGGCACGACCTCGGTCCGTGGTCGCTTGCCGGCTCTCGGCCTTGTTGCACCCGGCAGAGGCGATTACGGCAGCAGCTCACCTGATTTCAATCGTCTCGTCAACTCCATCCCTCCATCATTCCCGCTCCTCGCTCCGCTCCCCCTCCAATACCAGTTCCATTCCGCACAGAACCGGCTGCCCCTTTCGCGGCACCAGCCCCACTTCCAGCGTCCCGTCGACGGCCACGTTTTCAAACTCCAGAGTCGTCCCCCGCATCCGGCCTCCCGCTGCCTTGGCGATATCATAACCCTCCACGGTCGTCTGCCCGTTGAGGGCGATGTCGAACACGCGCTCGCCGGCATCGCCATGTTCCGGATCGGCGAAGGACAACCGCACCGTGAAGTTTCCCTGGCGCAGCCCGGATATCCGGATACGAGTGGCACCTTCCACGCCGGAGGCGGTCACCCAGGGCCAGCCGGTCCCCCCCTCGATCCACAGCGAGTGGCGATAGAAATATCTGGCCGATCGCGGCTCCACCTCCACCTGAAGCTCGGGAGACGGGCCGCCGCGGCTCGGCCAGTCCAGCCACAGTGTGCCGGCGCCGGTCATGCGATCGCCGGGCGCGCCGAAATTGACCCCCACGCGTTTCACGTTCTCGGCTTTGCCGTCGCCCCAGGCGGCCCACTGCTCATACTCGGGCGGCATGCTCACCAGGGCCAAGCCGCACGGCAAGGGATAGGAGCAGGTACATCCTTCGTAGAAGTAAGGCACGTTCATCAGGCCGCACGCCGGAATGACGCTGTTCGTGCATCCCGATCGCGGTCCGCTGATGTAGCAGGTGCCGCTCTCGATCTGCTTGTCGTAGAACGCGGCCGTGCCCGACCGCATCGTGTAGAACGGCCCGTAATCGACGCCACCGTCGCAGCCGTAGCTCTTGGGAAATGTCCGCGGCTCGTGCTGGCCGGTGAGCGGATTGACACGTTCTCCCGGCACGGGCTGCTTCGGGTTCCAGTCGTCGGTTTGATATGCGGGACGATATTGGTAGGGTTGGACCGCGGTGATGTCACGGGCGGGCAGATTCGGCAACTCGTTCGCCTCCTCTTCGATCGAAAGCACACGGCCGGTATAGACGTCGCTGAGCACCCGGGGGAGGAGATCGTAAGGGACGTTACGCCCCTCCCGATGCCTCGCCATCCAATCCTTCGGATAGGAGATCATCAACCCGTCCGAGAAGAACGGCTGCGGCGAACGTTTGAAATGGCCCAGCGTGTCGTCGAACCAGAGGAGTCCCAGAGGCGTCCGGACTCGCTCTTCGGCACTTGTCCAATCTCCGGTGTAATTGGCCGCTCCGGGCAGAGCGCCTTCCCGTCGCACGATCGTGAGCCCCTCCTGCCGAGTCGCGGTCAGCCCGTCGGCATACGCCCCCTCGGACTGCAGACGGGCATGTTCCGTCTCCGAGATCTTCAGGCACGCCGTACCCCCATAGGGCCGCAGAATCTCCAGCGTGGAGGGGCGATTCTTCCCGTCCGCAGCCGAAAGCCAGCCTTCATCGGCCAGAACGGCCAGTTCGGCCAGATACGGCGGCAGGTCGATCCGGCGTGGCTCTGCGGCAAGAAAGGCGATGCGGCTGCCGTACAAGCCGGCAGCCGCATACCGGCGTCGCAGCCGATCGATCTTCGCGGCATCACCATCGATCCCAATCACGTGGTACTGGGTTTTTTCGAGGAGCACATCGAGTGTGGCAACCTCGTCGATCCCCAAAACAGCGGCATAGCCCTGGCGCTGGGGAGTCGCCCGCAGGGGAAAATCGGGCTGGCTATTGGCCGCCGCGGCCGATGGCTCAAGCGGGTCTTGGTTCCACGCGTGACGGGCAACCGATGCCGGCTTCGTCGCACCAAATGCCTCCAGGACACCCTCGGTTGTCACGACAAACAACCTTCCCTCTGCGGCCAGCATGGTGTGGATCTCCCCATCGACGCCGGGCAGCCGATCGCCGAAGCGGAACCGGCGTTCTCCCGCGAGGATGGTGGTGCGAATGTCCGGCTCGCCGGGGCCCTGATAGTCTTTGTCCTCATGGAGGTCGCGGTTGATGGTTGCATCAAGCAGCACCTCGCCGCGGCGCACGTCGGCCGAGACGAACCAGCCGCCGGGCAAACGGCCCGGCTTGGGAAGTTCAAAGGTCAGCAACTTGCCGGTCGCCAGGTCAAACCGGGCAGGAACGGCCTGCCCGCAAGGCACAATCAGCTCCGCACCGCCCACGACCAGATATCCTTGAGGCGTGACGCCTCCGATCGACTCGGCTCCATGAGGATGGACCCCATAGATATGGCCGCTGTCGTCATTTCGCCAGACGACTTTGCCGGTTTCCGCGTCGAGCGAGTAGACAAACACGCCCTCGAAAGGAAAGACCCCGGCTGCAAAGTAGATCTTTCCTTCATGGACAACCGGGCCTCCGCGAACCGGCCAGACGGAGATCAACCGCCCGTTGCCGAGCACCTTCCGGTTCGAGGGAACCGCCTGGAACTTCCACAGCAACTTCCCCTCGATTGCCGAGAGACAGTACAGATGTCCGTCATCCGCACCGAAGAAGACCCGGTCGTTCCATCCGGCCGGGGCGAGCCGAACAGGTCCCTCGGCAAAGAAGGTCCATCGGTGCTCCCCAGTTGCCGTGTCAAAGGCTCTTACGCTGTCGTCTCCCGGCACGGCCACCAAGATCAACTTGCCGAGAACGACCGGTTCATAACCGGCATCGAACTGCATTCGCGGTTCGCGATAGGCTGGTTTCAGCTTCGGAAACTGCCGCGTCCACAAAAGGTGCAGGTCATCGGGCAGAAGTTCCGTGGTTTCGCCGGTGCGAGCCGAATCACATCGCCACGTGGGCCAGTCCTCGGCCCGTAGTCTCGCAGGGGTGCCGGCCAGGAGGACGACCAGGATCGTAACACTCGCCCGGGCAGGAACGAACGACAAAACGGTGAATCGACTTTGATCCATCAGGCAATCTCCTTGCCGGCGCTGATCTCCCACGTTTTGTCAGGGCCTCTCCAATCCTTCCAGATCGACGACGTGCCCCACCTGCCGCCGCACCTCGCCCCGGGCCCTGATGCCGGAGGGCCAATGTGCGACCAGCGGTGTCGAGATGCCTCCTCGCGCATCCAGTGCTTGTGGCGGCGGAAGGCGCTATCAGGCCGGGACTCTTCCGCCTGGCCCACCAGGCAGACCAGAAGAGCCAGAACGGCTGTCGTCAACCAGACCGCTCGTGGCGACATGCTACGGACTCCTTCGGACACTTCCCGAACGCTTGGACCTTGCCACTATACCGGTTGGATACGGGTGGTTCAACTTCCGGAACTTGGCCGGTTCCGTGGTCTGAACCGCAGACACCTTGGGAATCGCGTCGGTCCCGCGGGACGGGGGCTCCGGTGAGCCAGAGCGAGCCGCTGCTCGAGATGAAATGGCCTGTTCCCGGCAAGTCGCGAGTTTTTCAAACACTTCACTATCTTTGAGGTTCGTGACAGAGGTCTTGGCTGGCAGGTCAGCGTCCCCCTGCGCAAACTCGCGATTTTCTTGCGCGGTTTTTGCTTGTGGGGCGATGGGCCTTTCATTACCCTGAGAGGACCCATCGGCGGCAGGCACGTCGACGTAAGTTCGGGAGGGCTTTCCACAAGCGACCGGCCGCGAGAGAGCGGTCGGTACTTGCCCGACGATACGAAAACGGCTACTTTGGAGCCGCTAACCAGACGGTTGAAGGTGCAGGTCCAATCGCGTGGGCGACTCTTGCGTTTTTGAGAGCCTTTCAGGTCGATCATGGGCAACAAGCACCACCAGGCAGATGAGAATTAATCAATCCGGGGAGATATGACAGATGGCCAAGTCGGCACCAAGGCGGTTCGCGATTGGAGTGGACTACGGAACCAACAGCGTTCGGGCGCTCGTCGTGGACGTTGCCAACGGAGAGGAAGTCGCCACCCATGTGTTCAACTATCCGACCGGCGAAGCGGGAATCCTTCTCGACCCCAAGGATCCCAACCTCGCCCGTCAGAATCCGGCGGACTACATCGAAGGTTTCTACAAGTCGGTGAAAGCGGCCGTACGGGCTGCGGCCAAGGTGCCGGGCTTTGCTGCGGAGAACGTTGTGGGCATCGGTGTCGATACGACCGGTTCCACACCTCTGCCGGTCGGTCAGGACGGCATGCCGCTGGCCATGCAGCCGAAGTTTCAGAAGAATCTGGCGGCCCAGGCCTGGCTCTGGAAAGACCATACGAGCCATGCCGAGGCGGCCGAGATCACCAAGGCCGCCGAAAAGGACCCGGCGAACTATCTGGCCAAGTGCGGCGGCACTTACAGTTCGGAGTGGTTCTGGTCCAAGATCCTGCACTGCAAACGGACGGCCCCGGCCGTCTTCAAGGCCGCCTACGCCTGCGTCGAATGTGCCGATTTCGTTCCCGCATTCACCACCGGCAATCTCCATCCCGCCACGATGCCCCGCGGCAACTGCTCGGCCGGGCACAAAGCCATGTATCACGAGCAGTGGAACGGCCTGCCGAGCGAGGCCTTCCTCCAAGGGCTCGATCCCGACCTGGTCAAGGTCCGGCAGCGATATGCGTCGCGGGCCGTGCCATCGGACCAGAAGGCCGGCGATCTGACGGCCGATGTTGCCAGAAGGATCGGTTTGCCGGCGGGCATTCCCGTGGCGGTGGGGGCATTCGACGCCCATCTCGGCGCGGTCGGCGCCGGGATCAAGCCGGGGACTCTTGTGAAGATCATCGGCACGAGCACCTGCGACATGATGGTGGCCCCCATGGACCAGGCCCTCCCCGACATCCCGGGCCTGTGCGGCATTGTGCCCGGCTCGATCATCCCGGGAATGTACGGCCTGGAAGCCGGTCAATCGGCCGTCGGCGATATCTTCAACTGGTTCGTCAACTACCTGACACCGGCCGAGTTCACCAGGAAAGGCGACGCTCACGTCCACCTGACCGCCAAGGCGGAAAAGCTCCAGCCGGGCGAGAGCGGCCTCCTAGCCCTGGACTGGAACAATGGCAACCGGACGATCCTCGTCGACCCGCTCCTGACCGGCCTCGTCGTTGGCCAGACGCTCCACACCACGGCCGCCGAAGTCTACCGGGCCCTGGTCGAAGCCACCGCTTTCGGCGCGCTGACGATCATCAAACGGCTCGAAGAATACGGTGTCGAGGTCAAGGAAGTCGTCAACTGCGGCGGCATCGCCGAGAAGAACGCCTTTGTCATGCAGCTCTATGCGGACATCTGCAACCGCCCCATGAAGATCAGCCGGTCGGCCCAGACCTGCGCCCTGGGTGCCGCCATCTTCGGTGCGGTCGTCGGCGGCGCCTACAAGACGACCTCGGCGGCACAGAGCAAGATGACCGGCGTGAAACCGACCGTCTATCGGCCCCGAAAGGCGGCAGCCACCGTGTATGCAGAGCTCTACAGTCTGTATCGCGCACTGCACGACGCCTTCGGCACGGCCGACAGGAACGCCGATGTGTCGCAGGTGATGAAGCAACTGATCTCGATTCGGGACCGCGTGCGGAAAGGTTGACTCGATGCTCGACGAGCTGAAGGCGCAGGTCTGCCGCGCCAACCTGGAACTGGTTCGCTACGGGCTGGTTACGCTCACCTGGGGCAACGTGAGCGGGCTCAGTCCCGACGGTCAGTACGCGGTCATCAAGCCCAGCGGCATTTCCTACGAACGGATGTCCGCCGAGACCATGTCGGTCGTCGACCTGGACGGGAAAGTCGTTGAGGGGAAGCTTCGCCCCTCGTCCGACACGCCCACCCATGTGCGGCTCTACCGGGCCTTCAAGGGCATCGGCGGCATTACCCACACCCACAGCCCCAAGGCGACCGCCTTTGCCCAGGCCAGGCTGGAGATCCCCTGTCTTGGCACAACCCACGCCGATCACTTCTTCGGTCCCGTGCCGCTGACACGGTCTCTGACACCCGCAGAGGTGGAAGAAGCCTATGAAGCGAAGACCGGGGACGCCATCGTCGAACGTTTTGAGGGGATCAACCCTGTCGAGATGCCGGCCGTGCTGGTAGCCGGGCACGGCCCCTTTTCCTGGGGCAAGGATGCGTGGGACGCCGTCAAGAATGCGGTGGCCCTTGAGGCCGTGGCCGACATGGCACTGGCGACACGCCTGCTGCGCCCGGACTATCCGGATCTTGAAGACTATATCCTCAACAAGCACTATCAGAGAAAACACGGCCCTGGAGCCTATTACGGCCAGCGCAAGTAGCCGAAGAATGGCCAAGGTAGTTGAAGATCGCGTAAGTCTGTTGTCGCCGGGTTTCCAAAGTCTGGCGACTTCAGCTACGGGTTGGCGATTTCGGCTACAAACGACAAACAACCACGACGGGAGGTAGACCGCATGGAATTTCTAGACTGGATCGTGATCGCGGGGTATTTTGCGATCTTACTGGGTTTGGCCTGGTGGGTGATTCGCCAGAACAAGGACACGGCCGACGACTACTTTCTGGCCGGCCGCAACCTGGGCTGGTTTGTCATCGGGGCCTCGATCTTCGCCTCGAACATCGGCTCCGAACATCTGGTGGGCCTGGCCGGTTCCGGTTGCACCGACGGAGTGGCCATGGCGCATTACGAACTGCACGCCTGGTGCCTGCTGGTGCTGGCCTGGGTACTCGTGCCGTTCTACATGCGGTCTCAGGTGTTCACGATGCCGGAGTTTCTCGAGCGGCGATTCAATCCCACCAGCCGCTGGGTCCTGTCGGTGATTTCCCTCGTCGCCTACGTTCTCACAAAAATTGCCGTCGGGATCTTTGCCGGCGGAGTCGTGTTCGCCGTTCTCCTGCCGGAAATGAGACTTGGCCCGCTCGACGCCTTCTGGCTTGGCTCGATCCTGGTGATTGTCTTGACCGGCCTTTACACGGTCCTTGGCGGACTCCGGGCGGTAGCCTACACCGAGGCCCTGCAAACTCTGATTCTCGTCCTGGGCTCCGCACTGGTAACGATCTTCGGCCTGAAGGCACTGGGCGGCTGGGGTGTTCTTCGAGAAGTCTGCGGTTCGGAGATGTTCGATCTCTGGAAACCGCTTGTGCCGGCCGGGACCGAGGCCACCTGGGCACCGGTCAAGGAATCGGGCCGGATGGCCTGGTACTTCAACGACAATTATCCCTGGATCAGCATGCTGTTCTGTGCTCCGGTGATCGGTCTCTGGTACTGGTGTACGGACCAGTACATTGTGCAGCGAGCCCTCGGCGCTCCCAGCGAACGCGAAGCCCGCCGGGGCAGTATTTTCGCGGCCTTCCTCAAGCTTCTGCCGGTGTTCATTTTCATTATCCCGGGCATGATCTGCTTCGCCCTGGCGAGCCACGGGAGCGCGGACCCTGACCTCCAAGACAACGTCCGCAATATTCAGGAGCAGCTTGTCGGCGCCGACGGCAAGGTTA
This sequence comes from uncultured Planctomycetaceae bacterium, assembly GCA_964429355.1. Taxonomy (GTDB): domain Bacteria; phylum Planctomycetota; class Planctomycetia; order Pirellulales; family Thermoguttaceae; genus JAAYAY01. The sequence continues at coordinate 3,866 of CAYSCH010000175.1, read as the reverse complement.
TTCGCGAAAACGCGCAGTCGGCGTTTCCGCTCCTGGTCAAGTCGATTCTGCCGGCCGGCGTTCGCGGAATCGTAGTGGCCGGTTTACTCGCCGCCCTAATGAGCTCCCTGGCCGGCGTGTTCAACGCCTCGGCAACCCTGTTCACCATGGATTTCTACTCCCGCCTGCGCCCGGCAACTTCACAACACCAACTCGTCTGGATCGGGCGCGTGGCCACGCTCGTGATGGTCTTGATCGGCCTGGCGTGGATTCCAGTCATTCAGGGAGGGAAAGGGCTGTACGACTACCTGCAGGGGGTTCAGGCCTACCTGGCACCGCCGATCTTCGTGGTCTTCTTCCTGGGCGTGTTCTGGAAACGGCTCAACGGGGCCGGATGTCTTGCGGCCCTCCTCGTCGGTTTCGTCATGGGGCTCTTCCGGCTGGCCGTCGACACGCCGGTCAAGCTCGGATGGTCCACGGGCTACGCGGAGGGGTCTTTCTTCTGGATCGTCAACAACATGTTCTTCCAGTACTACAGTATTCTGATCCTGATCGTATCGGCGGTGGCCATGGTTGTGGTGAGTTTCGTGACCCGGCAGCCGGATTACGAGAAGATCAGCGGCCTGACCTACGGTACCGTCACGGAAGCCCACCGGCAGCAGTCCCGCGCGACGTGGGGCGCGGTTGATGTGATTGCCTCGGCCATCGTTCTGGCGGCGATCCTGGCAGCCTACCTGTACTTCACCGGAACGTAACGGAAAAGCCTTGCGGATGGCGAGGGAAAAGGTGATCGTCGCCTTTCGTGGCCAGCAGCGGATACCGACCGAAGGAAACGTCCGGCGGCTGCGGCAAAAGGCGGCTGTTACCTTTTGCCTCCACCGCCGAGTTTTCCAGCAGGTAGCCGAAGCCGCCTGGTTTCCAGCGTCTGGCGGCTCCGGCTCCATGGAAGAAATGCCGCCCCATGTGTACTCGCGACTGTCTGGACTTCGCCGCGCAACATCTGACGCCCGAGCGGGTGGCCGGGCGCCGGGTTCTCGAGGTGGGAGCCCGAAATGTGAACGGCTCGGCGCGCCCGCTGGCCGAGCGCCACGGCCCGGCCGAATATGTGGGCGTGGATATATCCAAAGGCCCAGGCGTCGACGTCCTCTGCAATATCGAGGGCCTGGTCGAACGGTTTGGCCGATCCCGCTTCGACCTCGTTCTCTGCACCGAGGTGCTGGAACACGTTCGCGACTGGCGCCATGGCTTGAGCAACCTCAAGCAGGTGCTGGCCCCCTGCGGCACACTGCTGGTGACCACCCGGTCCGCCGGTTTCCACTACCACGGTTACCCGTTCGATTTCTGGCGTTACGAGCCCGAGGATGTCGAAGCCCTGATGGCCGACATGTCGCTCGAGGTGCTCCAACGGGACCCGAGCGCTCCCGGGGTGTTCTTCGTGGCCACCAGACTCGCGGATTTTCACGAGCTGGTACTGGGGGATCATGAGCTGTTTTCCATCGTCACCGGGCGGCGTTGCCGTGACGTGAGCGACGCAGAATTACGCTGGTTTCTCTGGGTAAAACGTCCCGTAACCCGGTTCTTCAAGAAGACGTATCAGTCGCTCCGTAAGCGTCTCCAAAGGTAGTCGATTACGCCAGGCTTGCGGCCGGCGCGACTGGAATCACTGCCACCATTTTGCCCAGCAGAGTTGGACGGCAGAGGTCGGCGCAGACGATGGAGTGGGGCACGCCGTCGATTCCCCGCTCGGCGCAGAGCTCGCCGTCGAGATCCAGGTATTCAGGCGGCTTCGGGTGGGTCACCGTTCAGCAGATCCGCGGCATCTGCTCGCCCGACAGGAGATCCACGATCCGGCGGCCGCCCAGCTTGCCGTGCAACTCGACGTAACCGGCAGAGTCCGCCGTCACCCGCCCAACGACGGCCGGCAGCGGCGCGGCCGGATGGTTTTTCATGATCTGCAGAACGGCGTCGGCCACGTCAGGGGCCACGATGGCTACCAGACGTCCCTCGTTGGCCACGTAGAGCGGATCGAGCCCCAGCATTTCGCACGCGCCTGCGACCTGGGGGGCCACCGGCACGGTGACCTCCTCCAGCTCCATTCCCACCTGAGCGGCGCTGGAAATCTCATTGAGCGCAGCCGCCAGTCCGCCGCGAGTGAGATCGCGCAGACAGTGGAGACCGGCGCCCACGCTTCGCATTGCGGCCACAAGATTGCCCAGACAGTCGCAATCGCTCTCCAGGGCGTCCTCGAACTGAAGCCCCTCGCGGACCGACATGATGGCGATTCCATGACGCCCGAGGTCCCCGCTGACGAGAATTACGTCGCCCGGTTGAACGCGTTCAGGACGAATGTCGATTCCCTCTGGCACCAGGCCGATCCCCGCCGTATTGATAAAGATTCCGTCTCCCTTGCCGCGATCGACCACCTTGGTGTCGCCGGTCACGATTCGCACGCCGGCCGATTCCGCCGTCCGCTGCATGGACCGGACAATCTCCCCGAGGGTTGCGATCGATAGGCCTTCCTCGAGGACGAATCCGGCACTGAGCCATTTGGGATCCGCCCCCGACATTGCCAGATCGTTGACGGTCCCGCAGACGGCCAGCTTGCCGATGTCGCCACCTGGAAAGAACAGGGGGTTGACGACGAACGTATCGGTCGTGAAAGCCACCCGTGATCCGCCCGGATCGAGAACCGTGCTGTCGTGGAGCGCCCCGCGTTCCGCAGCGTCGGTGGTCCCCGAGAATGCGGCCAGGAACAGCCCGTCGATGAGCCGCTGCATGACCCGTCCGCCGCCGCCATGGGCCATCTGGATAGTGTCGTGCTTGTCGAGCGGAACGGGGCAGGAGAGATTGAACTGGTGAGACATCGATAGGGCCGTTCAAAACGTTCCGAATGTGTGGATTGAACTCATCTCGCGTTTCGACATTTGGGCCTCGGCATTCGGATTTCGGATTTGCAATCGAAACTGGAGGCTCGGCGCCGACCCACTTACTCCTGGACCGATTCGGGTCGAGCACGATGTCGCCGGTATCGATAGTATGCCGCACAGGCCCCCTCGGAGGAAACCATGGGGGCCCCCAAGGGGCGTTCCGGAGTGCAGAGGGTACCGAAGGCCGAACATTCGTGAGGCCTCTTATGCCCCTGGAGAACCTCTCCGGCGATGCACTCGACCGGTTCGTCGGCCGTGATGTCGTCCACGCCAAAACGCTTTGCCGCATCGAACTGCTGGAACGGCTCACTCAATTGGAAACCGCTCCCCGGAATTTCGCCAATGCCCCGCCATTTTCGGGCCGAGATCTCGAACACCTCGGCAATCGCCTTCATGGCAGCCGAATTGCCCTCGGAGCGGACTGATCGGGCGTACTGGTTCTCGACCTCCGTCCGCCCTTCCTCCAATTGTCGGAGGCACATCTGGATTCCCTGAAGAATATCCAGCGGCTCAAATCCGGTGACCACGATCGGTATACGGAATTTTTTCGACAGCGGCTCGTACTGGGCCGTGCCCATGACGGTGCACACGTGTCCGGCCGCGAGAAAGCCCTGGACGCGGCAATTGGGGGAGGTCATGATGGCTTCAATCGCCGGCGGGACCAGCACGTGGGAAACGAGCACCGAGAAGTTTTTCACCCCCAAGCGGGCTGCCTGGGCAACGGCCATCGCGTTGGCTGG
>CAYSCH010000175.1:0-210 GCA_964429355.1 uncultured Planctomycetaceae bacterium | reverse complement strand
CGGTGGTTTCAAACCCCACGGCGAAGAAAACGACCTCGCGATCAGGATTCTGCCGGGCCAGAGTCAGGGCGTCCATCGGGGAATAAACGACCCGCACATCCCCACCTTCCGACTTAACTGTAAACAGGTCCTTCTCGCTCCCCGGTACTCGCAGCATATCTCCGAAGGAGCAGAAAGTGACCCCCGGCCGTGCCGCAATCGCCAGGGCCT
>CAYSCH010000174.1:11418-18564 GCA_964429355.1 uncultured Planctomycetaceae bacterium | reverse complement strand
GGGCAAGCCGAACCCATGGATTTTGCGGCTGATTCGGCGGAGGCCGTCGCGGGCGGCCAAGACAATCTCGGGCTGAGGATCGGAGAGGGCATAGATGAGCGTGGAGACATCGTCGAGAGTGCCGGCACGAGCCAGAGCCTGCACGGCAGCCAATCGCAGGTCGGCCGAGGTGCCCCCGGCCAGCTCACGAAGCCGGCCGGCCTGCTGAGACACGCGGGCCTTGGCCTCGTCTGGCGGAAGTTCGGAGAGAGCTCCGATGGCCTCGGCATACTGCTCTTCACTGGCCTCTCCCATGTTGGCCAGCAGCTTCTCGATTTCGGACAATTCGGACTTGCTGACAACCTTTCCGCCCCGGACCTGCACAAAGTCAGAATCTTTGGGAAGGCCCCGGCCGCCGACAAGGGTCCCCGCGTCAAACGAACGCACCTTCTCGACCGATTGCCTGGTGGATCGCAGCATAAACAGGGTGGCGAAGCAGGTGTGGTTCTCGATGACCGTCGAAATGTGGGGCGCGTCCCAGCTTCCGTCTCCCTGCTGGACCTCCAGGAGCCACTGGGCGGCCTCGGCATACCAGCGATCGACCTGATCCTTGTTTCCGTCGATCAATTCGCGAAACGTCCAGTAGCGCTCGATCGAATAGAGAAAGTAGTGGGGCCACATGCTGGGATGAATCTGGTGATTCTCTTCCAGCCATTTATTGCCGCGCCCCATGACGGTACGAAACAGAGTGGGATCAAGACGACTGGAAAACCGTACGGGACCGCGGTTGGCAGCGTTTTCGATCTTTGTCAGAGCAGGGGGTATCTTGTCGTCCTCGCGTCTTCGCTGGCCAAGCTTTTCACCGATGCCCAGCAATTCGGCACACATGTAGACGCTGCCCATGCCGGCCGCCGCACAACTATGACGCAGATCGGTCTGTGCGACCGGCGCGTAGCTGTCGGAAACGGTGCCTTGATAGCCAAAGGAACCACTTGGATCCTGTGTTTTGAGAAACCACACCGCGGCACGTTCCACCGATGCCTGAGGAACGCTGAACCCGGCTTCGGCGGCCTCCCACAGCGCAAGGATGCAGTGCTGTGTCATGGAGGTATCGCCCGTGGGCTTGTTCTCGTAGCCCCAGCCACCATGGGGCTTCTGAACACTCAGGAGATACTGAAGAAGTTTGTCGATTTCGGGTTTGTAGCGATCCGTGTCCAGGGTGCAGAAGAAGATCAGACTGAGCGACGCGCTGTAGATCACGTGGTCTTCGGGCACCCGTTTGAGATCTCCCATGTCCTGGCGGATCTCCCGAATGGCCGTCTGGACCATCGGGTGGTTTTCGCTCCCACCCGTCTTCAGAATCACCGTGGCACGGATGGCGTGGGCTCCCATGCGGTCGTCGGGATTCTTAAGCCCCTCAAGATACTTGACAGCCCGTGCGATCGCCGCTTTGACTTCAGGGCTTTGGGGTGTCAGCGCCCCTTGGGCCCTCGGAATGGGGGAAGCAGCCAGCAACAAGGTCATCCCGAGAAGCGACAGGGATGCGAGGCGGAAGATTGAACGAGACATGGTCACGTGCCTCTCCAGAGCCGACCCGGGAAGAGTCGATATGCGCACAATCAGACTGATCAGCCAGGGCAAGCGGGGTCCGTCCAGAAAGGGGGCCGGCACCGCAGACCCAAGTGTAGCCGATACGCGCAAACCGTGTCAAGCAACGGTTTTGGAGTCAAACGTCTCCCAGGGAGACGGCTCGTGTGGGGGATCTGCAAGGGCTACGAGATCGAGTAGACTGGAGAGGGAGAAAGACGTTTCGACTGCTCGGTCGATCTCTCCTCTTCGACGGGAGATCAAGAAGCGGACAGAACCTCGCCTGAGCGGCTCTGAGCGACGCACCATCCGAAGCATGGGCGACCGACCGAATTCAACAAGCGGAACACCGCGGAAATACCCCCAATGCGAGCGGAACCGACAACGCCCCGGAGAACTCGCGTCCTATGCGTTATCGGTTCGATGGGCACGGGCGGGAGTGAGCGACAACTGATTGGGCTGCTCAACCACCTGGATCGCAGCCGTTTTGCACCTCTGCTCTACACCGTTCATGCGGAAGGTGAATTACTCGGCGAGGTACCCGGTGACGTTCCCGTGCACTCCTTCTGGGAACAGCACAGGGCATTGCGGTGGAACTGGCCGGGTCGGATTCATCGGATGCAGGTGCGTCACCTGGCCTCGCTTGCCCGTGCGGAGCATGCCGATTTGATCTACGACCGCACGCTCGTCGCGAGCCTGATTGCCGGGCCGGTGTCGCTCCGCACCGGAATCCCGCACATCTCAACGATCGTGAGCCGGCCGGCGGAGGATCTGGAGGCAGCCGGCCGGTACCAGGGGCTCAAGTGGCGATTGCTGCGGAGAGCCTACAGGTGTGCCGCGAAGGTCACCACGGTCTCGGCAGCGCTTCGTGAAGAAGTGATCCAGTATTACCGCCTCCCGGAGCGGCAGGTCATCAGTCTGCCGAACTGGATCGACCTGGATCGCATCGACCGGCTTGCAGAGCAGACTTCTCCGGACTTTGCGGACGATCGGTTCCATGTTGTCTGCGTGAGCCGAAACCAGATGCTCAAAGGACAAAGATACCTGTTGGAGGCGGTGCGAGACGTTGTCGTCCGCCGAGGGGGCAAGCGGTTGCTGGTTCATCTTCTCGGTGCAGGCCCCGACACGGACGGTCTTGCCGATTGGGTCTCCTCGCAGGATTTGAACGACTACGTTGAGTTCAGCGGCCTGAAGGCGAATCCGTATCCCTACCTGCGAGCGGCCCACTTGTTCTGCCTGCCGTCGATCTCCGAAGGGATGCCGAATGCACTTCTGGAGGCCATGGCATGCCGGGTTCCCGCCCTGGCCACGGACTGCCCGACCGGGCCCCGGGAGATTCTCGACGGCGGACGGTTGGGACGGCTCGTCGCCCCGGGCGATTCCACGGCGCTGGCGGATGCCATCGAAGATGCGATGCTGAACTATGAGGGTTGGCTACGTTATGTGGAGGGCGCTCGCGCGCACGTCGAAGAGTGCTACGGGCCGGCAGCCCGGCTGGCCGAGATTGAATCGCTATTTCTCAATTCGGTGAATCACGGGTGAGGGGCGATTCGGCATGGCCGGGGAAAACACTTCACTTCGATCGGTTGGCTGGGTGAGTCTCTGCTCGCTGGGCCAATTGGTCCTGCAGTTCTGGTTTCAGATGCTTCTGGCAAAGCACTTTGGTGCCTCCTGGGAGATGGATGCCTACGTGGCGGCCATCGCCCTTCCGACGGTGATCGGATCGGTACTGGTCGGTTCGCTCGGCTACGCACTGGTCCCGCTTTTCGGTGGGCTCCTGGTCCAGGACGCCGGGCGTGCCTGGCGGCTGGCGGGCGGCATGGCGGTCATTCTGGTGGCCCTCACCACGGTTGCCGCAATGGCCACGTTCCTGCTAGCGGACTGGCTTGTCGAGACCCTTTTTCCGGGGTTCTCCGAGGAACGGGCCGAGTTGGCGGCGGCCTTGCTGAAGATCCTCTGCTGGCTCATCGTGACCAATGGCTTGATCGGCTATCTTCAGTCGCTCTACTATTGCCACAAGCGGTTCCTGCTGCCCGCAGCGGCCTCCCCGATCGGGATCGCGGTGACCGTGGCGGGGGCGATCGTTTTTCGCCACCAGGGAATGCTCGCAGTGGCTTGGGCGGTCCTGGCAGGGTCGGTGACAGCCGTGGTGCTGCAAAGCCTGTTGCTCTTAAGGCACGGACGGTTCAGCCGGGTGTGGAACGAGGATGTGCGGAGGTGCCTGGGCCTGCTCATGCCCCTGGTGCTGGGCGCGCTTTACTTCCGTCTGGATCCGCTGGTAGACCGTTACCTCACCTCTCCGCTGCCGGTCGGAAGCGTGTCGCACCTGGGATATGCGTGGCGGATCGCCTCGGCGATGCTGCTGATCACCGCAGGAGGGCTGTCGGTGGTGGCGTTTCCTAATTTTTCCGAGCACTGGGCGGCGGGACGGCGCGACGAGTTCCGCAGGGAAGTCGCTTCCGCCGTGCGCTGCCTTGCGGTGATCCTGGTGCCGATTGCTTTCGCGCTGCTGTTCTACAGCGAACCCTTGATCGCCGATCTGCTCGAGCGAGGGCAGTTCACGGCGGCGGACAGCCGGGCGGTTGGTCTCCTCCTGGTTCTCTACGTGGGGATGATCATCGGGGCGGGGGCGGGCGAGATCACCTCGAAGGTGTTCTACTCACTCTCCGACACTCGCACTCCCACGGTGCTGGGTGTGGTGACGTTCTCGACAGGACTGATCCTGAAGATCGCGCTGGTCGGCCGCTACGGGGCGGCAGCAGTCGCTGGGGCGACGTCGTTCTACTTCTTGCTGAGCGCGGCGCTGGCGGCGATCCTGATCGTGCGGCGACTGGGCAGCGAGGTGTTTTCGGGGATCGGCGGAGCCCTGGGCCGGTCTATCGTGGGCTCGGCCGCGGCAACGGCAGCAGCCTGGCCGCTCGTTTGGCTCGGTTTCCCGCTAGCGTCGATGGCTGGAGCGGCGGTCGGAGGTGTGGTCTACTCTGTGGCCATGGTACTCCAGCGGGATGAGTTCGCACTGCGGATGACCGCTTACGTGTTTCCCAGGCACCGAATCGGCAAGTAACGGGCGGGAGCCGGCGTTCCGGCTCTTGGGCATGGAACACCTCCAACCTACAATGATCGGGAACCAGCCGCTGATCGCGGACAAGAGCCGAGGGAAGGGAGCAGCATGGACGAGCCGGGGCTCGGGGAGAGATTGGAAGGGGTCGCGTGGGAAGAAACGCCATGCCCGTTGTGTGGCCGTGCCGAAGCAAGCCGGGTGTGCGTGGCCGGCGATCTTCTGCACGGACTTCCGGGAAGGTTTCAACTGATGCGCTGCCGCAGTTGCGATCACGTGTACTTGAATCCCCGTCCGACACCCGATTCGATCGGCCGTTATTACCCGGCAGACTATTCACCCCATGCATCGGCCAGGAACTGTGCCGGTGAGGAACCGCAGCCCGGCCCGGCGTCGCCGCTGGTCCGCCGCACCCGCTGGATCCCGGGCCTGCGGAGTGTTTATTACTGGCTCAAGGAAACTTGCGCCGAGGTGGTGCCGCCGGTAGACGCGGCGGAGCCCCGGGCCCTGGAGTTGGGATGCGCGGGAGGCCGGTTCCTGGAGATTCTCCGCCGCCAGGGCTGGCAAGCTGAGGGCCTCGAGCTGGCCGAGGCGCCGGTTGCCGAAGCTCGCCGCAGGGGTTTTCGGGTACACCAGGGAGCATTCCGGCCCGGGCTCTACGAGGCCGCGTCGTTTGACGCCGTATTTGCGTGGATGGTCCTGGAGCACCTACACGACCCGCCAGGGGCCCTCCGGGAAATCCACCGACTGTTGAAGCCGGGCGGACGGGTCATGCTGAGCGTGCCCAACTGGGGCTGCTGGGAGCCGAGAGTGCTCGGGCGCTACTGGTACTCGCTCCAATTGCCCACCCACCTCCACCAATTCACCCCTCGAAGCCTACGGCGAGTGCTTTCGGACTCCGGTTTTGAGCAGATTCGCGTGATCCACCAGCGAAACGTGTTCAACCTGCTCGGCAGCCTGGGGCTCTGGCTGCGGGAGAAACATCCTGACGGTGGTGCCGGGCCGCAGCTTCTCGAGTTCATCGCCAACCCGAGCGTCGGCGGCCAACTGGCGCTGGCCCCGATCGCCAAGCTCCTGGCCTGGAGCCGCCAGGGGGGTCGTCTGACGGTGACCGCTCGATCATCGCCGACTGTCGCCCGGCATGTGTGAGCCGAGGGGCAGGCGGCACACGAGTCGCGCAAGCCTACGGCTCCGCCCCTGTTCCGCCACCACGACCTGGCGAATCATCACACAAGCTCTTTGGGAAAAAACCATGAAACTCGGTCTGGGCCTTTATCGACGCAGCCTGACGCAGGAGAACTTCCGCTTTGCGCGGCAGACGGGCTGCACCCATTGGGTCGTTCACCTGGTCGAATGTCTGCGAGTCGATCGAGCAGTGTGGCCGTCAGAACGCGATCGCCTACGTCCACTTCCGCAATGTCTAGGGCAAGGTGCCTCGCTACCACGAGGTGTTCATTGACGAGGGTGACCTCGACATGTTCGAAGCGTTACGGGCATTGCAGCGGGTGGGCTACGACGGTATGCTGATCCCCGATCGCACCCCGCAGATGTCGTGCGACGCCCCCTGGCGCGCGGGCATGGCCTATGCTTTGGGCTCCATGAAGGCCGCATTGCAGGCCGTCGAGTCGGAGAGGAGATATGTTCGGTGAGCAACGTGGAGGCAAAACACACCGTCAAGCCGCTCGACCCATCCCGGTACGGCGAGGCCGCCAGGTTGCTGGGCCGCGCCTTCCAAGGCGATCCGGTGATCGCATCGATTCTGCCCCGTTCGGCTCCGGAGAGGCGAGTCCACAAGCTGGCCGTCATGTTCGAGGAAATGTTGCTGGTCAACGCCCGGCAGAACCAGCCCTTCGGAATAGTCGATAGCGGCTCGGTTCGCGCCGCCGCGATCCTCCACCGGCCGGGCACGTACCCGCTGCCGTGCCTGACGGGACTCGGCCTGGTCTGGCGAGCGATGCGCAAGGCAGGTCCCCGCGGGTTGGGCCGTTTTCTCTGTTGGTCGCTCCGCAGCGGCCGGCATCATCCGGCAACACCGCACTATTACCTGGAAACATTGGGGGTCGATCCAACCATGCAGGGACGAGGGTTGGGTTCCGCAATGCTTCAGCATATCGCGGCTGTGGTTGACGCCGCGGACACCGAGTGCATTCTGGAAACGGCGAACGACAGGAATGTCGTCCTCTATCAGCGTTTCGGCTTCGAGATCAGGCATGTGGAGCGAATTCTGGGAGCCCACGTACGGTTCATGCGGCGCAGGCCGGTTGTGTGAGGGAAATTGGGTTTTCAGGCGGCAGACGGTCTTGGTCGTCCGGCACGCGAATATCGTGGAGCGGCTTAATGTGCTGCCCGGCGCGGTGGCAGAGCATTTCTTGCCTCCAACCGACGCAACCGGATTGGGAAACATCGCCACTGGCGCGGATCGACTCGTTCAGCGCGCGGCCAGGAGATGGACGGCGACGCCGATCGTCGCCCCTGCAAGGACCAGCCAGGTTGAGTTGAGGCGATAGCGAATCAGCAAGACG
>CAYSCH010000174.1:989-11408 GCA_964429355.1 uncultured Planctomycetaceae bacterium | reverse complement strand
GGCGCTGGCCAGGGCGATGGCGACGGTCGTGACGTCGGTGATTACTGCGACGCCCAACTGGAGGCTGACCACGGCCATCAGGGCCAGCGAGCCGACGTTGACGCCGTCGAGCACGTCGCCGGCGATAACTGAGCGGCGCAGACTTGGAATGAGCGGGCCACTGATGGCGACGAAGAAGAAAGCCGGGAGGAAGATGCCCACGGTCGCCACCGCCGCGCCGCGCGGACCATCGAGGAGGTAGCCAATGAATGTCGCCGTGGTGAAGAGCGGCCCCGGAGTCACCTGCCCCACGGCAACGGCGTCGAGCAACTGGGCCTCGGTGAGCCAGTGCCAACGCTCCACCAAGTCGGCTCGAAGAAAGGCCAGCAGCACGTAGCCGCTACCGAAGAGTACGGAACCGACCTTCAGGAAGAAGAGGAACAGCGGCCACAACCCGAAGGCCGCGGGCGCAACGGCCAACCCGGTATGGCTAACCGGCGCGACGGCGACACTCCCCAGCAGGCAGATCGACAATCCCCGAGGCGGCTTTCGACGCGACCATCCGCGGATCAAGGCAACACACATGCCGGCGCCAAACAGGATTGCCAGCTCGTGGAAGCCGGCAAATCCAAGCGTGGTGGCGACCAATCCTGCTGCGATCAGCAACCGGGTCTTGAATACACTTTGCCCAAGTCGCCAGAGGGCCAGCAGCACAATGGCAATGACCACCGGCTTGACCCCGTAGAGCAGACCTTCGGCCTGCGGCAGGTCGCCGAAGCGGACGTAAGCCCAGGCCATGGCACCGACGATGAGGGTTGCCGGCAGAATGAAACACACGCCTGCAACGCACAGACCGGCGAAACCTGCTCGCCGGTGCCCGATGTGAATGGCCATCTCGGTGGAATTCGGGCCGGGGATGAGGTTGGTCGCGCCCAGCAGATCGACAAACTCCTCTCGCGTGAGCCAGCGCCGACGGGTGACCACCTCGTGTTCGAGCATGGCGACGTGCGCCGCCGGGCCCCCGAAGGCTGTCGCGCCGAGGCGCAGAAACAGAATCGCCAGTTCCCGCAGCCGCGTGCCGCGGGCGGTGTCCCTGGTCCATTGGTCACTTGGTGGGGTCTGCATGAGAACTGGACGAAACCTTCCGCGCAATGATGGCATTTTTGACCGACCGTTCCGTCGTCAACATCCCAGATGGCGGTCCCCACTCCCCCGATCGGGAAGCCTAGGATTCTGCTCCGAGACTGATAGAATCGCGCATCAATCTATTCTTGCGCAAGACGCGCTTTTTATAGCTATCTTGGGGGGAAAGGATGACCACGCCTCCATTTGCCCATCTTCATTGTCATAGCCATTACAGCCTCCTCGATGGTGCCGGCCAGGTTGGTGCACTTGTCACCCGAGCGAAGGATCTGTGCATGACCGGCCTGGCGCTTACCGACCACGGCAACCTGCACGGAGCTCTCGAATTCTACCGCAAGGCAAAAGAAGTCGGCATCAATCCGGTCATTGGTTACGAGGCTTATATAGCGCCTGGCAGCCGGTTCGAAAAGGATGCTGGCAACATGAAAGCTGCCAGCTACCACCTGACCCTGCTGGCAAAAAACCGCACGGGGTTCCAGAACCTGCTGAAACTGGCGTCGGCCGCCTATCTGGAAGGCTTCTACTTCCGTCCGCGGATCGACAAGCAGATTCTGACCCAGTGGAATGAGGGCCTGATCTGCTTGAGCGGGTGCGCGTCGAGCGAACTGAACCGCGCGCTGACTTCGGGCAAGGAGCCGGATTTCGAGAAGGCGTGCGAAGTGGCCGTCTGGTATCGCGAGCTGTTCGGCGATCGTTACTTCATCGAGATCCAGGACAACGGACTGGAGATCCAGAAGATCGGCATGGCCGGTTCCATCGAAGTGGCCAATCGTCTGGGGATCCCCCTGGTGGCGACCAGCGACGTTCACTACGTGAACCGCGAGGACTCCGAAGCCCAAGACGTGCTGCTCTGCGTAAACACCGGCAAGTTCCGAACCGACGTCAATCGCATGCGGATGGAGGGCAACGAGTTCTATCTCCGCAGTCCGGGGGAGATGTATGCGGCCTTGCCCGGCCAGGAGGAGGCCCTCAAACGGTCCCAGGAGATCGCCGACAGCGTCGACATAGAACTGCAGTTGGGGCAGCGTCATTTCCCTGTGTTTACCCCTCCAGGCGGGCAGACCTCGGAAGACTATTTGCGCCAGTTGTGCCTCGAGGGGCTTAAGCGGCGCTACGCAGACAACCCCAAGCGAATGATCGACGGCCAGTTGAGCGAAGAGGTGATGGCCCGGCTCGATCGCGAACTGGGCGTGATCAACAAACTCGGCTTTCCCAACTACTTCCTGATCGTGTGGGATTTCGTGCGTGTGGCCCACGAACGAGGGATCGAGACGACCGCGCGTGGCTCGGGCGTGGGGGCCCTGGTCTGCTATGCCCTGGGACTCAGCCACGTGTGCCCCCTGGAGTTCGACCTCCTGTTTGAACGGTTCCTCGATGTCAACCGCCTCGAGGCCCCGGATATTGATATCGATTTCTGCCAGCAGCGCCGCGGCGAAATCATCCAGTACGTGAAAGACAAGTACGGCCTGGAGAACGTGGCCCAGATTGGTACGTTCGGCACGATGGCCGCGCGCGCGGCGATCCGCGACGTGGGCCGGGTGCTGGGCCTGCCGATCGCGAGGGTCAACGAGGTTGTTTCGAAGGTGCCCGACCAACTCGGGATCACGCTCAAGAAGGCTCTGGCCGAGAGCGACGAGTTGCGTCAGATGTATGAAACGGCCCCCGAGGTTCGGGAACTGCTCACCCTCGCCCAGCAGATCGAAGGGCTGGCCCGCAACGTGGGCACCCACGCCGCTGCCGTGGTCATAGCCGACCGCCCCTTGACGGATTACTGCCCGCTCGGCCGGGTGTCTGGCAAGGACGACATCATCACGCAGTGGTCCATGGGAGACGTCGAGAACGGCGCCGGACTGCTCAAGATGGACTTTCTCGGCCTGCGGAATCTGACGATTCTCACCAAGGTGGTCGACCTGATCGAACAGACAACGGGCAAGCGGGTCGATCCCTACAAGTTTCCGCTCGACGACAAGGAAACCTACGCACTTCTGTGCCGCGGTGAAACCAAGGGGGTATTCCAGCTCGAAAGCGGCGGTATTCGCGACCTGCTGCAGCGGATGAAGCCCGACAGTTTCCGCGACATCATTGCCACCAACGCCCTTTACCGTCCCGGCCCACTCGAAGGGGGCATGGTCGACGATTACATCGAGGTCAAGCACCGGCGCAAGGAGGCTTCCTATCTCCATCCGGTGATGGAAGAGATCCTCGGCGAGACCAACGGCGTGATGGTCTACCAGGAACAGGTCATGCGGATCCTCAACCGGCTGGGGGGGATCGAGCTGGCTAACGCCTACAAGTGCATCAAGGCCATCAGCAAGAAGAAGCTCCCGATTATCGCGAAGAATCGCGAGAAGTTTCTCGAAGGCGCCCAGGAACAAGGCGTGGCAAAGAAAGACGCCGAGGAACTCTGGGAAATGATCGAAAAGTTCGCCGGCTACGGCTTCAACAAGAGCCATTCGACGGCCTACGCCCTTATTGCCTACATGACGGCCTATCTGAAAACCCACTACCCCGTGGAGTTCATGGCCGGCTTGCTCTCGGGGGATATGCCCAACCGGAACTTCGTGCGTAAGGACTCCACGGTCGAGCATCTGGAGGACTGCGAGCGGATGGGCGTGGAGGTCGTCCCTCCCAATGTGAATACGTCATCACGTGACTATCTGGTCAACGACGGCAAGATCTACTTCAGCCTGGCGGCGATCAAGGGTTGTGGCGGCCCGGCTGCCGATGCGATCGTGGAAGGCCGCAAGAAAGGGCCCTACAAGAGCCTGTTCGACTTCTGCAAACGGGTTGATCCCCAGGTGGTCAATCGCTCGACGATCGAGACCTTGATCAAAGCGGGGGCCTTCGACTCCTTCGGTGCCCGCCGCGCCCAACTGGCCGCGGTGGTGGACCGGGCGATCCAGGCCGGCTCGGCGGCCGCATCCGATCGGCGCCACGGGCAGCTCGGTCTTTTCGACACGGCCCCCGCCGAGGAAGAAGAAGGCATTGCCGCCGCCGCGCTTCCCGATATTCCCGAATGGCCGGAGCGCGACAAACTCACGAAGGAGAAGGAAGTTCTGGGCTTCTACCTTTCCAGCCATCCCCTGGCGGAATACGAGCAAACGCTCACGACCTACTGTTCTCACTCGACAACCGAGGCGGCCAAGCTGAGCCACCGGACCGAGGTGATGCTCGGCGGAATGATTTCGGCGATCAAGTTCTCCCACACAAAAAACCCCAAACCGGGCAAGCCCAGCCGCTATGCGATGTGGGATCTGGAAGACAAGGACGGCATCATGCGCTGCATCCTATGGCCCGAGCAATTCGCCCTCTATGGCGAAATGGTTCAGCCCGACGCGATCCTCGTCGTTCTCGGTGCAATCGACAAACGTCCAGGAAGCGACGAAGCCAACCTGATTGTCAACGAACTGATCCCCCTGGAGGATCTTCAGACTCGCTACACCCGCGGTGTCAAACTCCGCTTCTCCGAAACGGAGCACGGGATCGAAAAGCTGGACCTCCTTTACGAGATTCTGCGCGGCTACCCGGGAACGGGCGAGCTCCAACTGGTGATGTATCTGGCCAATGGAACCCGCGTGCCCATGGTCTGCCGCGGTACGAAGATCGAGAACAACCAGGAAATGCGATCCCGGGTCGAAGAACTCCTCGGGCCGGGCAACTTCAAACTTCTCGCCGCACCGATCCGCCGAAACGGAAATGGAAACGGCAACGGAAGCGGACACGGCCGAGGCCACTCCAACGGCCACAGCCGCGGCTGACCAGCCCCCAGACCGCCGCGATGGACCTTGTCTCGGAACACCTTCTTCAAGAACCCGTGTTTCTCCACGTGAACCGAGGTTTGTCGAGAACACTCGCTGGGGCGTCTTCCGAGTTCTGTCAGCCGCTCTTGAAATACTCCGTGATACCGGGGATCGGCAGGGGGTAGTTGCCGGTCTCGTCGGGAACCGTGGCGGGGGGCATGCCGAGAGTGACCTGCTCCACCTTGGGCTCGAACTCGAAATCGGCGGCAACCGTTTGCTCCCAGGTGACCGGCTTGCCGGTGTAGACGGCAATCTGCCCCATGATGCCCATGTAGGTGCTGTCGATCATCGTGGCCTGGTGATTGACCGGTTGGCCGGCGCGGATCGAGCCGATGAGGATCTTCTGCTCCTCCGTGTGCGGGTCGTTTTGCGGACCTTCATAGCGCCAATTGGTCTCGCCCTGGATATTGCAGGCGGTCCAGTGGCAGGTACCCTTGGTACCCATGATAACGTCGTCCCAGTTCGGGTAGCAGCCCGCGCGGGTCTGGCACATGGCGTAGAGGCGAACACCGCTGGGGAGTTCGTAGACGACGGTTGCATGGTCGAACATGTCGCCATAGACCTCGCCGAAGGAGCTGGAGCGGCCACCGAGTCCGAAGCACCAAGAGGGGTTTTCTTCGTGAAGGACCCAGCGCATACGATCGAGGTTGTGGACCAGCGACTGGGGCACGTCGTCGCCTGACAGCCAGCGGAAGTGGTAGAAGTTGAAGAACTGGTATTCCATTTCGCTCAGGCCCGGCTCGCGAGCGACCACGCGATAGGGCGCGCGGAGAAACATCGACTGGATGGCCACCACGTCGCCGATCGCGCCGTCGTGGATCCGCTTGACCTGCTCCTGGTAGGGAAGGCTATAGCGGCTCTCGTGCCCCGAGACCAGGGAGAGGCCTTTTTCCTCGGCCATCTTGCAGACCCGTTTGAGCCGCAGGCAGCCGGCCGGATCGATGGCATGGGGTTTCTCGATGAATACGTGCTTTCCGGCCTCGATCGCCTTCTCGGCGTAATAGGCGTGGAACTTCGAGGCGCAGGCGATGAGTACCGCGTCGGATTCTTCAATAACGCGTTTGTAGCCGTCGAGGCCAAATACGCAGGCGTCGTCCCTGGCAACGAACTGGTCGGCGTGTTGGGTCTTGAAGTAGTCCTGTTTGGCGCGCATGCGGCTTTCGAAGACATCCGTCATGGCCGCCAGTTTCACGTCGGGCCCAAGACTGAGGGCCTGGGCTGCGGCGCCGCTGCAGCGTCCGCCGCAACCGATCATGCCGACCTTGATCGACTCGCTGCCGGCCCCATGAACGCTGCGGGCAAGGGAAAGGCCGTAGGCGGCTGCCCCGCTCCCGGCTGCCGTTTTGAGAAAGTCACGCCGGGAACGCCGCTTGTTCGTCTCTGCCATGATCGACCCCCAATGTTCACGTGCCGGGACCTGGAACCGGACGGACGGGTGGACGGAGAACCGCCGGAGGCCACCTCGCACGTCCGCGACCATTCTAGATCCACGAGAACAACCGCCGCCAGTACCAGTCGATGTGCGGTGGGAGTTTCCGGGGCAGTTCCGGGCAGGCAAGGTCCCGCCCGGCGGCCTGCGTCTGCCTTCATGCGGCGGGGGAGCTACTTGGCCATAGCCTCGATGAGGATCTTGGCGGTGCTTTCACGCATGATGCGGGGGTCGACGGTCTGGCCGGCCAGAAGGGAGGCGCGGACCTGCTTGCCCGAGATGAACACGGGCTTCTCCTGGCTGTGATTCTCCATCAGGTCGACGCGGCCCATGGACTCGTAATAGGCGGCGAAGCCAACCTTGAGGGGCTTGATCTTCAGGTCTCCGGCCAGGTTGTCGAAGATCGTCTGGGCATCGAAGTCGCCCCAGATCGGCGAACCGTCGTGGTACGGTGCGTCGGCATGTTTGCGGCCGATGATGATGTCGGTGAATCCGAAGTTTTGACGGTAGATCCCGTGCATGATGGCCTCTTTCGGACCGCCGTAGAACATCTTGATGTCGAGTCCCAACAGGATCACGCGGTCCGGAACGGCCTCGCCCCGCGAGTTCCACAATTGCGGATCGCTATCGCCTTCGCCCAGGCTGCGGCGCTGGATGAGCGTCTCATACGTCTTCATGCGCACGTCGGCATGAACGTCGTCGCCCTTGGTTTCGCCGATCAGCGGGTTGAGGCAGGCCCCGGCGTTGCAGCCAGCCCGGAGCAACGTTTCGAGCCCGTAGACCAGGGCGTATTCATGAGCCCGGTGCAGGGGGTTGCGGGTCTGGAAGGCCACGACCCGCTCCCAGCCCTTCTGGTCGAGGAGTCTGCGGACCTCGCGCGGCGAAAGCACATACTTGCCGAAGGCCGGATGCTTGGGCTGGGGCAGCACCTGGACCGAGCCGCCGAGCAAATGGGTCTTGTCTGCATCGCCGACGAGCACCATGTCGGCACCAGGATGGTCGGTCCGGTCGGTCAGATAAACCTTCGACAGGTACCGCAGCTTGTCCCACTCGAAGACGTCGGTGATGTCGAGAGTGCCCACGATCTGGTCTTTGCTGTTGACCAGGGCCACAGTCTGGCCGGGGGAGAGCTGAGCTGCCAATTCGGCTGTGACGGGCAGGGAAAGGGGGATCGTCCAGGCGTATTTCTTGCCGTTGACTTCGATCACGCACTCGTCGAGCACCCGATTGTAGGTGGCCGAATCCATCGGACCGATCGTCGGGCTCAACCCCCCGTCGCCCCAGCGATAGACGGTCGAGAGATCGGCGTCGGACACCGGAACCCGGGGCATCTGCCGGGCGGTCGCAAGAAAATCGCTCTTCGACTCTTCGGCGACGGTTCGGCAAACGGGCTCACTCAAGCCGCCATGCGGGGCAATCAGATCGGCCATGGACAGATTTCTCCTTCGAGGGAAACGTGCGAAAGGTTATTTGGAAGGCTCGTAGCCGAGTTCGGCTACAGTGTATTTGACTATGAGAATCCCTTAGAGCCGCTAACAAGACCACCGGCTGTGCACATCCATGCCCGTGGGAAACTCATACGTTTTGTGAGGGCTTCTTAGAGCCGCTAACAAGACCACAGGCTGTGCATATCCATGCCCGTGGGAGACTCATACGTTTTGTGAAGGCTTCTTAGTATAGTCCGGCAGAGGGGATGTCGCAACGAGTGGCAAGACGGGCGAGGGTGGCTGGGGGCAATAGCCTGGATACGGAGTCAGGACTGCTCCTGAGGGGCAGTTCAGATGTAGTACATCCGCTCGTCCTGGGCGCGCGCGCGTTCGAGCAACTCGGCCAGTGAGATGCTTGCGAGCAGCTTGCGCTCGGTCTCGGCAACTTCCTGCCAGGCCGCACTGAGGGCCTTGACCGCAGGCGAGTCGGGGGAAGCGCTCGTGGTCAACTTGTTATCGCCTTCGGCCGTGCCCTCAATCACCGCCATGACGTCGCCCAGGGAGACGGTCTCGGGGGGATGGACCAGATGGTAACCACCGGCTGCGCCTCGCGTGCTGGCAACCAGACCTGCGCCCTTGAGCTGAAGGAGAATCTGCACGAGAAATCGCGGAGGGACGTCGTGGCGTTCCGCGATCTTGCGGATTCGCACGGGCTCTCCCGATCCGAAGCGGGAGGCCAACTCGAGCATCGCAATACACGCGTATTCGGTCTTGGCGGAGACTCTCATGCGTAGGTTGTCTAGTCCTTGTCGTCGACGGTGTGCAAGCCGCACTCGGTCTTGGCCGTGCCGCTCCAGCGACCAGCCCGTTCGTCCTCGCCGAAAAGGACGGCTCGGGTGCAGGGCCAGCATCCGACGCTGGGATATCCCTGATCGTGCAGCGGGTTGTACGGTATCTGCTCGTCGGTGATTCGCTTCCACACGTCTTTCTTGGTCCAGTTTGCCAGAGGGCTGATCTTGACCAAACCGAACTTTTTGTCCCAGCCGACAATCGCCGCCTGGGCCCGGTGAGCGCTCTGGTCGCGGCGGATCCCGCTCATCCAACCTGTGAATCCTACAACATGCTCACGCAGAACCTTCACCTTGCGGTCGAAACAGCAGCGGTCGGGCTCGCGTTCGTACAAGGGCCCGCCGTTCTGGGCCTCGTATTGCTCGACGGTTATCTCGGCACGGGCATAGGCCACTTCGATTCCGTATCGCTCCGCGATCCGGTCTCGAAGATCAAGGGTCTCCTGGAACTGATACCCGGTGTCGAGGTTGAACACATACACGCGCGGTTCGATCTTGGCGAGCATCGAAAGGATGACGCACCCTTCCGGGCCAAAGGCCGTCGCCATAGTCAGTTTAGGAAAATGGTTCTCGACTGCCCAGGTGATGATTTCCTCCGGGGAGGCCGACTCAAGCGCCTCGCTTGCCCGGCGAAGCTCTTCCAGGGTTTCGGCGGAAGCAACCGGAACCACAATCGGGCCGGCGCGGGGTGCATCGTTTTTAATAGTAGTGCTCATATTGGCGACAAACCGTGTCTTGGTACCGACTCAATGCCGCTGGCGCGAGTCATGTTGCCACTCATCCAGTTACTCAATCGTCATATTGTTACATAAGTTTGTAAACAAAGTCAAGATAATATCCGAATCTCCGTTGAGATTGGCGGATCCTGGCAGCCAAATTCTGTGGTGAGCGGGAATGTCGCTATCGGTTGGTATCTGGGGCTGATGTTCCTTGGGTGTGGAAGTTCTGCCAGGGCTTGACGAACGGGTCCGCAAGAGGCACGATTTGCCAGGAGTGGACTGATCACGAATCGTAATGGACACTTCCGTTCCATCCGGATACTTCCAGGGCACCAAAGGCGAACGATGGCAGACAGAGCATACTTGGCAATCGATATGGGGGCTTCCAGCGGGCGGCATGTGGTTGGCCGCTTCGACGGGAAGCGGATAACTTTGGAGGAAGTCTATCGGTTCGAGAACGGCGGAGTCGATGTTGCCGGCAGTCTCTATTGGGATCTGCTGGCTCAATGGACGCACGTGACGGGTGGAATGCGGGCGGCAGGTGCGAAGGGTGGCGCCCGGATCACCAGTGTGGGAGTCGATACTTGGGGAGTCGACTTCGGGCTGCTTGGGCGAGACGACCAATTGCTGGGCAATCCTTTCCATTACCGAGATGCGCGCACCAACGGGATGATGGAGAAAGCGGAAAAGTGGGCCTCGCGCACGGAGATTTTCCGGAACACGGGTCTGCAGTTCATGCAACTGAACACGCTGTATCAACTTCTGGCGATGAAGCTGTCCAACTCGCCGATTCTGGAGATTGCCAAATCGTTCTTGATGATGCCCGATCTGTTTCACTGGATGATGACCGGTCAGAAGTGCAACGAGATGACCGACGCGACCACCACCCAGTTTTACAATCCGAAGAAGGGGAGTTGGGCCACGGAACTCCTGGAGCAGATGGAACTTCCGACGAGCATTCTGGGCCAGATTGCCCAACCGGGCACGAATCTCGGGCGATTGCGTCCGGCACTGGCTGCAGACACCGGCTTGACGGCTGCCGAGGTCATTTTGCCGGGCTCCCACGACACGGCC
>CAYSCH010000174.1:0-979 GCA_964429355.1 uncultured Planctomycetaceae bacterium | reverse complement strand
GGCCGTGCCGGCGGCGTCTGTTCCGGGGCAGAAGCCGGACTGGTGCTATGTGAGCCTGGGGACGTGGGCGCTGATGGGAATCGAGTCGCCCGAACCGGTGGTCAACGATGAGGTGATGGAGCTGAACTTCACCAACGAAGGGGGAGTGGGCAATACGATCCGCCTGCTCAAGAACATTTGCGGGCTGTGGATGGTGCAGCAGTGCCGACAGGTCTGGAACCAGGCGGGGAAGAACTGGAGCTGGGAAGACCTGAACCGGATGTCGGGCGCGGCCAAACCGCTGGTTTCGTTCATCAATCCAGACGGTCAGGACTTTCTGTCGCCGAAGAACATGCCCGAGGCCATTTGCGAGTATTGCAGGCGGACCGGGCAGGCGGTGCCGGAGAACGAAGGGGCCGTATTGCGGTGCGCCCTCGACAGTCTGGCGATGAAGTTCCGCCACGTTTTGGGGATGTGCGAACAACTGAACGGCTCTCCCATCCGGACGATTCACATCGTGGGCGGGGGTACGCAGAACAAGCAACTCTGCCAGGCGGCGGCAGATGCCTGCGGGCGGCGAGTGGTGGCCGGCCCGATTGAAGCCACGGCGATCGGAAACCTGATGATGCAGGCCGTCGCCGCCGGAGACGTGGCCGGCATCGCCCAGGCCCGTGAGGTCATCAAGAACAGTTTCCCCGTTGACGAGTACGAGCCCCGCAACACGGCCGCTTGGGACGACGCGTGGAGCCGGTTTATTGGACTACTGAGCTGAGAAGCCCTTCCGGACAATCGATACGGCTGGGGACTCGCTGAGGCCGGGCCGCCAGGCACCCGCATTTGTTGTTTTTTGGGAACCAGAGTGCCTGGCGATGGGAGCGGCGCATTGAGCGAAGCGGAAACACTTGTTCTAATTGCGGAGCGGTGCATTGATTCAGTCCAAATGCCCGCTGTCCGCCAACCAGGAGCTACACACAATGGTCAACGTCGGAATCTGCGGTCT
>CAYSCH010000173.1:12805-18660 GCA_964429355.1 uncultured Planctomycetaceae bacterium | reverse complement strand
TGCGGGATCGGCTCGCCCTGGCCCGGCTCGAACGCGGCGAGCGCCCCGAAGGAATACATAAATCACTTGGCATTCACGCGTTACATCAACCAATTGCAGCCAGAGGACTTGTGGATTGGCTACCCTGAGGGTGAATTCCTATTCGGAAGATATCGATTTTCCGCACGGCATGATTGTTGCAAAGATCATGAAACGTTCCTTTCCAGGTGAATGTGCGAACCGTGTGCCGTAGCCGTTTTGGTTTGCTGCCCGGGCGCGCTGACGTCACCTGCACTTGCTGGAGTGTTTTCGAAAATGACTGCCCTGTGGAAACATGATGAAGCCATCGGTGGGCCGGAACCGTCCGACCTCCTTGTCCTGCTGCCCGAGGTGGCAATGGGGCCGACTGGCGATCCCGCGACCGTTACGGGCAGTCAGCCTCGCGGGCGTCATCATATTCGCGTGTGCCGCGGCATTGCGTGCCACGTCAAGGGATCGGCCGCCGTTCTCCAGACCCTTCAGGACGCGCTGGGCATTCTGCCGGGAGAGATCACTGCGGACGGCCATTTCAGTCTGGAAGTGGTCGCCTGTCTCGATGCCTGCGGGATGGCGCCCGTGGTTGCCGTCAACGAGGAACTGTTTCCGGGAGTCACACCGCTTCAAGTGGAGCGACTGATTCGAGACCTTGCCGCCGAGTGAGCCATGCCAAACGGCTACGTCACCACAATCCGGGAGCGATGCCGAATGTGCTACACGTGCATTCGCGAATGCCCGGCCAAAGCGATTCGCGTCAAGGACGGCCAGGCCGAGGTGATTCCCGATCGCTGCATCGTGTGCGGCAACTGTCTGCGGGTCTGCTCGCAACGGGCCAAGCAATATCCCGACTCGATGGGAAAAGTCAACTCCCTGCTGGCCGGAGGCGGAAAGGTCGTTGCCTGCTTGGCTCCCAGTTTCCCGGCCGAATTCCACGAAATCAGCGAGTCGCTGCTCGTCGGCATGATCCGGAAGCTCGGCTTCCACCATGTGTGCGAAGTCTCGTTCGGTGCCGATCTTGTGGCCAGGGCGTATCGCCGGTTGATGGACGCCGGCCACGGGCAGCGATTCATCGCCACAAGTTGCCCCGCGGTCGTGGCCTACGTGGAACGCTTCTACCCGCAACTGGTGCCGTCGCTCCTGCCGGTTGTTTCTCCCATGGTGGCAGCGGCACGCGCCGTTCGCCACATTCATGGCGACGACGTTTCCGTCGTATTCATCGGTCCCTGCGTGGGAAAGAAAATGGAGGCCGACTCCGTCCGCCTTGCGGGCGAAGTGAATGCGGTGCTGACCTTCGGCGAGCTGCGTTCGCTCTTCCGCGCCCAGGGGATCGAGGCGGAGAGCGTTTGCGAAAGCGACTTCGATCCACCGCACGGCGGCCTGGGCGGCCTGTTGCCCATCGGCCGCGGCATGCTTCAGGCGGCTGATCTGCCCGAGGACCTCAAGTCGGGCAGTATCGTGGCCGTCGAAGGGCACAGCCACGTCCGCGAAGCCATCAAGGAATTTTCTACCGGGGATCTCGGAGCACAGCTCCTGGAGGCCCTGTGCTGCGAGGGCTGCATCATGGGGGCGGGCATCGAGAATCGGCTTCCCCTGTTCAACCGCCGGCGCCGGGTTCGCGAATACGTCTGCCGAAGAGAAGAGCATCTCGACCATGACACGTGGCAGTCGACGATTGCCAGTATGGACAAGCTCGATCTGACTCGTTCCTTCTCGGTGGAGGACCAGAGGAAACCCGCACCGGCCACCGACCAGATCCGAGCGATCCTGGCCGACATGGGCAAACACGGCCTGGAGGACGAGCTCAATTGCGGGGCCTGCGGTTACGACACGTGCCGCGAACATGCGGTGGCCATTCATCAGGGACTTGCCGAGAACGCCATGTGCCTCCCGTTCATGATCGAGAAACTGAGCCGGGCGTTGGAGCAGGTCGAACAATCCAACCAGCGTCTGGCCAGCGCCCAGGAAGCATTGGCCCAGTCGGAGAAGCTGGCAAGCGTGGGGCAACTGGCAGCCGGAGTCGCCCACGAGGTGAACAATCCCTTGGGCGCGGTGCTCATGTATTCCCACTTGGTTCGCGACGAGTGTCCCAAAGACTCGGCCATTCGCGAGGACATCGACCTGATCATCGAGCAGGCCGGACGGTGCAAGAAGATCGTCGCCGGCCTCCTGGATTTCGCCCGGCAGAACAAGGTCGCACGGGAGCCAACCAACCTCCACGAACTCGTGCAACGTACGGTACGGGCGTTTCCCAGGCCAACCGGCGTCCACATCGAGGTCCGCCAGCTCAGCGATTCCCCCGCAGCCGATGTCGACCAGGACCAGATCGTTCAGGTTCTGACGAATCTGATCAGCAACGCCGTCGACGCCATGCACGGCGAGGGCGCGATCCGCATCGACCTGAACGGCAACGAACGGGGAGCCTTGCTGCGAGTCCACGACACAGGCGACGGCATTCCCGAAGAGAACCTCAAGAAGATCTTCGAACCTTTCTTCACCACCAAGCGAGTCGGAGAAGGCACCGGCCTGGGACTGGCTGTGACCTACGGCATCGTCAAGATGCACGGCGGCGACATCCAGGTCGAATCCAATGCCGATCCCTCGCGCGGCCCCACCGGCACCACCTTCACTGTGACCCTGCCACGACTCCGCTAGACGTTTTCCTCCCAAGCCATGCTGACACGACGCGTTCTCATCGCCGACAGCGATCCGCACATGCAGGCCTTCGTAAAACGGGCTCTTGCCAGACGCCGATTCCGGATTCCTGGTTCTGGCGGTTCCGTGCGATTCACGACCGAGTCGGTCTCGACCGATGACGACGCGATCCGAGGTCTCACCATCGATCCCGGCGACGTCGTCATTGTCGAGCATCAGGCCCCGGGGGTGAACAGCCTAAGGATTCTGGAAACGCTGCGGAATGCCCACCCGCACACCGCCGCGATTGTAGCGGCCGTCCATCCCTCGATTCCGGCCGCCGTGGAAGCTGCCAAACTGGGAGCGTTCGCATTCCTGGCGAAGCCCGTCTCGGAACAGCGGTTTCACGACGTCCTGCTGGAGGCGTTCTCCGCCCAGATGGGATGCGCCCCGGACCAGCCCGACCCATCGAGGGTACGGCTGAGAAACACCGTTCACGCGCTGAAGCGAATTCGAGCAGCCCTGGTGCATGTCGCCACGGCAGCCGCGTCACTGATGTGACGCCGCTCAAGAGGCCTATTGGCTTTGACGATCACGCAATTTCGTTGAGAAGGAGGCAACCATGTTAAGACAGCTTGTCACGGATCTACCGTCTGCCTGGGAAGATACACAAATCGTCGTTGAACGAGAAACCGCCAATCCGAACCTGGTACGCGAGCGGAGAAAGCCGGCCCCCCGGCCTACGGCCTGGAAGACGATCCAAATTCGCAAGGGCCTCGACCTGCCGATCGCCGGAGTGCCCGAGCAGATCATCTACGAGGGCCCGGCAGTCACCCGAGTCGCCCTCGTGGTCCCCGACTATCCACTGCTCAAGCCTCGGCTCGCCGTGGAGGAAGGCGACGTCGTCACGGCCGGGCAAACGTTGCTGGTGGACCGCAAACGCCCCGAAATCCGTTTCACCTCACCTGGGGCCGGCCGGGTGGTGGCCATTCGGCGCGGCGAAAAGCGGGTCCTCCAGGCAATCGTGGTCGAACTCTCCGGCGAGGAGGCCGAACAGTTCGCCCACCACCGTGCCAACGAGCTGGCGGACCTGGATGCCGGCACCATCCGCGAGACGCTTCTCGCGTCGGGGCTGTGGACCGCGCTGCGCCAGCGGCCGTTCGGCATTATTCCCTCCCCGGACACGCGGCTCTCGTCCCTGTTCGTCACCGCCATCGACACCCATCCGCTGGCCGCGGACCCGAATGTCGTCATCCGCGAGCGCCGCGAGGATTTCCGCAACGGCCTGCGCGTGTTGGCCAAGCTCAGCGACAAGGGAGTGTTTCTCTGCAAGGCGCCGGGCGAGATCCTGCCCGGAATGGAACTGGACCGGGTGAAGACGGTCGAGTTCAGCGGACCGCACCCCGCCGGCCTGCCCGGAACCCACATCCATTTCGTCGATCCGGCCGGACGCAACAAGGCGGTCGGTTACGTGAACTATCAAGACGTGATCGCCATCGGCCACCTGTTCACCACAGGAGAGATCGACTTCTCCCGGGTGATCTCGATCGCCGGCCCGAGCGTCGAGCAACCGCGGCTGATCCGCACCCGGGTCGGCGCCGACCTGGCGGAATTGACCGATGGCGAGCTTGACGGACAGCCCAGCCGCATCGTCTCCGGTTCCCTGCTCGGAGGTCGCCAGGCCGAAGGACCGTTCGCCCACCTGGGGCGTTACCATCTCCAGGTCTCCGCCCTGCCTGCGGGCGGCCAGCGGGAGCTGTTCGGCTGGCTCGCCCCAGGGTTCCGCAAGTTTTCGGTGAAAAACGTGTTTGCCTCCAGGCTGACCAGGAATCGGCTCCAGTCCTTTTCGGCATCGCTCTACGGTGGGCACCGCGCACTGTTGCCGATCGGCAGCTTCGAACGAGTCATGCCGCTGGACATTCTGCCCTACTTCCTCCTCCGGGCCCTGGCGGTGGAAGACGTGGAGCAGGCCGAGGCCCTGGGTTGCCTGGAACTGGACGAGGAAGATCTGGCCCTTTGCACTTTCGTTTGCCCCGGCAAGGGCGACTACGGTGCGATGCTGCGGGTGAACTTGGAAACCATCGAAAGGGAAGGCTGATGCGACCCCTACGCTATCTGCTGGACCGGACGGAACCGCTGTTTCGCGAGGGCAAGCCTCTGGGGCGGCTCTACCCGGTCTACGAGGTGATCGACAGCTTCTTCTACACGCCGGCTGAGGTGGCGCAGGGGAGTTGCCACGTCCGCGACTCGATCGACTTCAAGCGGACCATGTCGGTCGTTCTGGTCGCGCTCGTGCCTTGCATGGTCATGGGCATGTTCAACACGGGCTACCAAGCCCACCAGGCCATGGCCGCGATGGGAGTGACCGAAGTGCCCGGCTGGCGCGGCGCGGTGCTGGAAGCACTGGCGCCTCACGCTGTGCCTGGGTCGATCCTGGGCAACCTGCTCCACGGCGCCCTCTATTTCGTTCCCATCTACGTGGTGACGATGGCGGTCGGCCTGGGGTGGGAGATCCTGTTCGCCATTGTGCGAAAACACGATGTCAACGAAGGATTCTTCGTGACCGGACTGATCTTCCCGCTGACCTTGCCGGCCACGATTCCGCTCTGGCAGGTCGGCGTGGGGATTTCCTTCGGCGTTGTGATCGCCAAGGAGATCTTCGGCGGCACGGGACGCAACTTTCTCAATCCCGCCCTGGCGGCAAGAGCATTCCTGTTCTTCGCCTATCCCGCACAGATCTCGGGCGACTCGGTGTGGGTCGCCGTCGACGGCTTCTCCGGCGCCACCCCTCTGGCAGCAGCAGCCTCGGGCGGACTCGAGGCCGTGACGGCCACGACGACCTGGTTTTCCGCCATGCTGGGAACTATCCCTGGTTCCTTTGGCGAAACATCGACGATCGCCTGTCTGCTCGGCGCGGCGATCATGCTCCTGGCCGGTATCGGTTCCTGGCGGATCATGACCAGCATGCTTGCCGGTGCGATGGGTGTTGCCACCTTGATGTACCTGGTCGGCAGCCCCACCAATCCCGCCTTCGAGATCCCGCCCCATTGGCATCTCGTTTTGGGCGGTCTGGCGTTCGGACTGGTGTTCATGGCCACCGACCCCGTGACGGCCGCCATGACCAACACGGGGCAGTATCTCTACGGCGTGCTGATCGGGGCGATCGTGATCCTGGTTCGCGTGGTCAACCCGGCCTTCCCCGAGGGTAC
>CAYSCH010000173.1:0-12795 GCA_964429355.1 uncultured Planctomycetaceae bacterium | reverse complement strand
GGTACGATGCTCGCGATCCTGCTCGGCAACGTCTGCGCTCCCCTGCTCGACTACTTCGTCGTCCGCGCCAACATCCGCAGGAGGGTCCTTCGCCATGCCTAAGGAAACACCAATTCGAGTGCTGAGCATCGCCACCTTGGTATGCGTGATCTGCTCCATCGTTGTGGCCGCCGCGGCCGTGGGTCTGCGGCCGCGGCAGGAGGCCAACAAGGTTCGCGACAAGCAGCGCTATATTCTGCAGACCGCCGGTCTTTGCGATGCCGAAAGCCAAGCCGATCCGGACGAGCTGTTCAAACAGATCGAAGCCCGGGTGGTCAATCTGGAGACCGGCCAGTTTGTCGAGGGGCTCGCCCCCGACGACCTGGAGAACAAGGACACGGAGAATCGGATGCAGCCGATTGCCGCGAAGGACGATATTGCCGGGCTCGGCCAGAAGCCGACGCTTCGACCGGTCTACCTGATTCGCAAGGACGATCGCCTGGAACGCTTGATCCTGCCGGTTGAGGGCAAGGGCCTCTGGTCCACCATGCACGGCTTCGTGGCCCTTGGCCCGGATTTTGCCACCATCAAGACGTTCTGCATGTACGACCACGCGGAAACCCCAGGGCTGGGCGCCGAGGTGAGTAGTCCCAAGTGGCTGGCGCTGTGGGACGACAAGACGGCGCTTGACGAAGCGGGGAACCCGCTGATCGAAGTCGTCAAGGGCTCGGTCGATTCGCAGAGTCCGGATGCCGATCACCAGGTCGACGGGCTTTCCGGCGCCACCCTCACCGGCCGCGGTGTGACGAACCTGTTCCATTTCTGGCTCGGCGAACAAGGCTACGGCCCGCTGCTGGCCAATCTGCGTAAAGGAGGCGACCATGGCGAAGGCATCTGAAACATTTCTTGAGCCGATCCTTGCCCGCAACCCGATCGGAGTTCAGGTCCTCGGCATCTGTTCGGCCCTGGCCGTTACAACGAAACTCTCCACGGCGATCACTATGGCGATCGCGGTTACCTTCGTGACCGCCGGATCGAACGGCGTGTTGAGCGCGGTGCGGCGATTTGTCCCCTCTTCGATCCGCATGATCGTACAGATGACGATCATCGCCTCGCTGGTGATCGTGGTCGACCAGGTTCTCAAGGCCTACGCCTACGATCTGAGCAAGCAGCTCTCCGTCTACGTGGGGCTGATCATCACTAACTGCATCGTCATGGGACGGGCGGAAGCCTTTGCCATGAAGAACGGTGTCTGGCTGAGTCTTCTCGACGGGCTCGGCAACGGACTGGGTTATAGTCTCATCCTCGTCATCGTGGGCGCCGCCCGCGAGCTGATCGGCTCGGGCACTCTGCTGGGCTTCACCGTTCTGCCCACGGTGACCGATGGGGGCTGGTACATGACCAACGGCCTGTTCCTGCTTTCGCCGAGCGCGTTCTTCCTGATCGGGTTCCTCATCTGGGGATTGGAATACCGGCGTCAAACCTCGTTGGCAAAAGGACGGTAATATGTTTGAGCACTACTTGAGCCTGCTGCTGCGATCGATCTTCACCGAGAACCTGGCCCTTTCCTTCTTTCTCGGCATGTGTACTTACGTGGCCGTGTCGAAACGGGTGGAAACGGCCTTGGGGCTGGGCATTGCCGTAACGGTCGTGCAAGTGATCACGCTGCCGATGAACAACCTGATCTACACCTACATTCTCAAGGAGGGCGCCCTGGCCTGGGCCGGCTATCCGGACCTCGACCTGAACTTCCTCGTGCTGATCGTTTCCATCGGCGTGATCGCCGCCATGGTGCAGGTCCTCGAAATGTTCCTGGATCGCTACTTTCCGGCACTCTACAACAGCCTGGGCATCTATCTGCCGCTGATCACGGTCAACTGTGCCATCCTTGCCGGCTCGCTGTTCATGGTCGAGCGGCAGTACAACTTCGCCGAAAGCGTGGTTTACGGCTTTGGCTCGGGGTTCGGCTGGGCCCTTGCGATCGTGGTTCTGGCCGCGGTGCGGGAGAAGATGCGCTACAGCAACATTCCGAAAGGCCTGGAGGGGCTGGGGATCACGTTCATCACGGTGGGACTGATCGCGTTGGCGTTCATGGCCTTTTCGGGAATCGAATTGTAAGGACATCCCATGGGTACCGAAATTATTGCCGGCGTGGCCATGTTCACGATCATCGTGCTCGTGCTGGTCGTGGTTATTCTCGGGGCTCGGTATCTTCTCGTCCCTGAAGGGGAAGTGAAGATCCGCATCAACGGCGACGAAGACAAAACGGTGACGGTCGCCCCCGGCGGCAAGTTGCTGGGAACACTGGCCGGCAAGAACATCTTCCTGCCGTCGGCATGCGGCGGTCAGGGCACCTGCGGCCAGTGCCGCTGCAAGGTCATTGAAGGAGGGGGCGACATCTTGCCCACCGAGCGCGACTTCATGACCCGCAAGGAAGTCCGCGACGGAATGCGTCTGGCCTGCCAGGTTCCGGTCAAGCAGGATATCGCGATCGAAGTCCCGTCCGAGATCCTCGAGGTGAAACGCTGGGAGTGCACCGTGCGGTCGAACCGCAACGTGGCCACGTTCATCAAGGAGCTGGTGCTCGAATTGCCCCCCGGTGAAGAAGTCGCTTTCAAGGCCGGCGGCTACATCCAGATCGAATGCCCGCCCTATTCACTTTCCTTCAACCAGTTCGAAATTCCCGAGCAGTATCGGGCCGACTGGGACCGTTTCCAGCTCTGGCGTTACACCTCGAAGGCCAACGCCGTGACCACCCGGGCCTACTCCATGGCCAACTATCCTGAAGAAAAGGGCCTTATCAAGCTCAACGTGCGGATTGCCACGCCCCCGCCTGGAACCGACGATGTGCCGCCGGGCGTGATGTCATCCTACATTTTCAACCTCAAGCCGGGCGACAAGGTCAACGTGTTCGGCCCCTACGGTGAATTCTTCATCCGGGAGAGCGGTTCCGAAATGGTGTACATCGGCGGCGGGGCCGGCATGGCGCCGCTCCGGTCGCACATCTTCGAACTGCTCAAACACCGCAACACCGGGCGGAGGATTTCGTACTGGTATGGCGCCCGCAGTCTCCGCGAAGTGTTCTATGCCGACGAGTTCGAACGGCTCCAGGCAGAACACTCGAACTTCCGTTGGAACCTGGCCCTCTCGGATCCGCTACCCGAAGACAATTGGACCGGCCCGACGGGATTCATCCATAACGTTCTGTACGAAAGGTATCTGAAGAACCACCCGGCCCCTGAGGACTGCGAGTACTATTTCTGCGGCCCACCGCAGATGACCAAGGCGGTTGTTGGCCTCCTCGACAGCCTCGGTGTTGAAAAAGACAACATCTTCTTCGACGATTTTGGATCCTGAACGGCCTTGCGAAGTTCCCTGACCTGAGAAGCCCTGGCAAACCGCACGAGTTTCCTGCGAGCACCGCCGTGCACGGTCGGTGGTTTTGTTAGCGGCTCTGAAAAGAGACTATCCGAAAGGCAACAACCATGCGAACCGCCACCCTCTTGCTGATGCTCGTGATCGCCGGCGCCGGACTGGTTCTTGCCGCCGGCCGAGCATCGGCGACCCGGCAATCCGCCGATTCGGAGACGGCCGCCTTCGCCGGCGCCACCATGGGCACGACCTACTCGGTGAAGGTTGCGGGGCTTTCGCCAACACTCGATCGGGCTCGGGTCGCCGCGGAGATCCAGGGCCGCCTCGATCGGGTCAACGGGCTCATGTCGACTTACGATCCAGACTCCGAGCTCTCGCGGTTCAATGCGACCGATTCGGACCAGTGGTTCCCCGTCTCGGCGGAAACGGCCCGAGTCATCGCCGAGGCGATCCGCGTGGGAGATCTCAGTGGCGGGGCCCTCGATGTGACGGTTGGACCGCTCGTCGACCTGTGGAGCTTTGGCCCTACAGCTAGGCCTGTGGGTGCTGTTCCTGACGAGAGAGAAATTGCGGCAGCCATGGCAAGCGTAGGTTACCGCCGACTTGAAGTACGACTCGACCCGCCCGCAGTGCGCAAACCGTCGGCGGCCTGCCGCGTTGACCTTTCGGCAGTGGCCAAGGGTTTTGCCGTCGATCAGGTGGCCGAGGGGTTGGAGACACTCGGTATCCGCCGATACATGATCGAAGTCGGCGGCGAGATCCGAACTGCGGGGCGGAATGCCAAGGGAGAATTTTGGCAGATCGCCGTGGAATTGCCAACGACGTCGGGCCGGGGCGTCCAGCGGATCATCCCCCTTGGCGAGCGCGCGATGGCCACCTCCGGCGATTACCGGAACTACTTCGAGCACGACGGAACGCGATTCTGCCATATCATCAACCCGCGCACCGGACGGCCGGTGAACCATCGTCTGGCCTCGGTCAGCATCCTCGCC
The DNA here is from genome assembly GCA_964429355.1 of uncultured Planctomycetaceae bacterium. Taxonomy (GTDB): domain Bacteria; phylum Planctomycetota; class Planctomycetia; order Pirellulales; family Thermoguttaceae; genus JAAYAY01. The sequence goes on along the minus strand of CAYSCH010000173.1, from coordinate 8,452 downwards.
AACACGTGTATGGAAGCCGACGCCCTGGCGACAGCCCTGTTTGTGCTTGGTCCCGACGAGGGCCTGGAGTTGGCCGCGGCCCAGGATATTCCCGCGCTGTTCCTCGTCCGCACGGATCGGGGATTCAAGGAATACCCCACGCCCACCTTTCCCACGGATGAGCCATGACCTTTCTCGCCACACTCATCGCTTTCGCGGCAGCCCTCACTCTTACGTGGCTGGCAAGCCAACGGACCGGTCGCCAGCACGAGTGCTCCTGCAGTCGTTCCCGCCGCGTTGTGGCAGACTACGAGCGACTCCACCCGCGATCGTTCCGGCCAACCCCAATTGCCCGTGATGAGACGCTGGTTCTCGTCCCGTCGCGCGCCCTTCTTCGAAACTCGAAATCCTCTGGAGTGATTCAAGAGTGATTCTCGATTCTTCGGACCGTTCGCCACACCTGGCAGGGCGAGCGCTGGCAGACTGACGAGACGGAGCAGACTGAGGAGACTGAGGCTGCGGCACTTGCGGGCTCCTGCCGAAGATCGGTAGGATAGTGCTGCTTCTGTCAGTGCATCCGTAAGCGAGGTCTGCCAGAACCGCGAGGCCGGCACGGGCTCATCCTCCCGTGGCCCCGCGATCTGGCTTCTCTATTGGCTCTCTCAGGATAGCGGTGAGCATCATGACCAGTCTCCAGCGACGACAATTTCTCGCAAGCTCTCTGGGTAGTGTCTTGGCAATGGCTTGGCGAACCGGTGAAGCCAGGGCCGGCGCGGCCGGTGCGGCCGGCGAATCCGGCTTCGCGACCCGTGGGGTGGTGCTGGTGCCGGAAGACCTGACTTTGGCCGATTGGCCCCAGCGGGCCAAGACGGCCGGTTTGACGACCATCGGCCTCCATCACCAGAACTCGCCCCAGGCGGTCATCGATTGTATCGGAACCGAGGCGGGGCGGCGGTTCTGCCAACAGTGCCACGAATTGGGCCTGGAGATCGAATACGAACTTCACGCCATGAAAGAACTGCTGCCTCGGGATCTGTTTGCCAAAGCCCCAGAGCTGTTCCGCATGAACGACCAGGGCGTGCGGGTGCCGGACGCCAACTGCTGCGTCCACAGCCAGCGGGGATTGGAAACGATCTGTGAGAACGCCGTTGCGATCGCCAAGGTGCTGCGCCCGACGACGGGCCGATACTTCTACTGGGGCGACGATGGTGAGCCCTGGTGCCGCTGTGCGAAATGCCGGGAGCTCTCGCCATCGGAACAGGCGCTCGTGATTGAAAATCGAATCTGCCGCGCGTTGCGGGAAGTGGATCCCAAGGCTCAAGTCGCCCACCTGGCGTACCACGACACGCTGATCCCGCCGAAGAACGTCAAGGCTGACGCGGGCATCTTCCTCGAATTCGCCCCCATCACGCGGCGCTACGATTTGCCCTATTCCGAGCAGCAGGATCCAAATCTTTCAGACGGCCTGCACGCCCTCGATGCCAACCTGGAGGTGTTTCCCAAAGAAACGGCCCAGGTCCTCGAGTATTGGCTCGATGTCTCACGTTTCTCCCATTGGAAGAGGCCGGCAGTGGAGCTCCCGTGGAACAAGGAGGTTTTCCTGTCGGACGTGGAGACTTATCGAAGGCGGGGCATCCGCCACATAACCACCTTCGCTGCCTGGATCGACAGGGATTACCGGGATCGTTTCGGCGATCTGGGATTCCTGGCCGAGTACGGCGAGGGACTGCAGCATTGACCTCTCGGCTTGACAGGTTCGCGCCCGGCGCACGAACATCGATCCCTGGCGTGGCCGTGCTGATTCGATACAGGCCGGATTTGCGGCAACTCATGAATCGGCCAGACCATGGTGCACTGGCCGCAGATGCCCATACTCACGATTGGCGACCCGCCCGTGGCCACCTTGGTCGTGCGGATCGGCGTGCTGGACGAGATGCCCGGACAGCTACCGATGACGATGGCACAGGGGTGAGCCTATCGTTTATCGTTTGCGTTTCTTCTGGGCTGCCAGGTGGTCGCTCATGGCAACCATGGCAAGGTAAAGCTCTTTCTGCAGCTTGAAATCGGTGATTTCACTGGCCCATTGGCGGCGTTCCGACTGGTAGATGCGGATGTACTCGAGGACGGGCTCGTCGTCGACAAGCGCCCAGGTGGTCGGGCAGACTCGGGAGCCGTCCCACGGCTCCGGGCCTTCGAGAAACAGGATCCGTTTTTCGCCGTCGGGCTTGGGCGAGACGTCAACCAGATCGCCTTCGGCGGACCGCCAGCAGGTGTAGCGCTCGGCATTGAGCAGAATCCCTCGCATCTCCCAGATCAGCCAGCCGGGGGCATGTACACCGCCGTTGACGCGGATCGTGTCTTCCACGTTCTCGTGGGCCGCATTGGCCTTTGCGCTGGACGCCGCCAGGACAGGCACGAAGCGGGGCAGGCTATCGGCCGCGAGCTTCCTGCAGAGCCGCTTGATCGGCGGCGTGATCCGCCGCGGGGTCGTTTCGCGAGGAATTGCCCGCAGCTTCTCGCGGATGAAATCGGGCGAATAGATACTCGGTTCTTTCTTCGGTTCCATCATTCCACGGCTCCCCGGCGGCGTCGGTCCAGGCAACCAATCCCGGCAAGTCCGATACACAACAAGAGGCAGATGCCTGCGGGAAGGTCGCCCCACCACAGATAGAGGCTCTTGCGTCCATCCTTGGCCACGTCGGCAAGGATGACGGCCGTGGCCAGCCGCGGACCTTGTTGCCGAATGCGGCCATCGCCGTCGATCCAGGCGGAGAGGCCCGTGTTGGCCGCGATCAGAAAGGGTTTTCGGCATTCGACGGCACGAAACACACCGCAGATCATGTGCAGATCGAGTTCGTTGGAGCCGAAGAACCAGCCGTCGTTGGTGAGGTTGACCAGCACATCCGGCTCCTGCCCTGCCGCAGCCAGTTCGTTGACCTGCCGACGAATCACCTGGGGAATGACGCTTTCGAAGCAAATGTTCGGTGTCAGGCAAAGGCCGTTGAGCTCGAAGGCGACGGGCTTCGTGCCGCGCTGAAGACCGATGTTGAGGGTGTTGACCGGCGTGAACTGGTAGAGAAATCTCAGCCTGTCGGCAAAGGGGAAATACTCTCCGAACATCACCAGGTGGATCTTATCGTACATCTGGATCCTGTCGTACGCCTCGGCTCGCGGGTCCGACTTGGTGACCAGGATCGCCGTGTTGTAGACCGCCTCGCCTCGCGACTCGTAGTGCCGTCGCGTCAGCCCCACCAGGAGCGGGACCTGGATGTCTTCCGCGGTCTTGCTGACCAGCAGCCGTGTCTCCTCGGCAAATTCCTCAAAGCCTTTTTCCGTGCCGGACCACCAGTAGGGCACAGCGATGCCTTTCTCTCGGGAGATGATGTCCCAGTAGAAGGTCGATTCGGGCCACATGACCAGGTCCAGCGCCGGGTCCTTCGAGACCGTCTCCAGCGTCAACTTCATGTGTTCGTCATGCATTTCCTTCTTCTTCTCGTAGCCCATGTCGAGCGTGATCGCGGTCGAGCCCTGGACCAGGGCAATGCGTGCCGCCGGCTCATGGTTGGCCTGGGCCATGCGGACATGGCCGTAGGCCAGGGCGAAGGCGAGCATGACGAGGCCGGCCGGCACGGGCCAACGTGGGCGTGGCTCGCCGGGTGTCAGGCGAAACTGCCGCCCCACACATGCGGCCACGAACATGACGATGAAACCAACCGCATAGGCCCCGGCCAGGTCAGCCGTCTGAATCATGGCCGTCCAGCGGTAGATCACGTGTCCCAGGCTGGCCATGGTGAACCCGCCGAAGAGGTAGCCGCGAACGACTTCGAGGCCCATCCAAACGACGGGAGCTGCCACGACGACCGAGATCCGCAATCGGTGCACCGCTACACGACTCAGACCGATGAACAGCGGAAGAAGACAGGCCAGGTAGGCCGACAGAGCAAGCCACCCGAGGCTGGTGGACGGATGGGGCATGGTCATCCAGTAGAGTTCGGTGAGCCAGAAGAGGAACCCAGCCAGCCAGATGGCGCGATAGGGGCATCTGCCCGGCAGCCGCTGGCGGCGGACCAGGAGGATCCAACTGACCGGTGCCACAAAGGCCAACGGCCAGGGCCCCACACGCGGCAATGCCAGGCAAAGCAGGAGAGCCCCCAGCCCCGCCTGGCCAAATGCGCCCGTCAGATGCCGGCGCCAGAAGCCCGGCTCCGGCTGGTCCATGCTCAACGACGCTTCGGTGGGGCGATGCTTGCGGCCATCTGTTTTCCTGGGAGACTTCGCCATCGTGATCCTGGGTGACATTTATCCACATGAATCCGGCAGAGCTGGACGATTTCTGGGCGGGGGAGATTGTACTTCCTGGACTGCGACAACTCCAGCGGAGTCGGAGTCACTCGGTGAACTGAAACCTCGACTCCAACCGGCTGCAGAGTAAGCGTGGGCCCCGCTTCTGACGCATGGAGGCTCAAACGGCCAAAAACCGTTCCAGCAGTCTGGGCCCCACGTCGGTCAAGAAGCTCTCGGGGTGAAACTGGAGGCCAAAGAGCGGATATTCCTTATGGCGAATACCCATGATCACCTGGGCCCCGTCGGCTTCTTCAACCCAGGCAGCCACTTCAAACTCGTCGCTGAGCGTCGGCGGGTCGATTACCAGACTGTGATATCGAGTTGCCCGGAACGGGTTCTCCAGATTCTCAAACAGCCCCTTGTTGTCGTGGTGGATCAGGTCCGTCTTGCCATGCATCAGAGTTCTGGCGCGAACGATCGTCGCACCGAAGGCTTGGCCGATGGACTGGTGGCCGAGGCAGACCCCCATTAAAGGGATTTTGCCGGCGAAGTGCCGGACACACTCGAGTGAGATACCCGCTTCGGTCGGGGTGCAGGGTCCCGGGGAAATGATCAGGTGGGAGGGGGCCAGCTCTTCGATCTGGGCCACGTCGATTTTGTCGTTCCGAAAGACCCGCAGATCGAGCGACGGGTCGAGTTCCCCGAGTCGCTGGACAAGGTTGTAGGTGAAGGAATCGTAGTTGTCGATCAGGAGGATCATAGGTGCCTCGGGGAGAAAATGGGCCCCGGCCGCCCGACAGGACCTGCCGCTTCGCCGGGATCAGTCTCCTCAGGCCGGCTATTCCCAGTTTAGCCGGTCAGGCATGGATTGACCACGGCGGGAGGAGACTCCTACGAGGCCCCAAATCACCTGAAGGCGGGGATTGGCCTTTGAGTTCCGCCCCCCCCAGGCCGGATGGCCATAATCCGGTATTGACCCGTCAAGAGGGCATCACCATATTGGTGCCCCACTCCCCACCCGATTCAAGGAGAAGGACATGCAACACCCCCTGCAAGTGGTGTGTCGTCGTATTGGGGTGGCCGTCTTGCTGGGCATGGTTACTGCCTTGGCCCTGGTGCAGCAGTCGGCTATCGCGCAGCAGGAGGCAACTTCGAATCACGAGGAGATGAGTGGCTCATTCATCTCAACGAGCCAAATGGAGAGCCTCGTCGCGGAAAGCGACGAAGTGCTGATGGCTGCCGACAGCGAAGATCTGCATTTGCGGCAAGGGGCGCACTATGTGAGTGTTGGCAAGTTCGATAGTGCCATTGCCGAGTTTGATGAAGCCCTCCGCCTGAACTCAGGCTCAATCGCTGCCTACTGCAATCGCGGGGCGGCCTTTCTGTGGAAGGGTGACACAGACCGCGCCCTCATCGACCTCAATGCGGCTGTGCGACTTGGGCCGAACTGGGCATCTGCCTATCTGGCCCGCGCCGTCGCACATCGCGCGAAAGGTAATCATGATCAGACTCTTGCCGATGTGAGCCGTGCGATCCACCTCGCTCCGACATTCACAGAGGCGTACATATTTCGTGGCGGAATCCACTTCGAAGCGGGTAATCTCGATCGGGCTCTTGCTGACTTCAATGAGGCGATCCACCTGGGGGCGGATTCGAGCCGCGTTCATTACAGCCGGGGACTTACCTACCATTTGATGGGCAAGTTGGATCAGGCTCTTGAAGACTTCAGTGAGTCGCTCCGCCAAGGCGAATCGGCTGAGACTCATTACATGCGAGGGCAAGTCCACGCTGACAAAGGAAATTGGGATTGCGCGTTGATGGATTATGACAAGGCAATTGAGATGTGCCCCAACTGGGCGAAGCCATGGTATTCCCGTGGGCACGTGCATTACGAACAAGGGGACCTTGTCAAGGCGATCCAAGACTATTCGACGACGCTAATACTCGATCCGACCAAGACAGCGGCGTTGGTTCGGCGAGGAAGAACGTATGAAGAGCGCGGTGACGACGATCAAGCCTGGGCGGATTTCTCGGAGGCCCTGCGAATCGACTCAAACGATACGGAGGCCCTGTGTGCAAGAGCGCGGCTGCTCCTTCGCCACCGAGACTTTGACCAGGCGTATGCGGACAGTGATCATGCGGTGAAGGCCAACGGCGCGGTGGACGCGTACCGGGTGCGCGCCCGCGCGGCGTTTCTCCAGGGAAGGTACGAGGAGGCCCTCGCCGATCTGCAGACAGTTATTGATGCCGACCCGACGGATCCTGTCCCATTTCACAACCAGATAATGGTCTACCGCCAGTTGGGACGTACGGAGGAGATGCATGCCGCAGAGCGGCAAGCCGCGAAGTTGGAGAGAGTGGGCAAAGGCCATGAGGGCGACCGTCTGTTCTGGCTTTGGGCCAGCGATCGTGGGTGGGATATTGCCATTTTCACGACGAGCGTTCTCATTCGCGTGTGGCCCGACTGCGCCCGATTGTACCTGTTTCATGCGGCCTGTGAACTAAGCAAGAACGAGGCGTCAAACCTCGATACAGTTCTCAACGATGCGGATGCGGCCCTCCAGATCGACCCCGCGCTGACTGCGGCATGGCTCCTCCGTGCGACGGTTCGCCTTCAACGTCGTGATTTTGATGGTGCCATTGCGGATGCCACGACCGCTCTGCATCTCGATACCAACCAGGAGTTCGGCCTGTTGCTTCGAGCCCTCTCCTATGCAGGGCGGGGTGAGTTCGACAAGGCTTTTGCCGATATGGACGATGCTGCCCGGATCGCTCCTGGTTGCGACGGAGCAAGGCAGGTTCGAATCGCCATCCTTGACATGAAAAATGACGCCCTGCAAGGCGAAGTGAAGCCAGAAATGGCACGGCAACTGAAGGCCGGCTCTATCTTCCATTGACGAGCAATTCGATGCTACCTTGGCCGTCGTGTGCGCGGCTGCTCTCGGCCGCGAACGGGTTCGAAGCGCTCGTCGGGCAAGGTGATGGCGTTGATGCGGAGGCCGAATTTGTCGCCGACCTTGACCGCTTCGCCGGTAGCAACCGAACGTCCACCAATATCGAGTTCGAGCATTTCCTCGCAGGATTTGTCGAACTGGATGATCGAGCCGGGCCCCAGTTCCATGATCTGGTTGAGAGACTGGCGTTTGTGGGCCAGAGTAACCACGACCGGGACCTTGATCCGCAGGATGCTGCGAGAGTAAGCCGGCAGTTGGTCCACGCTGACGACGCGTTGGGGCCGCTGTGGACCCAAACCAACCCCTCCCGGTTTGGCTGGCTTGGCTGCCGGCTTCGGAGCGGGCTTTGCCGCCGGTTTTGGGGCCGGCTTAGCAGCCGGGGGCTCAACCGTCGCATTGCCGATGACGATGCCCGGTTTTGGGGCCGGAAAGACCAGCAGGGCTGTGCCTTTCTTGCCGCCGGCGGCGATCTTCAAGGGTATGAGTGAAGCACCATCCGCTATTCCGCCGCGAGCCAGTGCGCCTTTGAGATTCTTGGCTCGGCCCGCCTGGAAGTCGTCGGGCATGAACTGCTCGGGCAGAAGAATCATGCCCAATTCTTGGGCCAGGGTGGTGAGCTTGCTCTGGCCGGTCGGATCGGGGGCCGCCGTCCACTCGGGCACGAGCCCGGAAGACTCAGGGATGGCAAAGATCGCGGCCACGCCGCCTGTGGTCATGACGACTGCCAAGCCAGGCCCGTCGAACCCCTCCGGAAGGGCATTCAAAGAAACCTGTCCAGCCTCGCCGACGTCGATAGTCGCGCCTTTCAGATCCAGCGCCCGCCCGAGTGCCTCGGCCGCCTCGGCCGCGCCGCCGCGGCATGCTTCAACAACGCTGGCCGTTACGGCTGGTGTCAAATCCGCCATCGCAACAACATCCGTTTGGTGGCTTTTCTGGGAGGAACCCCTCCTTGGATCCCAATGTGTTGGGCAAATATCGGCCGGACAGGCCGCAAACTTTATTTATTCTTCCTAAATGGCCTTGCGTGATTCCCAGAAAAACTGCCGTCCTTAAGATAGCCGCGTGGGCTTGCCCCGCGCTCGGGTTGTGTCCGGGTATTGCCTGCGAACTCTGTCAATCCCGGCCCATCGAGTTCCTGATCGCCTTGCCACAATATCCTCTGGGAATCACGCAAGCCCATTTATACCGCGCGTGGTCGGAAATGAGACATTCCCCGGGCGGGAGAGTTTTGGTAA
>CAYSCH010000172.1:0-18759 GCA_964429355.1 uncultured Planctomycetaceae bacterium | reverse complement strand
GATGGAGGCAAGGAAGTCAGGATGCAGGAGACAGTGGATGGGGGCGGCTGGTGGGGCATGGGAGAATTCCTTGTTGGGTCATGCGTACATTAGTGAACGCGTGCATTGTAGCAGAAAGGACGCTGAAAGATCCAAGAAAAATTGGCCACCCCACTAGAAAGGCAGGAAATGCAGGGGGCCGGAGACAGGAGACAGAGGTCAGGGGTCAGAACGGCAGAGGTCAGAAGGCAGAAGGGGCTGGCGCTGGCGCGGAGGAAATCCAGGAGGGAGGACGGTTCGCGTAGGTTGACAAGCGAGTCCGGCGCAAGCGCTCTGCGACTATGTTTATCTTTCGCGCCGCCACGGAGCCGATCCGGAGGCCCTGGTTACCTTCCGAAATCTCGCGAGAATTCAGGCTGCCGATCTTTCTCCGATTCTCGCGAGGTACCCAGTCAGCGTGCAAAAGCACGTGGAACGGCTATTCAGAGGCCAGCGGATCGGGCAATGAGCGATGCCGGCGAGGGTCAGATGGGGAACATGCTGGGCGGTCGGGTTGAGAAGGAAGTATGCCATCTTCCGCGCTTCCGTTCTCGAGCGTTCAGTCGCCAGACCGTGAAGTTGAGGAAGGCGGCAAACGTCACCCAGGCGAGATAACCATCAATCTGGGGTGTCGTCACAGCACTCAGACTTCCCGATCGGGAATATCTTCTTTCCGTGTCGTGCTGTGAATGCGGTGCATATTCAGCAGCGCGCCGCAATGGTAAGACATTCCCGATCGGGAATGGAAGAGAGAAAAGCCGTAGAGGTGAGGGAAACCTGACCGTCGTGAATTGCCATATGTACCGCAAGTCACGATCCGCCAGTTTCAAAACGCAATTCTGCAATCGATTGCACTTCTCAGGAAATTCCCGCTCGGGAATTTCACCTGCTTGACTCTTCACTCACACATGATATGATTTTGCAGATTGGTTCCCGATCGGGAATGTTACCGATCGGGAACGTAAGTCCGACTCATGCCCGATCGGGTAAAACGTTTTGAAAAACGCAATCCAACAAAGTCCGCAATGGATCGGCCAGTTTGTTCGAGAACGACGCCAAGCGAGCAACATGACTCAGCAGCAGCTAGGAGAGTTGGCTGGCGTTGGCACCCGCTTCGTTTCTGAACTGGAGCGTGGAAAACCAACTTTGCGAATGGATGCAGTGAACCGTGTTCTGCGAGTGTTTGGCCAAATGCTCGGGCACGTCAACGCCCCGAGAGAAGTGGACGAATAAATGACACGCATGGGAAAGGTCTTAATCTCAGGCAGACCCGTTGGTGTCATCCAAGAAGCGGATGGGATCACAACTTTTGCGTATTCCAAAGAGTGGCTGGCTCTGCCAGATGCGAAACCAATCTCGCTCACGTTGCCGCTCAGGGCAGAACCATACGTCAACTCCGGGCTCCACCCGTTTTTCGAAAACCTGCTTCCCGAAGGATGGTTGTTGGAGGTGTCATCTAAGAAACTCAAAATCTCCAAAGAAGATCCTTTTGGATTGTTGCTTGCGACATGCGGAGACTGCATTGGAGCGGTCGAAATCGAGTCGGTTGAATCCGAAGCGGGAACTGATCAACAATGACCGCATGCTCAATATGCCTTGGGGATACTCTTGGCGATTCCGCCTGCCATGCCGCTTGCGTTGAATCGCTTTTCGGAACGACGCAGTTCCCGGCGGTCGACATCGAACTGTCAAAGTTGTACAGCCTTGCTGCAACCAAGATGGCAGGAAAGATGTCTATCTCAGGTGCGCAGGAGAAGCTCTCACTCACTCTTTCTCCCGATAAGACTCGTCTTGACGTAGCAGCCACGGGGGGGAGGTACATACTTAAACCAGAAACATCACGGTTCTCCTCAATTCCCCAAAACGAACAACTGACGATGCGAATGGCGCGGTTGTTGACTATCGAAGTCCCCCCGATGGGAATCCTGCGTCTCAAAGATAACGCAACGGCATATATCATCAAGCGATTCGACCGGCTTGATGATGGAACAAAACTCCATGTCGAAGACTTCTGCCAGTTGGCAGAAAAGCGGCTAAGGGACAAATATGATGGATCTGGTGAGCTGTGCGTCAGAATACTTCGCAAATACGCAACCGAGCCGCTGATCGAGATTCAAAAGCTCTACCGCCTTATCCTCTTTACATGGTGGGTCGAAAATGGAGACATGCACTTAAAGAACTTCTCACTCATTACGGATCTCGACGGGCTTGTTCGACTCTCTCCTGCTTACGACCTTGTTTGCACGAAACTCGTCATCCCAGATGACACACTTGCGATGCCCGTTGGAGGGAGAAACAAGAACTTCACACGTCGAACGTGGCTCGACTTCGCCGAGTATTGCGGCATACCCGAAAAGGCAGCAAGACGTCTCATCTCAGAACAAATTGAGGCTCTGGAACCTGCTCTCAGACTGGTGTCGACGTCTTTCCTTCCAGCCGAGATGAAGGAACAGTATGAAAGCTTCCTAAGACAAAACACATCTGTTTTAGTTGGCTAGGTCCGGGGATCCGGATCCGGGGATCCAGGGTCAAGTCTTGACTCTTGTCAGGCACCGCACTAACGCCTGGAATGCCCTCACGGACGAGTGGCGCTACGGCCGTTCCACCGGTTCGGTTCTTGGTGGCGGCAAGTCGCTATTGCCGGGCGGGCCGAATTCGGGGCGGAATCGGCCGAAGGGATGGTGGAATGGAGTGTCGCCCAGTTGTTCGACTTTCTCCCTGGCTGCGGCAGCCCCCGCCTCGTCGCCCAGAAGCGAGAGCGTTTCGGAAAGGCTTTCGTAAAGGCTCGACTGAACCCGTCGCCGGAACGGATCTTCCTCGCGATCGGTGCTGGCCGAGAAACGTTGGATCGCATCGTCGAGCAGTTCTCGCGATTCGGCAATCAGGTTCGTGTCGTGCTCCTGGGCACCTCGGGCTCGCTTCAGTCTTGCCAGCTCCCAGAGTACCCCGATCAACCTGGCCTCGTGAAACGCCTTGTCGGGACTGCGTTCGACAAGCGATTCCAGTCCCTTTCTGGCCAGATCGAGATTCTCCTCGGCCCCCTTCAGATCGTGACTTGCCTGCTCGACGTTTGCCAGAATCTGATACGACTTGGCCAGCAGCGCCTGGTATTCAGGGGCGTTCGGAAACGCGCGGGCGAGTTGCTGGCAGGACTCGATGGCTTCATGAAGGTAGTCTCTTGCCTCCGCTTCGGAGAGCGAGGAGAGCCGCTCGCCGGCCAGCGAAAGAGTATCGGCCAACTCCAGACGGTACTGGGGCTTTTGGGGATACTCCGCCACCAGGGCGGTCAGAATCGTCTTCGCTGCGTCGAACGGTTCCTTCGCCTCGGCGGTGCGGCCGCCAAGACTCAGGTGAACCAGGCGGTGGCGCTGAACCTGGGCCAGAAGGAGCCGATACTGGGGATTCCTGGGATCGTCCTTCAGCAGTTCGGAGATGATCTCGTAAGCTTGGGAAAGATGCTGTTCGGTGAACTCCTTGGGGTTAATGCCGCCGGGCGGTCCGATATCGTGGGGAGGACCCATCCCCTCGTCCATCTTCGGCGGCGGGCCGAAATCGTGCGGCGGACCGATCCCCGGTTCGTTCCACATTTCCGGCGGTGGACCATCGTGACCCGACCCGGGGCCACGGCCTCTCATGCCGGGAGGCCCAGGTGGCGAGTCCAACAGGAGGCCCGACATGAGGTCGCGGAAGAATGCGGAGCCTGCCAGGTCGTGGCTTCGGGCAAGTTCGTAACGCACCGGCGGAGCCGCAGCGATCGTCCCGGGCTGATCTGAAAGAAACGCGATTGCCTGGAGATGGTCGTCGGCCATCCGCCGGGAACGTTTCATCGGCTCGCTGGCCAGGCCTCCCCGATCGTTCAGGAGCTGAGCCTTGGCGATGATTTGATCGACGTGGTCGGGCTGTTCAGCGAGCAGCCGGTCGTAGATCGCAAGCGATTCGGCGTACGATTCTGCAGCATCGTCGATGTGGCCGAGACGCTGATGGATCTGCCCGATGCGGTGATAGGCGGCGGCTGTCCGCGCCTGGAGTTGCGCGTCGGGGCTGTTCTGGCGGGCGAACCTCTCCCAGAAGGTCAACAGCTCGCGCAACAGGTCGGCATCGGCGTCGCTGAGGATGGATTCGAATTTCGGCGCGCTTTCGTCTTCGTATTCGAGCTGGAGCGATTGGGGAATGCCCCGGTTGGCCACGTTGTCGAAAATGCTCTCGAAGGCGTCGATCGCCAGACTCAGATTGCCCTCCGCCAGTTTCTGCGATTTGAGGGCGTCGCTGCGTGCATCCTGAGCCGTCGTCAGGGCCGCTCGGATGGCGATATTGCTGACCACGGCAACGACCGCGGTTGTGATCAGGAGGGCCAATGTCACCGCGGTCGAGCCGGCGATGGCCGGGTTGCGGCGGCACCAGCGCCAGAGCTGCTCCGCGAAACCCACCCGCCGGGCCGCCACCGGTCTCTCGTCCAGGAATCGCTGGAGGTCATCAGCCAGCTCGCCGGCCGACCGATAGCGATCGGCCGGAACCGTTGCACATGCCTTGAGAACGATCGTTTCCAGGTCCCGGGGAATCGCCGGGTTTCGGCTTCGCGGACGGGGTGGCGCGCCGTGCATCTTCTGACGGACGAGGGGGCCCTGCTCCGCCTCGTCGAATGCAGGCTGGAAAGTGAGCAGTTCGTGGAGCGTCAATCCAAGGCTGTAGATATCGCTGCGGTGATCGCTCTTTCCCTCGAACTGCTCCGGTGCCATGTAGCGGAGTGTGCCCACCACGTCGCCGGTCTTGGTGAGGTTGTCGCTATCGGAGTGTTTGGCCAGTCCGAAGTCGGCGATCCAGAGATTGGCCTCCCGGTCCAGTAGCAGATTCGACGGTTTCACGTCGCGGTGAAGAACACCGTGCCGGTGGGCATACTCGAGAGCCCCCGCGGCCGCAGCCCCCAGTCTCGCCACGCTCTTCCAGTAACGTCCCCCGACTTTGGGCCGGGCCGGCGGGTGGTTCCCGCAAGCTTCCGGGCGGGTGATGGGATATTCGAGCGTGGCAGCGACGGCAGTTGCCTCCGCGTCCACACGAGTTGGCCTTTTGCTCTGAGAAATCGAGCCGTCGCGCAGAACCGCCGCCACTTCGAGGGCGGCTGCGGCCGTCGATGAGCCAACTCCGATTCCAGGTGTTGCGGCGCTGTTTTCTCCGCGCGTGGTCGGAAGGGACCCGTTCCGCAGGGCGTCCAGTACCGTGTCCAAGCCAACACCGTCGATCATCTGCATGGCGTAGAAGTAGATGCCGTTTTCCTCGCCCACACCGTAGATCGGCACGATGTTGGTGTGGTGGAGCCGGGCGGCAGCCTCGGCCTCGCGGCGAAAACGCAGTACCCCGTGGGCCGAGCTGGCCACGTTGGCTCCGATCACTTTCAGGGCAACGTGCCGGCCGAGCGACTGTTGCTCCGCCTCGTAGACGATGCCCATACCGCCCCGGCCGATCTCGCGAATGATGCGGAAATCACCCAGCCGCTCGATACCCGTCACTGCGAGGGTCGCGGTCAGCCCGGAGGCCGCAGTCTCCTGCTTCAGACTTTCGATATTGACGATCATCGGGAACAGGTTGCGGATGTCGTCGGCATATTCCGCGTGCTCACGGGCGAACTGGTCGATTGTCGGACGTTCTCCCTCGCGGTATCGCTGGACGAACTCCTCGGCGAGTATCTCGATCGGGTCGCGGGAAGGTTGGTCGTTCATCTTCGTATCGATTCAGCCGGCGAAAGCCTCAACACTGGACGCAAACCGGGTCATCTTTCAAACTGCCCGAAGTCGGGGATTCCGTCGAGGATTACCTTCAGGCGTCGCAGCGCACGCACATAGCGGTTGCTGGCGGTTGTCTCCTGGATCCCCAGCACTTCGGCGACCTGCGAATTGGTCAATTCCTCGAAATGACGCAAGGCAAGGACCTCGCGATCGATTTCGTCCATCTGATCGATCGCCTCGCGCAACTGGGCGGCACGCTCATCTCGCACGGCCGCCTGGCTGGGTGAAGTGTAGGTCCCCAACAGCTTCGCGACCAGCGAAACCGACGTGTTTTGCGGCCAGCGATCGGCGTGGATCGACCGTTCGCGGTACACGTCTCGTTTCTTGGCACCGAGGTGCCGCCGTTGGACGTCGATCAGCGTCTGTTGAACGATCAGTCGCAGCCAAACGAACATCGACAGCGATTCGTTCTGCAGGAAGTACTCCACCCGTTGGGTCGCTGCCAACCAGGCCTCCTGGAGCACGTCATCGGGGTCCACCCGGCCTGCCAAGGCGGCGTCGAGCCGAAAACCGACCATTCGCCAGAAGCGGTCGCGATTTCGCGAAAACTCTTCTGCAAGAACACCTTCCGCGTCGGTTCCAAGTCGCTGACGAATGGTTGGGTCGATCATTTCTGCTTACTCAGTAGAACGAGCGCGGTCCCCGGAGATCCACAGCTCGGGATTGGCTGTTGTCTGGCAACGGCTCAAAAACCGCTTCACTGCGATTGCTCTCGCATGGGGGAGCGGGGCAGGGAAACAGCAAGATACTGTCGAGCCGGAGCCGGGTTGACGAGGAATGTGCTTCCAAGAAATCAACCCCGGTTGGCCAGCTCGGTTTCGTAAGTGATTGCCACGAATGATTTTCGCAGATTTTCGCAGGATTGCCAGAGAGCGGAGAGCGGCAAGATTTCCAGCAGATTCCGTCACCGGCGGTGGATTATCCGGGTCACCTCTCGTTCTCCAAGCCAGTCACCAACGTCAGGCACGACCTATGCAAGATCAAATCCAAGAAACCTGGAAGCAGCTCCAAGATTCCGTATCGGTGGCGCAGAATATCTCGGCCCTCACCCTGGCCGTCTATCTGCTCCTCGGAGGATTCCTGGCGCTCTACATTCGGCTCCTCTATCGCTGCTGCGGTTCCTCGCCCTCCGACAGCGACTCGATCACGCGGGTCTTTCCGCTGCTGACTCTGGTCACGATCGGAGTGATCTCCGTGGTCAAGTCGTCGCTGGCCCTCTCGCTGGGGCTGGTCGGGGCGCTATCGATTGTACGTTTTCGTGCGGCGATCAAGGAACCGGAAGAATTGGTCTACCTGTTTCTCTGCATCGGAGTGGGGCTGGCGCTCGGAGCCGGGTTGCCTCTTCTGGCGGTGGTGCTGGTGCTGGTGGCCACGGTGTTCGTTGTCGGAATGCACGTGGCTGGTCGAGGAAGGCAGCAGCAGAATCTGCTGCTGACGATCAGCGGCGACTCAGAGCGCCATTTCGGCAATGGCTCGGACGTGCTCGCCGTTGTCGAAGAACTGGCCGGTCCCTGCACACTGCAACGCTGCGATATCGAGAACGGCCGTGGCCAGGTGCGAATCGTTCTCAGCCGGACGGAGGGCCGGGAAACGATGGGACTGCTGACGCGGCTTCGGGAGCGGCTTCCCGATTGTGAGTTTTCCTATGTCAATGTCAACTCGATGCTGTGAGGGTGACTCGTGCATTACCTGGCCCCAATCGACGGCATTCGGGGGGCGTTCCGAATGATCGGCTCGCAAACGACTCGCAGCGACCTGGCGTCGCGACGAGAAGTGAAGTTCACCCTGGGAGCGGCCGACCTCGGCAAGCTGCGCACGATCCTGGATGTGAACTGTCGCCGGCTCGTCCACAATCAACGGGTATCGACCGTTCGCAGCATCTACTTCGACGATGTCCGACTCTCGGCCTGTCGCGCCAACCTGGCCGGTGTGGGAAGGCGGCAGAAACTCCGGCTGCGCTGGTACGACTCGCTCACCCCCGGGAAGGATTTCTTCTTCGAGATCAAGTGGCGGAGCAACCGCATCACGGGAAAGCATCGTCTGCAGATCGAGGCCCCCCGGCCCCTGGTCGAAATGTCGTACCGGCAAATCGTCGAAGGTCTCTTGGCAACGCTGCCGGACCAGCACATCGGCCAGGTGCTCGCTTCGAGCGAGCCGGTGGCGATCGTGGAATATGAACGAGAACATTTTGCCTCAGGCGACGGCAGCCTGCGGATCACCCTGGACTACGATCTGGCATTTTACGACCAGACCGGCAGAAGGTTCATGAACACTTCGTTTCCACACAGACTTTATGACCTGATAGTTGTCGAGGGCAAAACGCCCGTCGGACGCGAGTGGGAGTTGAAGAGACTGCTTTATCCTCTGGCCCTGCGGGTGGGCCGGTGTTCGAAATACGTGCACGGCTGCCGGTTGCTGGGACTGATCCCAACGGCGGCGTAGAAAGAGTCTGTAGCCGAACTCGCCAGAGTTTGGCCCTCCAGGCGATTGGTACCAATACTCTGGCGAGTTCGGCTACCAATCTGAACCATTCGGCATGGATGCCGCCTGAGGAGATGATCGATGCGAAGAATCGTTGTTGGCTTGGTCGGTGTGGCGGTCCTGGGAGCCGCGCTCTTCAGCGCTCCCATGCTCTGGTCCCAACCCCCAGCGAAACAGGCGGGCGCCCCAGCGACTCCGCAGAAGCCTTGGTGGCAGATGGACGGGTCGGATCGTGGCCAGCCCGCTTCTTCAGACCCCCGTGATTCCCGGCGGCGGGACGAATTTCCTGGCCCTGGCGGCTTCGGCAGCCCGGATGGCTTCGGCGGCCCCGGGGGCGGGCGGGGAGGTTTCTTCGGCGGGCCCGGCGGTGGACCCGGTGGACCGGGAGGCCAGGAACGTCAACTCGTGGCCGAGTTCGACCACGACGGCGATGGAAGGCTCAATCTCGAGGAACGCAACGAAGCGCGTCAGTCGGTCGGTGCCGGCGGTCGCGGTCCGGGCGGTTTCGGCGGTCCGGGCGGCCCGGGCAACCGGGAGCCGGCCAAGCCGGGGCCCAAGGTTTCGCCTGAAGACGTGGCCGTCTACCCCGACGCACCGCTCTACGATCCGAAGGTTCTGCGGACGCTGTTCCTCCAGTTCGAAAACGAAGACTGGGAAGCCGAACTGGCTGCCTTCAAGAACACCGATGTCGAGGTTCCGGCCACGTTGACGGTCGACGGCAAGAGCTATCCGAACGTGGGAGTTCATTTTCGGGGCATGTCGTCCTACATGATGGTGCCGGCCGGATCGAAGCGATCGCTCAACCTGTCGCTCGACTACGTAGATGCCGAGCAACGGCTCTACGGCTACAAGACGCTCAACCTGCTCAATTGTGCCGGCGACTCGACGCTGCTGAGCAGCGTTCTCTATTCCCATATCGCCCGTCAGTACATGGCTGCCCCGAAGGCCAACGTCGTCAAGGTGGTCATCAACGGCGAGAGCTGGGGTCTCTACAGCAACGTTCAGCAATTCAACAAGGAATTCCTGGCCGAGAATTACCAGTCAGACTCCGGCGCTCGTTGGAAGGTGATCGGCAATCCCGGTGCCGATGGCGGGCTGCGCTATCTCGGCGAGAACATCGAAGACTACCGGCGCCGGTTCGAAATCAAGACCAAGGACAAGGAAGAGTCGTGGCGGGACCTGATCAACCTGTGCCGCGTGCTCAACGAAACGCCCGCCGATCAGTTGGAAGAGGCGATCACCCCGATTCTCGATATCGACAGCACGCTCTGCTTTCTGGCACTCGACGTGGTCACCTCCAACAGCGACGGCTACTGGACCCGTGCCAGTGACTACTACCTCTTTCATGAAAACGGCGGCAAGTTCTACATTGCTCCCCACGACATGAACGAAGCCTTTCATGGGACGGGCGGCCCTGGTGGTCCGGGTGGCCCTGGCGGCGGGCCGGGCGGCTTCCCCGGCGACTTCGGACCTCCCGGTGGTTTCCCGGGCGACTTCATGCCCCCGGGTGGAGGTTTTCCCGGTGATTTCACGCCACCGGACGAGGGTGGATTTCCCGGCGACTTTGGACCTCCCCCGGGCGAACGGGTTGCAGCCGAGGCTCCCAGCACGGCTCCAGGTGCCCCTGCAGCCGGACAGGCCGCTGGTGGTGCCCGCCAGGGAGCTGCGGCGGAACGCGGACAGCGTGAATTCGGACGTGGCTTCGGCCGGGGCCCTGGACGAGGAGGCCCCGGAGGCGGCGGACCGGGCTTCGGCCACGGCGGGGTGGAACTCGATCCGCTGGTCGCTCTGGACGATGCCGGCAAGCCGCTCCGCAGCAAACTGCTCCAGGTGCCCAGCTTCCGGCGGAAGTATCTCGAGTACGTCCGCGCCATTGCCGAGAAATCACTCGACTGGAAGAACCTCGGACCGGTGGTCGCCGGATATCGCAGCTTGATCGAAAAGGAAGTGGAAGCCGACACCAAGAAGCTGTCGAGCTATGAGGCCTTCCTCGAGGCAACAGCCGATGAGCCGAGCGAGGACGGGCGTGCTGGGGGACTGCGGAGTTTTGCCGAGAAACGCCGCGAGTTCCTGCTGAAGCATGCGGAAATCGTTGCCCTGCCTCAGGAGACGGCACTGGTCCTGCCCGAACCCAAGGCCCCGACGGAGTCGCAGAATGCCGCTGAATCGGAGCCAGCGGCCGACTCGCCGAAACCCTCGGAACAGGAAGGACTCTTTCAGGTGAAGGAGGCTTTGCCGCCGACGCCGGCTTCTGAACGGAAGGCCACTTTGGAACTCAAGAGCTCTCCCGAGCCAGAGCCAAATCCGGAACCCCAGAAAACACCTGGAGCCAAAACGGCTGTTCCGGCCAAGATTGTGCAGTCGCCCGTGGTTATCAACGAGTTCCTGGCAGGAAGGGCGAAATCTGCAGGCGAGTCGCGAAACGACAGGGGGGACTGGATCGAACTGTTCAATGGGAGCGATCGCGAAGTGGATCTCACCGGGATGTATCTGAGCGATACCGGGGAGAATCTCGGCAAATGGCCCCTGCCGGCCGGCACGAAGATCCCGGGCAAGGGGCGTCTGCTCATCTGGGCCGATGAGGACGAGACGGCCACCTCGGGCCTGCACTGCAACTTCAAGCTGTCGAAGAAGGGGGAAGAGATCTCACTTTCCGTGCAGAACGACGGTGCCGACGTCGTGGTCGACCACGTGCGTTTCGACAAACAGACTGACGACGTTTCCTACGGCCGATTCCCGGACGGAGCGGAGACCTGGCGACCGCTCGTTCCCTCTCCGGGCAAGGAGAATCGCGATTCGGAATAGGGCCAAACCGGCCCGGTGGATGAAGCAGCCGATTGCACTGCCCCGCCTCCCGGGGCACAATGGGGCGCGTCGTGAGTCGCGCCCCGTTTTTCGTTCTTTGCCGGGCGGAAAGCAAGTGGGCGCGCGCCAATCCACTCTCCACCGAGCCGAACAGAGAGCCGAGGAAGTGGCGATGCTCCGATCGGTCAGACGAGGTTGTGATGGACCCATTTCGAGGTGAGCCCTTGTCGCCGTTCAGCCAACGGTTCTGGCGATCGCCGGTACGCTGGGTTGTTCTGGCTCAGGGCTTGCTCTTAATGGGCGTGGTTGGGCTGCAATGGGTATTCCCGAACAACTCGGCGTTGCGGCTGATCGATGCGTCCCTCGTGATGGCCCAGGTCGCGTTGTTGTTGGTCTGGATGACGTTGGATGGGAAGGCCACGATAGGCCGGGCGTTGGGCGCGGCGTGTATCGTGACTCTCATTCAATGGGTTCATACGGTACCCTATGGGATCGTCACACCTGGGATTGTGTGTACGGTCATGTCGATTCTCATGATACTCACCGTGTTGGCTATTCCCCTTTCGATTGCCCAGGGACGGGGTTTGCAGCTAAAACGGTTCACCTACCACGACATGCCCCCGCCGCGACGGTTGCAGTTCTCGATACGCAGCCTCATGATTCTGACCGTCAGCGTGGCACTGCTTTTTGGCCTCAAGGGAGTGACCGAGGGTTTGAGCCGTTCACCGGACTCCATCGGCAGAGGCTTTGCAGCCGCCCTGGCGGTTGCCGTGATGGTCGTGGTCGTCATCGCAATCTATCTGAGCATACCGCTTGTGGTTGTTTGGATTGTACTGACACCGGGAAGGATTCTTCCGCGACTGGCCACGGCGGTTGTCGGCTGGGCGCTGGGCGCGGTTCTCGTGTTTCACTACACGGAGATAAGTGCGGGTTTCCTGAAGTCGGCCGTTCCCGCCATCGCGACGGCAGGGGGCATCTTGATTGTCTTCGCAACGCTCCTCGTGCTGCGGGCGATGGGCTATCGTGCGGTGTGGCCGGATCGAGACGTCAGGGTCATTGCGGATGGGATTCAACCCAGTTCCCCGTTCAAAGCCGAAGATCGCGCCGTTGACCCCGACGCCCAAGGATAGTAACCGTCACGCTCCGCCGTGATGAGCGCAAGGAAAGCCGAGAACTCAACAGTATCATGATAATGCTCCACGCGTCGGAAACGGCTGACGCTCATCGCGACGGAGCGTGATGGATACTACAGGCCCACTGTGATGGAAACTCCGCAAGTGAACAATACGCCAATAGACAGGGATGATCGCCAGTTCTTGTTGCGGTGTGAACTGGTGTTATGATAGGGGCGAGGTCGTTACGCTCCTTGCGCTCATCACGGCGGAGCGTGATGGCTACTATGGGCTCATCGTGATGGAGCGTGAAGGATACTATGGAGATTGACATGTCATCGGGCGCGTTTCCCATCCGCGTCTATGATCCCAAGGCCGAGGTTTCGATTGTCGAGCGGCGGCTGCCCCACTGGTCGCAGGCAGGCACGATCTGCTTCATTACCTTTCGGACAGCCGATTCCGTCCCCGAACAAGTCCTCACGCGATGGCGAGGCGAGCGTCTCAAATGGCTGCGAGATCACGGCATCGATCCCAGCAGCAAAGAATGGAGGAAACTCGTCAAAAACCTGGACCCGGGCCTGCAGAACGAGTACCATCAAACGTTCTCCCGGCGTTGGCACGAAGAACTCGATAAGTGCCACGGCGAGTGCCCCTTTCGCGATATGAGGCTCGCAGAAATCATCGTAAACAGCCTCAAGTACTTCGATAGCGACCGTTACGAATTGACGGATTTTGTGGTGATGCCGAATCACGCGCACCTGCTCGCTGCATTTCCTGATGAAGAGCAGATGTTGCTGCAGTGTGAATCATGGAAGCACTTTACCGCGCGAGAAATCAATCGAGTGCTGAAAAGGAAAGGACGCTTCTGGCAACAGGACGATTTCGATCATCTCGTTCGTAGCGTAGAACAGTTCGAGTACTTGAGGGAATATATCCGCGACAATCCCCACAAAGCTCGCTTAGAGCGTGGCACGTACGTTCATGAGTCAAAACCTAGATAGCCATCACGCCCATAGTAGCCATCACGCTCCGCCGTGATGAGCGCAAGGAGAGAAAGCATTTCGCCTCCATCATTCCAACATCCGGCATTAGAGAGAAGAACAACAATCGCAACGAAACCTCCGCGCGTGATTCAACCACACTTACCTTCTTCTTCCACGAGATCTCATCATGTTCCACACGAACCTGCGTGTCCTGGAGATAACTGCCGCCATCTGTCTGTGCGCTCCAATTTCTGCCCAGGCCGATGATTCGGACCTCGACAGGGAAATCGCCAAGCACCGAATGGGAACGTTGACCGTACAGGCCGAGCCGGGGGCGGAGGTCCGCGTCGAACAGGTGCGGCACGAGTTCTGGTTCGGGGCCGCGATTTCGAGCGGAGTCTTTGGCTGGGAGCGGGACTCGGCCGATGCCGCCAGGTACAAGGAGGTCTTTCTGGAGAACTTCAACGCCGCCGTCACGGAAAACGCGCTCAAGTGGCACTCGATGGAAGGGAAACAGGGCGAAATCGACTACTCGATCGTCGACGCGATTCTGGAGTGGACCGACCAGAACCAGATTCCGCTCCGGGGGCATAACATCTTCTGGGGCGTGCCGCTGTTTGTGCCCGGCTGGCAGAAGTCGCTCGATGACGCGGCGCTGCGGGAACTGATCAAGAATCGTGCATTGACGATCGGGAAGCGGTACCGCGGGCGGTTTGCCGAATACGACCTGAACAACGAGATGATCCACGCCAACTACTACGCGGATCGACTCGGGCCGCAGATTACCAAGGAGATGGCGGATTGGGTCCGCGAGGGGGACCCCGAGGCCGTTCTCTACCTGAACGACTACGACATTCTGACGGGCAAGCGGCTCGATGATTACGTGGCTCATGCCCGTGGGCTGCTGGAACAGGGCGTTCCGATCGGCGGGCTGGGGGTGCAGGGGCATCTGCACGGCGACCGGTTCGATCCTGAAGTGCTCAAGAAATCGCTGGAGACTCTGGCCGAATTGAAGCTGCCGATTCGCGTTACCGAATTCAATTTCCCGGGCCAACGGTCCCGTTTTTATGAGAACAGAAGATTGCGTATGACGGATGAGGAGGAAGAGGCGAAGGCCAAGGCGATTGTGGACTATTACCGGATCTGTTTTGCCCAGCCGGCGGTCAAGGGAATTCTGATGTGGGGATTCTGGGAGGGAGCCAACTGGATCCCCGTTTCGTCGCTCTACCGGCGAGACTGGACGCCGACCCCGGCCGCCCATGCCTATCGTGACCTGATCTACCGCCAATGGTGGACCAACTGGACCGGCAAGGCCGACGAGAAGGGGGAGTGCAAGGTAGAGGTGTTCTACGGCAAGCATCGGGTGACCGTGGGAGGTGAGAACAAGGTCGTTGAACTGAACAGCGACACTACGAAGGAGACGGTGTCATTTCGATAGAATGGGTGGAGCGAGGGTTGTGCACCAAGAGGTTTCGGCGATATCTGCGACGGATTCGACGAATCGAGCTTCGATGATGCGCTGGATCGTGCTGGGGCACCTGGTTCTGTGGCTCACCGCGATTGCCCTCTTTCTGTGTTTTCCAGAGATTCTGGTCTTGCGTCTAGGAAGTCTGGGGATTGCCGGCGCCCAATTGGCTCTGCTGACAATCTGGTTGAACCTCGGGGATGAACTGAAGTTGAGGCGACTGTTTGCAGTCGCGGGTTACCTGGCGCTGGTCGTTGCCTTGCAGGCTCCGATGAACTGGTGGGCGTTTGCCGCATTTGTGACGGGGTATCCGCTGGCGGCGTTTATGGTGGCGGCGCTGGGGCTGCCACTGACGATGATCCGGATGGAAGGGATGCGGCTGAGGCGATTTGACCGGCAACAACTGCCGCCGCCTTGGCGACTGCAATTCAGCGTGTTCCATATCCTTTGGATCATGGCCTTTGTGGCGCTGGTATTCGGCATCGGGCAGATCGCCCAGGATCCCGGCAGCATGACGGCGGTTCGGGTGATGGCCGCCCTGGGGATGTTTTTTGTGATCGCGGCGGTCGTGATCTCCGTGCCGCTGGTCGCGGCCTGGGCGATGCTTACGCCTGGACCGATACTGCCGCGACTGGCAGCGGCCGTGCTGGGGTGGCTCCTGGGTGGGCTCGTGATCGGCTCCTATTACGGGGCCGCCGCATTCCCTATGCTAATGTGGGTACTTGTGTTCATTGTGGCAATGGTCCTGCTGGTAGCCACGCTAGGCATGGTGCGTTGGCTCGGCTACCGCCTCGTATGGCGTGAGCTGGGTCAGCGTTGAGCATGGAGCACGGCACCAGGAGACCAGCCGGCAGACTTGGCCGTCTGACCGACGCTTGACGGGAAGACGCGGACAGTGTGGTGCACCCGGTTTGAGACGAACGATGGCTGAGGAAATTGGCAGAGACAAGGACACGCCGGCCGCCGCGCCCGGCCCTTCGCCGGTCCGCTGGCTCGTGGCGGCGCACGTCGTCCTATTGGCCGCAATACTACCTTGCGGATGGGCACCTCTAGTACCCCAAGTCAATCGATGGCTGATCGGAACGTTGATCGGACTGGCGTTTGTTGAAGGTGCTCTCTTTGCGATCTGGCTTACACTCGGAGATGGACTGTTTCGGCGAATGCTCCTTGCCATTCTGGCTTTCATCGCCCTTGCGTGCCTACATCCGTTGGTGGCATGGTCAATGCCTGTTTTCGCGCTGCCGCTTCTGATTGCCCGAAGCGAGGGAATGCAATTAGCTCGATTCGAGCGTGAGGGTATGCCCGAGGCGAAACGGCTCCAGTTCTCATTGAGTCAGTTGATGTGGGGCTGCGCGGTTGTGGTCGTGTTGTTTGCGCTGGCAGAGTTCAGGCCGTCCAGGCTCGAATTCTACCTTTCGAAGTTTGGAGGACCCGCGAACGTGTTCACAGCGATTGCTCTGGTTGTCATCGGCACGGGTTACATCATCGCCATCTCGACGATTCCTCTGGTGAGCGTGTGGGCCGTACTCACGCCGGGACGAATCCTACCACGCCTGGCATTGGCCGCGGCGGGCTGGATCCTTGGGGCGACATGGTTGCTTCATTATGCGCGTGCGATGCGCCCGGAGCCGGTCGCCATCATGTGCTTGAGCACGAGTATTCTCTTGGCCACTCTCGGAGTGTTGCGCGGCATGCGCTATCGGTTGATCTGGCGAAGGGAACCGACCACCGCAAGGCTGTAGCAGTGCCCGCTCCGATCGGTTACGCTGGTGGCCGCCCATAGAAGCCATCAGGCTCCGCCGTGATGTACGCAAGGGGAAGAAGGAAATCGTCTCTACCGTATCACCATCTTGAGGAGGACTATCGTGAACAGCATGAAACTTCTTTCAGCACTCGTCGTTGTGGCAGCGATGGTTGGTCTCTGCCGCGGACAAGAAAAGCCGTTCTTCGAGGTGCAGGATCTGTACGAGGGCGCGAAGAATCGGATCCCGAACGTGGTGGTGGCCACCGACGGTTCGGTGCTGGCCTTTGCCCATTCAGGGCGGGTCCTGCGGCGCAGTGAAGACGGCGGCAAGACCTTCAGCCCGGCGCAGGAGGTCGGCAGCGATGCCGGCGGCAGCGCCATCGTCGACACCAACACCGGCGACGTGATGGTCGTCGAGTCGAATAAGGGCTACCTGTGGCGGAGCAGCGACCACGGCAGGTCGTGGAAAAGGGAAGAGATTGTCGTCAAGCCGAACCCGATGGGCCACGGCGGGCCCGGCAATGTGCCCGTGGAGACGGCCTGTTCCGAGTCGGGAATTACCCTCCAGTTCGGCAAGCACAAGGGGCGGCTCATCATGCCCGCCCGGATCCAGCCCCCGATGGGCAACAACGACCAGGAGTGGTGGCCCTACAACTACAACACGGCCATCTTCAGCGACGACGGCGGCAAGACCTGGCAGACAAGCGGGCCCGTGCAGAGCGGCACCGGCGAAGGGACGCTGGCTGAAGTCTCGACCGGCTCGATCTACTACAATTCGCGGTCCCACATGTCGGTCGATCATC
The DNA here is from genome assembly GCA_964429355.1 of uncultured Planctomycetaceae bacterium. Taxonomy (GTDB): domain Bacteria; phylum Planctomycetota; class Planctomycetia; order Pirellulales; family Thermoguttaceae; genus JAAYAY01. Next base: position 1,568 of record CAYSCH010000172.1, on the reverse strand, counting down.
GCCGGCAGATCGCCTGGAGCCACGACGGCGGCCAGATGTGGGTCGACTGGCAGGTGACGACCGACCTGTTCGAGGTGGGCGAACCGTTCTACTTCAAGTACGGTACCAAGCCCAGCTACGGCTGCAACGCCGGCCTGGTCCGCATGCCCTCGGAGGTGACGGACGGGAAGGACGTGCTGCTCTTCAGCGCCCCGGACAACCCGGGCAAGACCCGCGTGCGGATGACAGTCTTTGTCAGCTACGACCAGGGGTTCACCTGGCCCGTGAAGCGGTTGGTCAACGAAGGCATGAGCGCCTATTCGTCGCTCGCGGCCGGTAAGGACGGCACGATCTATCTGCTCTTCGAACGGGGCGAGGAGAAGCTCTACGACCGGATGGCGCTGGCCAGGTTCAATCTGGCGTGGGTGACGGAGCGGCAAGAATAGGTCCCCGTGGGTGACGCTTGCCGAGTGTCATTCAGGCCGATGGCCTGACGACAGTCGCATCCGGCAGATGCGGCCCACTGCGGTCTGTCGGCTACATCCCTTCCGGCATCCATGTCGGACCGACCACGTGAAACGTGAGCAGGGGCACCCGCTTGCGGTGGATCGAGCCGGCGACCTCGGCGCGGAGGTGGCTGGACTCGGTGTCGAGCCTCGCCATGATTGCGTCGCGGTCGAACTCAGCCTCAGGGATATCGGCCCGGGCGATCACCAGGAGCCTGGACGCATTCGGGGCCGGCACGACGGACAGAACGTGCAGGCTCTGAAGGCTTTCGTCGCGGCACTCACCCGACAGGACCATGTCGAGTGTCTCGGCCACCTGGCGGCAGAGTTGCTTGGCCTTGCGGCCTTCTTTCGCATCGCTGGCGGTAAAGGGATCGACCGGCACTCCGTCGTCGAACAGGGGCGCGGCGTGAGCGGCGCGCCGTCGCGGGCGTTTTCTTGATTTCATCAGTATTTCCAAGGAGAGATTGCGGCGGCGCGCCGAGGGCGCGCGCCTGCAGGTCAAGTCATGAGGGTGACGGTCCGGCGGCCGCGGTCACACGTCATCTGGCGGAACCGCAGCCGAGGAATGCGGCAGAGGAGGGGTGGTATCGCATTTCTCGGTCTCCTTGGAGGGCGGCATGCCGTGTGGGATCAGACGGTGATCCTGTGTCTTGAGATGGGACACGGGGATGGACGATTGGGTTCGCGGTGGCGGTGTGAAACCGCATTGGGATACGTGTCTCAAGTGAAAGCGATGGCGAGTCCTCGCACTCCCAGTCTATCGGAACCTGCTTTTCGCAATCCCTCCCGCCTCGTGTCGAACGACGGCCGGTTGGCGTGGGTCGTTGAATCGAACAAGATGGTCTTGGACCCCGGGGGCGTCGGCCTCGGCGAACCCCGCCAATACACCGGTGACGAACCAGACGTTCTGCTCGGCCAGGAGACGTCGGACTTCGGGGTGGTCGGGTCGGGCCGCGATCCGCCCAATCGCCTTGACAAGCGGCTGCCTTGTCGCCTCACTTCTGCTCCGGATCCCCAGACAGAATCTCGCAGCCAGGGATGGCCTCGCGGAGTTTCTTCGCTCCGTCCTCGGTGACTTAA
>CAYSCH010000171.1:462-18777 GCA_964429355.1 uncultured Planctomycetaceae bacterium | reverse complement strand
CCCCGCTCGCCCAAGTCTACTTTCGGATCACATAAGCATGCGTGCCAAAACTATCCACTTCACACCACCAAGAACACATTTTTACCCGTCCCCCGTCCCCCCGTCCTCTGACTCCTGACTCCTGACTCCCGTCTCCTGCTCCCTGCTCCTTGCTCCGTGCTCCTTTCCCGCCCTTTGTTCTTTGACAATTAGCATAGCGTACATCAGGCCACCTCGCCCAATCGCGCCACGGCGAGGTGGCTTGCCGCCCACGTTTCTGAACCTTGGTCAGGCACTGTCAAACAAGTAGACTGGCCCACCGTGGTTGCCTCTCACGCTCGTTCAGGGCCACCAGTCCCCGGTCCTTACCTTGATTCACGTACAATCCAATCAAGACCGCGTGCTTCACTTCTTGACGCAGGAACGCCTCGCGAAGAAACAAGCGAAGCCGTAATCAGCGCCGATTCCTTTGCCTTACTTGTCGTCTAAAGGGCCTTGCGTGATTCCCTGAGAAATAGTCGTCCTGAAGATAGCCGCGTGGGCTTGCCCCGCGCTCGGGTTGCCTTCGTGTTTTGCCCGCCAGTCCTGTCACTCCCGGCCCATCGAGTTCCTGATTGCCTTGACGCAATTCCCTCTGGGAATCATACAAGGCCATTTAGGGCTCTCTGGGACCGTGCCTTCTTCTGGCGTCCCGTCGGGGGCGGGCAACGAGCAACCTGACCACGAACCAGACTCGCCCATAGATGCCTCGGCCGCCTGGAGCTATGCCGTTGGCTTTCGCCTTCGGGCTCCGAGCAGGCCAAGTGCGCCGAGTCCGCCCCAAAGGGCGACGGAGGCGGGCTCGGGGACGGTGGCGGCCGCCTGGGTGAGCAGGATTTGAGCGGATCCGCTGGCCGATTGGGCGCCCGTAAGGTCCAGGTCGTCCTGCAACTGGAACCACAAGGAGAACAGGTAGATTCCTGGTCCGAGCGTGCCCGTACGAGATCCGGTGACAGATCCACCTTGGTTGCCGTCCTGGACCTGGTTCAAAGCAAAATCGACAGCGTTGGCCGCGCCAGCGTCGGACTCGTGGTAGACAAAAGGGCTGCCGTCGAAGATGAAGCCTTCGAGAAGGAATTGATCCCCACTATCCTCAGCAGTCCCCGTGTACTGGGCGGAGAAGAGATAATTGACCGGCTCGTTCAGTGTTATGTCCAAGACCAATTGTGCATACGCGGAACGGCCCCCCGCGCCGACATTCTGCGTGACAGCCTGAATATCAAATTGCACTGCGTTGGCGAGACTGGATGCACTGAAGGTGGCGGTACTGTTTGCCGAATCAACGGGCGCCTGGATTGTCTCGCTGAAGGAGAAGGACGCGAAATCCGAGCTCGTGACAGCCGCGGCAAAACCGCCCACGTTGTTCTCCGCACTGACGATACCAAAGCCGCTGCTCACGGTCAGATCGATGGCCGCATCAGCCTGTTGCCCTGCCAATGCGGAAAACACGACGGCGAGCAAACACAGTTTCTTCATGCGTGCGACTCCTGAATTGAAGTTGGGGTAATTTGGAATCTACAAAGTTGCCTTCCTTCGCGCCGTTCACGTGCCTTCCATGGGTCCCCGCATGAATGGTCGCCGCGTCCCCAGACTTCCCAACGGAAAACTGCCTCTGAACAGCCTTGCGTGATTCGCAGAAAAATTGTCGTCCTGAAGATAGCCGCGTGGGCTTGCCCCGCGCTCAGGTTGCGTCCGTGTTTTGCTTGCGAACTCTGCCCGTCCCGGCCCATCGAGCTCCTGATCGCCTTGCCGCAATTTCTTCCGGGAATCACGCAACGCCATTTGGATCCACCCCCGGTGACGGGAATTATTGCAGGTGGAGATGGCAAAAAAACTGTACATAGGTACAAAGATTGGGCCCTGCCCGGTCGCCCCTCATGGGATTCCCCCCTGAGGATCCATGAGCCGAGACGACGCGGCGATGGCGGGACGCCATGTTGCTTGCCTGCCGTCTCTGCGATGGGATATCATGAAGTTCCTCGAAGATCACCCCAAGCTGTCGATGGAACGAAATGGGGGGCATGGGTGAGAAGTTGCCTGGGAAAGGGGGTCCAGGCACCCAGAGGTTGTGTGCCGACCCATGGTCCGCACAAGATGGAGGGTACCTGTTCTCCTTCAAAGACAGGTTGCCAGTGGCCCACGTGCCAAACGGAAACAAACCCTACCCGGAGTCTCCGCAATGAACCGTATCACGACTCTGCTTGGCCTGGCCGGCGTCTTGCTGGGTGCCGGCCCGTTGGCTGCCCAGGACCGGCCCAATATCATCGTCGTGCTGTCGGACGACATGGGATTTTCCGATCTCGGCTGCTATGGCAGCGAAATCCGGACGCCCGTGCTGGACGGGCTGGCCCGCGACGGACTGCGATTCACCCAGTTCTACAATACGGCCCGTTGTTGCCCCACCCGGGCGTCGCTGCTGACCGGGCTTTACCCCCACCAGGCCGGCGTTGGACACATGCTCGGCGACCAGGGACTGGCAGGCTATACCTCGGGACTGAACCGCAACTGCCTCACTATTGGCGAGGCCATGCGGCTCGGCGGTTACCGGACCTACGCCACCGGCAAATGGCACGTTACCAGCAAGACCCGGCCGGAAGGTGAAAAGGACAAGCTCAACTGGCCGCTCCAGCGAGGTTTTGACCGCTATTTCGGCACGATCCACGGCGCCGGCAGCTTTTACGACCCCAACTCGCTGACCAGCGACAACGAGCAGATCGCTCCCGACTCGCCCGACTTCTACTACACCGACGCGATCAGCGCCCATGCCGCCCAGTTTGTGCGCGATCACGCCAGGGATCATGGCGACAAGCCGTTCTTCATGTACGTGGCCTTCACTGCCGCCCACTGGCCGATGCACGCCCGTGAGCGCGACATCCAGAAATACGACGGCGTCTACGACCGGGGCTGGGACGCGATTCGCGCCGCCCGTTATGAGCGGGCCAAGGAGCTGGGTCTCATCGACCCGGCCTGGGGCATGACGCCTCGCGACACCGACTCGCCCGCCTGGGAAGACGCTCCCGATAAGGAATGGGAAATCGCCCTCATGGAGGTCTACGCGGCCATGATCGACTCGATGGACCAGGGGATCGGCAAGATCGTCATGGCGCTGAAGGAAACCGAACGTTTCGACAACACCCTGATCTTCTTTCTCCAGGACAACGGCGGCTGTGCCGAACCCATGGGCCGGGGCAACAAGATCACTTGCAAGGCCGATCCGGAAAAGATCGAGCCGATGAAGCCGGACGAGCTGCAGCGCGACATGATTCCGCAGCGGAGCCGCGAGGGGAGGGCTGTCCGGCAGGGTCGGGGCGTCATGCCCGGTCCGGCCGACACGTTCCTCGGCTACGGGCTCTCCTGGGCCAACGCTTCGAACACTCCTTTCCGCGAGTACAAGCACTGGGTCCATGAAGGTGGAATCTCCACGCCGCTGATCGTTCACTGGCCCAAGGGCATAGCCGCCAACCGCCGCGGCAAGCTGGAGGGTCAGCCGGGGCATCTGATCGACATCATGGCCACCTGCGTGGACCTTGGGGGAGTCGACTACCCGGCCGAATTCGGCGGCGAGCCGATCACACCGCTGGAAGGCGTGAGCCTCCGTCCGTCGTTTACCGGCAGCGAGCTGCTGCGCAAGAATCCCATTTTCTGGGAACACGAAGCCAACTGCGCCCTTCGCGACGGCAAATGGAAGATCGTCCGCAAAGGCAACATGGCGTCGGGCCAGACCACTGCCTGGGAACTTTATGACATGGAGGCCGACCGGACGGAACTCCACGACCTGGCCGCCGAGATGCCCGACCGCGTCGAAAAGATGGCCGCGGCCTGGGAAGCATTGGCGATTCACACCAAAGCCAGGCCGTGGCCCTGGGGCGCTGAGAAGCGGGCAGCCAACAAGGCCAACAAGAAGACGCACTTCGAGTTGAGCAGCGGTGCCGCGCTGGCCAGGGCAGACGCACCGCAGACAGGCGGAAAATCGCTTTCCGTCGAGGCGCAACTCGGTTCGGTGGGCGATGGTGTAATCGTCGCCCAGGGGGGCGTGACCCACGGCTACACGCTCTATGTCGAGCGGGGCAAGCCGTCCTTCAGCATGCGTCACAAGGGCAAGTTGACCACGCTCACCGGCCAGGAGACGTTACCGGCAGCCCGGTGCACCCTTGCGGTTCAGGTTCCGATCACGGGCGAGATCGTCCTGAGTGTGGACGGCAAAGTGGTTGCGAGCGTGAAATCCCCCGGCCCCATTGCCACTCCCGCCGACGGGCTCACCGTCGGCCGTGACGGCGGCGACCCGGTCGGCCCCTACCAGGGCCCGCAAGACTTCCAAGGAAAGATCGAGAAGGTAACGATCAGGCTGCTCGCTCCCCAGTGAGGGCGAAGTTGCGACCCAAGCATCGCATTGGAGGAAGACAATGCCCAGGAGTCTTACGCTCGCTTGCTCGAAGGCACTGTTCCTGGTTCTCCTCGCCAGCTTGGCACGCACGGTTGGAGCCCAGGAAACTCGAACCGGAGTTCCGGAAACTCTGCCTGTAAAACCGGGGAAAGAAGAAAACGTTCTGGTCGAATGTAGCGCCCACGGAGAAGTCAAAGCCGTTGTTGATCTGCTCGAACGAGGTGCGGACCCCAACTCCGTCGATGATGCTGGCCGCACTCCGTTGCACCGCGCCGCTGACCGCGAACACATCGAGGTGATGCGTGTGCTGATCGACCATGGCGCAAACGTCAACGCCAGAGACGCGTCGGGGTGTTCCGTGCTGTTCGAGGCAGCGAGCTCTCCCAGTCCCCAGGCGATCGAGATGCTGCTCGCTGCAGGCGCCAAGCCCGAGGACGTGGCATTGGTACGGGCGTGCTATTTGGGCCGAACCGAAAGCGCCAAGCTCCTGCTCGACGCGGGTGTTTCTCCCGATGCCGGCATCGCCGATGCAGCCAACAGTCGGCACCCGGAACTCGTCCAGATGCTGCTTCAACGGGGCGCCGACGTGAATGCAGCCTCCAGCCGAGGGTACGCCGCCCTTCACCTCGCAACGGAGCACAAGATCGTGCAGCTTCTTCTCGAAGCGGGAGCCGACCCGAACGCCAGAGAAAACGAGACTTGCGAGACACCGCTGTTCAGTCTCTCGGATCACAGGGATCTCGAGATTGTCAAGTTGCTCGTCCGAGCCGGGGCCCGGTTGGATTTGCCAAACAAGGGGGGCATCACCGCGGTCCGCCATGCGGCAATCTGCGGCACGAGGGAGATCTATGACTGGCTGCTGGAGATCAACGGCGGCACCGAGCCACGCTTTGCTCGTTCCGATACCCCGTTTCCGCTCTTCCAGGACAAGTCGTCGCAGGAACTGATCGCGGAGTACGCTTCCGCCACGGGGAAGGAGCAACGTCTGGCCGTTCAGCCAGAATTAGTGCTACGGGGAAAGGAGATGATTCCCCTCGCAATCGAACACATCGAATCCGGCACACCCATCGAGATGTTCTACCCGTTGTTTGAAGCCATGGGGCCTGAAGCGGAAGATGCGTTGCCGCTCATAACACAGCAGTTGAGCAAGAAAGACCACGTGTTCATGGCGGCAATCACCCTTGAGCGGATGAAGCCCGGCGCTCGGGACGTTCTGCCCGAAGAGGCGAAGCAGGGGATGGCGACGGCCTTGTACAACGCAATCGTCGAGGGGGACGAACCCATAATGTGTGCCATGTGCCTGAGCCTGCTCGTAAGCATGGGCGATTCCGCGGCTTCGACCATCATGCGACTCTTGCAGCACGATGCCGCCGAATATCGACTTTGTATGGCCCGTGCAATGGACCGTGATGTGTACCGATTCGGCGACAAACGGATCGAAGCGGAACTCGTGAAGATGATGCAGGGCGACGTGGAGCCTGCCGTGCGGGCTGGCGCCGCTTCTGCAATCGGCGCGTGTGCTGCACCAAGCCAGGCGACTCTGGATGCCTTGCTGGCAGTTCTCAGAAACCCGCCCGAGAGAGGGCCGACACGTCACGATCGAAACGCAGGCCGCCAGGAATGGCGCACCATGGCTGATTCGGCTGGGAAGTCCTTGGCCCGATTCGGCCCGAGAGTCATCGACGATCTTGTGCCGCTGCTCTCCCCAATGGGGTCGCCGACACGCCTCCCAGTCATTGCCACCCTTCAGGCCATAGGAGCCCCCGCTGTTCCACGCCTCGTCGAACTGCTGGGCCACGAAGACCCGGCCATCGCAATCTCCGCGAGTGTCACCCTGAATCGGATCGGGCGCCCTGCGGTTCCCTCCCTTGCCGAGGCGGTCACAACGGGAAACGAGCAGGTGGTGGAACATGCGGCAAGTGCCCTTTGGTGGGCAAGCGGCCCCGCGCGCGCTGCGCTACCGAATTTGCTGGAAGTGGCTGCCTCGGAAAACCGCTCCGACAGGTCACGTCTCGCCGCGGCGCGTACCGTGATGAAGATCGATCCGGATGTCGGCCGAGAGTCGCAGGCGATTCTGTCAACGATCCCCGTTCTGATCCGCATTCTCGACAAGGGAGGATTCCTCCACCAGGGTCAGGCCGCTGAAACACTGGGCGCAATCGGCGCGTCGGCCAAGGACGCCCTGCCGATGCTGCACGAACGAGCGGTACCGCCGGACAAGGACGTCGATACCGAAGGGCTCGTAACCGACTACGTGCAGCGCGCCGCCGAAGCAGCGATCGGGGCGATCGAGATCGATCTCGAAGCAGCGAAGACCGATAGTCCTACTTCAAGTCCAGCATCCGCTCGAGTGCCTTGAGGGCGTCGGCGGCGGTCTCGTCGTCGACGCGAATCACGTTGACGGGCGTGCCGGCGGCCAGCTTCTCCAGCGACCAGCAGAGGTGCGGCAGGTCGATCCGATACATGGTCGCACACATGCAGACGGTCGGGGAAAGAAAGTGGATCTCCTGCTCGGGATGCTCGTGCTTGAGCCGGTTGACCAGGTGCAGTTCGGTCCCGATGGCCCATTTCGTTCCCGCCGGGGCCTCCCTCACGGCGCGAAGGATCGCGCCGGTGGAGCCGATCTCGTCGGCCATGTCGACCACTTCCTGCATGCACTCCGGGTGGACCATGATCTTGATCCCCGGGTAACGGTCGCGGAAGGCGGCCACATGCTGGGGAAGAAACATCTGGTGAACGCTGCAGTGCCCCTTCCACAGAATCACCCGGCTCGACCGGATCGCTTCCTCGGTATTGTCCCCCAGCTCCTCGCCATGGGGATCCCAGACCGGCATCTGGCCGATCGGCACACCCATCCGCAAGGCGGTGTTTCGGCCGAGGTGCTGATCCGGGAAAAACAGCACCCGCCGCCTCTGGGCGAAAGACCACTCGAGCACGGGCCGAGCATTGGCCGACGTGCAGACGATCCCGCCGTGGCGGCCGCAAAAGGCCTTCAGCGACGCCGCCGAGTTCACGTACGTCACCGGCATCACGTCCTCGACATCGATCAACGCCGAGAGCTGCTCCCAGCAGTCCTCTACCTGTTCGACCTCAGCCATGTCGGCCATCGAGCATCCGGCCGACAAGTCGGGCAGCACCACGGGGATCCGCTCGCCGCCGCGCTGGGCAAGCCGTTCGGGCCGATTCGCCAGGATGTCGGCCGTTTCCGCCATGAAGTGGACGCCGCAGAAAACGATCGCCCGGCACTCCGTATTGGAGGCCGCCAGCTCGCTCAGCTTGTAGCTGTCGCCGCGCAGGTCTGAAAGGGCGATCACCTCATCCTGCTGATAGTGGTGCCCCAGAATCAGCAGCCTCGAGCCCAACTCGCGGCGGATCCCCTGGATCCGCTCGGTGAGCACGGAATCGTCGAGCGATTGATAGGAAAGCAGTTGGGCCGAATCTGCGAGCGACTGCTCGAAAACCTGCGACATCGTCAAGCCTCAAAAAGAAAACAATAGTGCCCGAAAGTAAACCAATGGCGCCTCGGCTGTTTTCCGCCCTCTGGGAAGGCTCCCGCGTTGTGTCCGGGCTTCTCAAACGGGAGGGGCACCAATTCCATTATACGGCCGCCTCCCGGCCGAGACGAGGCGAAACGGCTCGCGACGGGGAGCCCACTGCCCTTCCAAGGGGCGGAGATCCGCTCCCTTGGCCCGGGACTCGGGTCAGCTCACGGCGGGCCACTTACTTTCAGGCCGTTTTCTCCTTCACAAGTTTTTTCACAGCCTTCTTCCTGGCCGTCTTGCGGGCAGTCTTCTTCACTGCCTTCTTCTTGACCGCCACGGACCCTTTGGGGCTGGCGGTCTTTTTCCCGCTTCCTCCCGTCTTGGTAGCCTTCGGGCCGGCTGCACGCTTCTTCTTTCGGGCCTTTGCGGGGGGCTCGGTCGACGGCCCCGTATCCACTTCGATTCCGAACACGTCGGAAAGGCTGCCCGCTGATAGCCGCCGGGACTTGCCGCCGCCGGTCACGGTCGACACCGCCTTTTCGGCATCCGCATCGATCAGTTCCTCGTGATTCACTCCTCGCAATACGAACAGCAGTTCGGGCTTGTCGTCCAGTCGCGAGCCGACCCCATAGAGCACCGCCGCCACATGCTTGCACATGTCGGCCCAGTCAGGGCAGTCGCAGTCGAAGGAGATCTCGCCGGGCAGAGGAAAGAGCCCCTCTTTCCGATGCGTCACCACTTCCATGACGTGGTCGGAGAGCCGTCCCTGGAGTAATTCCAGCAGGGAGCCGATCTGGCCGGCGCTGCGCTGCTTGACGGCCTTCCACTTCGTGCCCGGCAGTTCCTTGATGCGAATGGTTACATTGTAGAGCTCCGACCCGGCCACCTTGGCCACGATTTTGCCGCGGCTGACCGCCAGGTGGCAGACCGATCCGTTCCGCACGTAGGTACGGCCTCGCGGCAACCGGTTCGCGAAGTCGCTGAACGATTCGAGATGATCGCACCAGGCCTCGCCCCAGAAAGTCTTGGCGATCTTCCGGCCGTCGATCGTAACGGGCTCGACGTTCATGCCCTTCTTGCGCAGGGCATCCATTTCGCGTTTGGCCTGCTGACGCCGCTTGGCAACCGGCACATAGGGCCTCCAATCACCATACCATGCCATACCAGAGACTCCTTTTCTACAAGGTGATGGTTCTTGCCGATCCGCAATTCCATCTGTCCAACGATTGTCACTTACTCCAGGGCCCGGCTGACGTCCAGGGCCACCAGTTCGATCAGTTGCGAATCGGTCATTTCCGTAAGCATCTTTTCCGCACCGCCTTCCAGCAGGTCGCTCGCCAGTTGGGTCTTTTCCTCGATCAGAGCGTCGATCTTCTCTTAGACAGTTCCGCGGCAGACGAACTTGTGAACGAGCACGTTGCGCTGCTGGCCGATACGAAACGCCCGGTCGGTCGCCTGGTTTTCGACCGCCGGATTCCACCAGCGGTCGAAATGGATCACGTGCGAGGCGGCCGTCAGGTTGAGCCCTGTACCGCCGGCCTTGAGCGACAGGACCAGGAACGGCGGACCGCCTTCCTGCTGGAACTGGTCCACCAAGGTCTTGCGTTTTCTCACCGCCGTGCCGCCGTGGAGGACCAGGCCCGTTCGTCCGAACTGCGACGCCAGGAACCGCGACAGCGGCTCGGTGATTTCGCGAAACTGGGTGAAGACCAGCACCTTTTCCTGCCGCTCGGCGATCTCCTCGCAGATCTCCGCCAACCGCTGGAACTTGCCGCTCTCGCAGGCGTCGAACCGGCCGTCGCCCAGCAGGTGGCTGGGGTGGTTGCAGAGCTGTTTGAACCGCATCAGGTAGGCCAGGACAAGCCCGCGGCGCTGGATCCCCTCGAGCTTCTCCAGGGCCTGGGCCATCTCCTCGACCAGCTTGGAGTAAAGCGTGGCTTGCCGCTTGCTCAGAGAACAGTAGGCGCGGACTTCCGTCTTCTCCGGCAGATCGCTGATGATCCGCTTGTCGGTCTTGAGCCTGCGGAGGATGTAAGGCTGCACGAGCCCTCGCAGCGGAGCATATCGCCCCTCCTGACGCTCGTTCAGACGCTTGACGAACTCCTTGAACTTCTTCTGGGAACCGAGCAGGCCGGGGCAGAGAAAATCGAAGAGCGACCAGAGATCGGCAAGTCGATTCTCGACGGGCGTGCCCGTCAGGGCGATCCGCGACTGCGCCTTGAGCCGCTTGACGATCCGGGTCTGGTTGGCGGTGGGGTTCTTGATCGCCTGAGCCTCGTCGAGCACGACCAGCCGCCAGTCAACGTCGAGGAGCCACGGCTGCCGCAACAGCATTCCGTAGGTCGTCAGCACCACGTCGGCGTCGGCAAGGGCCCGGCGCGGATCGCCGGCAATTTCGGCCATCCGCTCCTTGGAAGTCTCGGAAGGGTGCAAAAACAGGGGGCGCAGGGAGGGTGCAAACCGGGCGATTTCCGCTCGCCAGTTGCCCAGAAGCGAGGCCGGCAGGACGAGCAGCGACGGCGGCTGGTTCTCCTTCCGACTCCCGGCTGTGAGCAGGGCGAGAACCTGGATCGTCTTACCCAGGCCCATGTCGTCGGCCAGGCACGCCCCCAGTCCAAGCCTCGACATGAACTGGAGCCACGCCGTGCCCGTCTGCTGATAGGGGCGCAGCGTAGCCGCGAGGCGGCTGCCGACTCCGGCAGAATCGAGATTCTCCGGGTTGCGAACGTCTGCCAGGATCTCGCCGAGCCACTTGCCGGCTTGAACGAAAGACCACTCGCGCTGGACATCGTCGCTTTTCTGGTCAGTGGCGTCCAGATTGGCTCCTGCGAGCAATCGCATTCCCTCGACGAACGAAACGCCCCCCTCGGCCGCCTCCTCATCAACCTTGCGCCAGTGGTCCAGGGCCTCGGCCATTTTCTCGCGATCCACTTCCACCCATTGGCCGCGCAGCAGGACCAGCCCTTCGTCGGCCTTCATAAGCTGTTTCCATTCGGCCTCCGTCAGCTTCTCGTCGCCAAGGGCGAGGTCCACCCTGAAATCGAGCATCGTGCCGGCGTCGAACCGCTTCTGCTTCTTGTCACCGACCGTCACGCTCACCCGCGGTCGTGGGCGCTTCTTCCACCAGTCCGGCAGGCGGACCAGCACGCCGCACTCATCCAGCAGGGGCATCTGGGTAAGGAACCGGTAGGCCTCCCGCGGTGTCCATGCCAGCGGCTGATAGAGATCGCCGGACTCGACAAGCTCGCGAACGAACGGGCTCTTTTGCGACGCCTCGTGAACCGGCAACAGAAGCTTGATCAGGGCGTTTTTGTTCTTGGCGCCCGCATATTCCTGCAGTGCCCGGCTCAAGGGCTGATACTGGACCTTTGCGCTGCGTCCGACGCTGGGCGCGTAGGTTGCCAGAAAGGCAAAGGGGTAATCGGGGTCGTTGCGGTTCTCCGCCAGGTGGAAGCAGACCCGCCCAACCTGATGCCACAGTGGGGCTTGCTCCTTGAGAAACGCCGACAATCCCTGCCCGGCCGACGCGATCTGCTGGCGCACAGACTCATCAAGGTCTTGCCAGATGCGGACCAGCACTTCCTCGCCCAGGTACTCGGCGCCCCGCATCGGTGGAGCGCCTCGGAGGATCTCCGACAATTTGGATGCCTCAGGGGGCGGAACCGGTTCGATCTGGGCTGAGCTCCCTTCAGGAAGGTGGCACAGTTCCGTCAGATAGATGGCCGCGTAATCCTTCCAGAACGCCAGCGGAGGCGTGAGTGCCCCTCCCGAATGCCGAGCGGCCAGGTGGAACAGTCCCTCCGCGTGGCCGGAGGCAAAGGCCTTCGAAATCGCCCGTGCCTGGGCGGCGTCGAGCCGCACTGCACCGAGATCGGCCTGGTCGTCGGGAGTGTCGATCAGGCTGAGCCTGCCTGCGGGGGTCAAGACAAGTTCGAGGCTCATCGGATCAGCATCCATTCTTTCCGGGCGGTGGGTGACGGGGGTGACGGGCGGAAATGCGACGAATTCTGGCCATCCACCGCCATCCCAAGGCACTCAGTATGGAGGCGCACACGCTTTCCGGCAAGGCTCCGGCAGCTATTACCCTTGTTGCGGCCATGGGTTACGTTCCTTCCCGCTTCCGCGATTGCACGCAGATTCGCTACCAACCGGACCGGCGGACGGTTACAATACGGTTTGGGATCTTTTCCGCACCCAGCGGCCGGAGAAGGCCCGGTCACAACGCAACACAGATCGCCGGTTCCCGCGGCATTTCAACACCCCGCCCCGTGTCACTGATCGATGTCCGGCGTTAGTATCACCTGTTTTGCAGCGTCTTACTCCGTGGTCTTGCTTCTGGAACTGAGCCGCCTCTTGTTTCGAAGCGGCATCCGGGGGGCGATCATGCTCGGATTCGCCGCCGCGGGACTCCTTGCCCATACGATTTACCTTGCCGAGCGGGCCGCCTCGGCATCGGGTTACCCGCTGTCGAGCGAGCAGGACTGGTACATGGTGGCGGCCTGGATCCTGGCGGGGTTCTATCTGTACCTGACCGCCTACCATCGCAACAACGCGTTCGGCGTGTTCCTCCTGCCCCTGGTTCTCGGGCTGGTGGCGGCGGGAAGTTGGCTGGCCGACCCTACCCCGTTCGAACGACGTCCGGCCCTTCTGGTCTGGGGTATCGTGCACGGCACATCGCTCATGCTGGCCACCGTGGCTGTGCTCGTGGGGTTTGCGGCCGGTTTGATGTACCTGGCCCAGGCCCGGCGGCTGAAGAAGAAACTGCCGCCAGCCCGGGGGCGCCGGCTGCCGAGCCTGGAGGGGCTCCAGGACCTGAACAGTCGATCGGTCGGAGTTGCCATGGTACTGCTTGGGGTCGGCATCCTGGCGGGGGTGATTCTGAACATGATCTACATCCAAAGCGAAGGCAGCCGGCTGGATTGGACGGATCCAGTGGTGTTGGCCACGGTTTTCATGTTCTGCTGGCTGGTCGTGTCGGGCGGTGTGAGCACCTTTTACAAGCCGGTGCGGAAAGGCCGCAAGGTGGCCTATTTGACGGTTCTCAGCTTCGTCTTCCTCATCTGTCTGCTGACGATCGGGTTTTTCTTCGATACGGAACATCGCAAGCTCCGAGTCCAGCACGACGTCGGCCCGCCGGCGGCTCCGTCCCTGATTGCGACCTCCGAGGAAGGAGGGACGACCGAATGAAGCTGCAGGTCGTGGGCGTGAGCCACCACAACGCGCCCCTCTCGGTACGGGAACGCCTCGCTTTCAGCAACGGCCAGGCACGCGCTGCGCTCGTCCAGTGGCGCGAGAGGTACTCGAACTGCGAGATCGTGCTCCTGTCGACCTGCAACCGCACGGAACTCTACGCGGCGTCGGAAACGGAGGTGGATCTCTGCACCGAGGACATCGCCGAGTTTCTTGCCGGTTCGCGCGGCGTGGCGCGGGAGGAAGTGGCCGAGTATCTCTACAGCCTCGACGGGGCAGACGCCGTCCGTCACCTGTTCACCGTCGCGTCGAGTCTCGACAGCATGGTGCTGGGCGAAGCGCAGATTCTCTCGCAGGTGAAGCAGGCCTACAAGCTGGCAACGGACGAGCAGGTGGCAGGCCCGTTGACGCACGCGGCATTCCAGGCCGCTATCAAGGCGGCGCGGCGGGTTGCCGGGGAAACGACCGTTCATCAGCGCCGGGTCAGCATTCCGAGCGTGGCGGTTGCCGATTTTGCCCGGCAGATTTTCGAGCGGTTCGAAGACAAGATGACCCTGGTGATCGGTGCGGGCGAGATGGCGGAAGAGACGATCCGCTACCTTCGCGATGAAGGGGTCCGCAACATAGCCGTGATCAATCGCAGTGCCTGCCGAGCGGCGGAGCTTGCCGGCCGCTGGGAGGGTCGTGCGCTGGACTGGACCGATCTGGACGCCGCCCTCACCGAGGCGGATCTGGTTGTGAGTACGACCGGGGCCGACGAACCGATTGTCACCTCAGCCCGTTTCGACCGGATCGAAGCCGCCCGGGAGCAGCGTCCGCTGTTCATCCTCGACCTGGCGGTTCCTCGCGATTTTGCCCCCGAGATCGCCAATCACGCGGAAGTGTATCTGTACTCGATCGACGACCTGAGCGCCGCATGCGAGCAGAACCGGAAGGCTCGCGACAAGCAGCTTCCAGCCGCAAGAAAGATCATCGAGCACGAGGCGGGCCGGTTTATGGCCGATCTGCACCACCGAGCGACGGGGCCTGTCATTCAGCGGCTTCGCCAGGGATGGGAGAAGCCAAAAGAAGACGAACTGCAGCGGCTCTTCCACAAATTGCCCGGACTGGACGAGCACCAGCAGAACGAAATCCGCCAGGCTTTCGATCGCCTGGTCAACAAGCTCCTTCATCCTCCTCTGGAGTCCCTGCGCGATGAATCGCGTCACGGGATCCCCAGCGCGCTGGCGGAAGCCCTGTCGCGGCTCTTTCAGTTGAAGGATTGACGGAGCACGGCATCATGGCGGCTGCAGAGATGAATACCCCGGCCGTTCTCTGAGGCTCCAGAGCCGCAGCCACCTTCGATTGCCCTGCCGCCGACCCAACGAATCGATTCTTAACGGCCCGGTTGAGGATCTGCGACCGGAGTTTTTTCAGCCGCGAGGAATGGCTCCTGTTGCCGGTCCCCCAACCACGGCCTTCAGATTCTCGAGCGGTGTCAGAAGCGAAATGGCACATTCGGGTCCCACCACGTCGATCCCGGCCGCGTGAGCCGACTCGGCATCGGCGCGGATCACGTCGGGAGTGCTCTGCAGCAATTTCAGATTGCTGATGCCGCCCATGAGGGCGAGCCGGTCGCCGGCCAGACTGCGGACGCGGTTCGGTGTGCCGGTCTTGGTATCCCAGTGGAAGCAATCCAGGCCCGTCTCGGCGATCATGCCGATCCGGTCGCTCGTGTTGCCGCAGATGTGGAGGATCAGGGGGCAAGGGATCGCCTCGGCCAGCCGGGTGTGCACGTCCTTGAGGAACCCGGCATAAGCCCGCGGGCTGCAGAGGTCGCGGGTGGCATGATCGGCCAGCAGCAGGCAGTCGGCGCCGGCTTCGATCTGGGCCTTGGCGAACTGGATCGTGACCGGCATGAGCCGCTCGAGGATCCGCCGCGTGTCGTCCGGATCGTCGAGGGTTCCGATGAGGAAGTTCTGGACTCCGAACAAATGGTAGCCCTGCGTCCAGGGTCCAAACACCTTTCCGCACACGGCTGCATGGTCTCCCAGCCGCATCTTGAGGAGGCGAATTGCCTCCAGGGGCACGGCGCATGCCGGCCGTGTGAGCAGGTCGCTGGGGATGCGGATCTCGTCGGACCGTCTGAAGAGCGGGGGCCCGCTCTCGGGCATCCGATCGGTTGAACCCCAATCCACACGGCACCCCATGGCTGCCGCCTCGTGGCAAACGGAGAACAGCGGCATGACCACGTCGAAGCCCAGTTCCGTGTGGCCCGCCATGGCGAGGGCGGCCATCTTCTCGGCATCGGTGTGCCCCTCGGGAAACCACGCTCCCACGCGGTCCATCAGCTCTCGGCAGACAATCGAGGTACCCGTGCCGAAGACAGGGTGGTCCGAGGGTTGACGGCGCGAAAGGGCGGCGAGAAAACGGTCGCGATTGGTCATTTTCCGTCACCAAGGTCCAGGAGGGAATGTCGAGAACGGCGAAAGTCAAAGGACGATGGAAACCAGAATGCCCGAAGCACGAATGGAGAGAGAGCGATGCCGTTTGCCGTCGTGCTTTGTGCTTCGTCGTTCCAGTATGTCATTCGGGATTTGAATCTCGGCCCTGGAGAGGCCGAATTCCGGCGAATCCGGCCAGGCGGTCACTCCCTTACGATTTCGGGCTCTTTTCCTCCAAAGGCCACTCGGAAGCCGGGGGGCAGGAGCCAGAAGGGGAGAAAACGCCGGTCGCGGATGCTGATCTCGTAAAGGCTCTTCACATTCAAGTTCCGGCGATCATCCAGGTCCAGCGGATCGTCGGCCACACCCACGTACCAGCCGGCTTCGGCTTCATGGGCCGGGGCGATGCGGCTGAGGAACGCCTTTGGAGAACCGGCGGCATACGACTTGGAACAGATCGCGCATTGACGCAGGTTGCAGAATTCCGGCTCGACCTGTTCCTGCTGAAGCACCTGAACCTGGGCCGCGTGGATCTGCTCGACCAGCTCGAAATCCTTGGAGTAGGAGGCCAGGCTGCTGAAATCGAGGGTCTCGATGTCCAGTTCGCCTTCGGTCTCGGTCAGGCGAAACATGAACCAACTGAAATGGACCGTTTCCCCCGGCCGGGCTCCCTGGGCCTTCAAATACTCCAACGCCTGTTCGCGAATCATGCCGTGGTCTCTCGTTCCTGGGGCTCGCCGTTCGTCACTTCATTGTGGCCCGGCAAGGCCTCTGCGTGAAGAGCTGCCTGGCGTAACGGCAGACTTCAGGCCGCTCACTTCTTCTCGGCCGCCCCGGCCTCCAGCTTCTTGATCCGCCCCTCAAGCGCCTTGTTCTCCTTGCTCAGCGCCTCCACCTCGCCACGGAGTTTCCCCACCTCGGTCCGCCGCTGCCGAAGCCTTTCCACGCTCTCGTCGATCACCAGCACAAGCAGCGGATTATCCTCCTTGCCTCGCTGCTCGACAAGCACGTCGAGGGCCCTCCCATTCTCCGACCGGGCCAGCGCCTCATAAACCGCTTTGCGGACTGACCGCCGGCAATCGCCCATTTCGGCACAGATGGCATCGAGCACGGTTTCGTTGCTGCCGCCGAGCCGAGCCAGGGCTTCGAGTACGGCGATCCGCCGATCGGGCGTCGTGGGAGCCTTCAGGCAGCCGAGGAGTCGTTCGACCGCATCGGCATCCTCGATCTCCGCCAGTCCGTCGGCCGCCGCCCTGAGAATCACTTCCTTGTGGCTCTCCCTGCCGAGGGCTGCGACCAAATCGTCGCGTGAGCCCGTTCGATCTGCCTTGACCAGCGATCGAAGCGCCTCGGCTGCCGTCTCGTAGGAAGCATCCTCCTTGATAATCGTCCGCAAGGCAGCCTGAGTGTCGTCGTGAACAAACTTGCTGAGCGATTTGACCGCCTCCCGCCGGACCGGCGACTTCGGATCCCCCTTGGCAGCCGCAATCAGGCCGGTGCGAACCTCATCTCCGGAGAAGCCTGCCAACGCCCCGGCGGCCTCCTGGCGAACAGCCCAGAACCGGTCGTCCTTCGCAATCTCCAGCAGCGTGTTGCGAGCGTCGTGATCCTCCTTCATCGCGCCCAGCGCCCGCACCGCCCGCACGCGGCTCATCAGGTGCCCGTCGTTTCGCCCCTGATCGATCCATTCCTCCTTGTCCTTGTGGAATGTGATGTCCTTGAGGACCCAGTCGTTCGGATCCAGTACGACCCGCAAGGGTCGTTCCTCCAGGTCGAATCGGAAGGTCTCGTCTGCTTTGGCGACCGTGATCTTGCGGATCTCCTCCCCCTTCGACGTGACCAGGGCCACCTCGATCGGCATCCGGAACAAGGGTGTCAGATCGTCGACCGTCTGCGTCTGTTTCACCGTCAAGGCCACCTGCTTCTGCTCGGAATCCCAGGTGTAGGAAACTTCGTACTGCGGGTGTCCGCCGTGGTAGATCCATTGATCGAAGAACCAGTCCAGTCCCTGTCCGGTGGCTTCCTCGATCGCGATCCGGAATTGGGCCGTTTCGATCGATTGAAGCGCGTGCTTCTGCGTGTAGTGCCGAATCGTGCGCCAGAACGCCTCTTCGCCCAGCACGAAACGCAGCATGTGCAACACCCGGGCCCCCTTCGGGTAGCTGTGGCGATCGAACATGTGGAGCGGCGTCTCATAACGGGACGTCACCAGCGGCCGGCGATAGCGGTCCCGGTCTTCGTTCTTGTACGACTCGGCCTCTTCCGCCCTGCGCCAGAGGGCCTCCTCCGCGCCGTGCTCGTGCTCAAACCATACTGTTGTGAAGAACGTGGCAAAACTCTCGTTCAGCCAGATCTCGCTCCAATCCTTGCAGGTGATCAGATCACCGAACCATTGGTGTGCCAGCTCGTGAGCGACGAGTCCCTCGCTCGATGTGTCGAGATCCGCTCGCTCGTCGTGGAGCGTGTCCAGGTTCAAAGTCGTGGCCGTTGTGTGTTCCATGCCGCCCCAGCCGTACTCGTCCACACAGATCTGCGAATACTTCGCCCACGGATACCGGTAGTCCAGCAACTTGGAGTAGTATTCCACCATCCCCGCAGTCTTGCCGAAACTCCGCTCCGCTTGCTCCAGCCGGCCCTTGGGAACATACGACGTGATCGGCAAGCCGTCCCAATGGCGCTCGTACGCCTCGAACTGGCCCGCCACGACCGACATCAAGTAGGAAACGTGCTCCGGCTCCTGCACGAAATGCCACGTCACCTTGCCCCCGTCGGCTGGCCGCTTCTCCTTCAGCGCACCGTTCGATAATACCAGGTAGCT
>CAYSCH010000171.1:0-452 GCA_964429355.1 uncultured Planctomycetaceae bacterium | reverse complement strand
AATCTCGCTCGTGAATCGGTCCGACGGATGGTCGTGGCACGGGAACCAGTAACGGGCAAACTCCGGCTCACTCTGGGTCCAGACCATCCGGAGCTGGCCCGGCTCCTTCTCGTCGGACAGAACAAAATGGGCGCCCTGCTTCGGGGCAACCACCTGGTAGTCGATCGCCAACCGAAACTCCTGGTCGGCAGCCACCTCGCACCCCAGTTCAACCTCCAAACGATTCCCGCGGTGGACGAACTTCAGCGGGTCGTTCGAGTCCCCAACGAGCGACACGGCCGAGATCTTCATCTCCGCCGCATCGAGCCCTACCGACCTGATCGGCGCCAGCGGCATGAGCGTGAGCACGACCCGGCCGTCAACCCGTTGCCGGTCCCAGTCAAAACTGAGTTCCAGGCGAACGTGCCGCTGGTCGAAATCGCGGCTCCGCAGGCTCCGTTCAGCCGCCGTGA
>CAYSCH010000170.1:0-18869 GCA_964429355.1 uncultured Planctomycetaceae bacterium | reverse complement strand
AAAATGGGTGGCAAACACTTGCGACTCGACACAACTTCCTAACCAGGCACTACCAGATGACTTACACCCGCCCCGCTCGCCCAAGTCTGCTTTTGGATCACAGACGCATGCGTTCCAAAACTATCCGGTTCACACCACCAATAAAACATGTCGCCCCTGTCCCCTGACCAATCTCCACAACATCTGTTATGCTATCAACGTTCACCAGGAAATGCACTCGATCCGATGTCCCCTCTTCCTACCGAGGAGACCATGAAACGCATCCAGTTTTCGCTGTCGACTCTTCTCCTGGCAATGGTGTTTGCCTGGGCTTTCACTGAGCGTCGTTTTGCGGAATCATCTTCTGCTCGGCCAGCCACTTGAGCGACCCGGCCTGCCACGCGTCCCACATCGGGCCCTTGTAGCCGTTGAGCCCGTGCCCGCCGCTGGGCAGTTCCAGAAGTTCCGTGGCCACATGCTGGCTCTTCAAAGCCTCGTGAAGCATCCGGCTGTGAACAGGTGGCACCACCGTATCGTCCTGGGCGTGAGCCAGGAACATGGGCGGCGTCTGGCCGGTTACCTGTTTTTCGTTGGAAAACAGTTCCACCATCTCCGGTTTCGGATCGGGTCCCAGCAGGCTGAGCTTGGATCCGCCGTGGGTCTGCACACCCATGGTCACGACCGGGTAGACCAGGATCACGAAGTCCGGGCGGCAGCCTGCCCGTTCGATCGGTTCGGACGCATCGGGCTTGCCGCCGTCAAAATGCGTGCCGGCCGTGGATGCCAGATGCCCGCCGGCGGAGAAACCGATGATGCCGATGCGGTTCGGGTCGATGCCCCACTGGCTTGCATTGGACCGAACCGTGCGGATTGCGCGCTGCGCATCCGAAAGTGGCACGAAGGCCCGTCCGGCTGGCATTCGATATTCCAGCACAATCCCCGCAATGCCGTGGCCATTGAGCCAGTTGGCGATCCCGTGCCCCTCCGCACCGGTCACGAGTCCCCGATATCCGCCCCCCGGGCAGATGACAACCGCCGCCCCATTGGCCGTCGCCGGAGCCGGCCGATGCACCGTGATAAAGGCGTCGCCTGCCTCCGCCTGGCCATCGCCGACAGGGGCCTGGCCGGACCAGAGAGACAACTTTTCGGGCTCCTGCCCCGCGCCGGCATTCGCCGCGGAAGATTCCGCCCGCACGACTGCCAGCACGTTTACCGTGACTGCAACTGCCAGACCCATACTCAAGAGAAACAGACGACGAAGGAAGGCTGACACTTGTATCCTCCAAATCCTGGGCGAAGCCAATGGTTTGCACGATTCCGAGAAAAATTCAAAGGCCGCCACCCACCTCGTGTGGGCGGAATCGACGATTGGCGGCCCATCTTCGCAGTGCATACCAATAACCCCGTGCCCCCCCGGCCGTCAAGTATTTCCACGAATTGACGGCTGTCGCCGTCACTGCTTCATCCGGTCGCGCCCTCGGACGAAGCTCATCTTTCAAGGCGGCCCTTTTTCAAACGTGCCAAATACGATGGTCGAATTTGGAGTCGGCGTCGGGCGTCGTTACAATGGTGGTCCGATAGCTCGGCTGGCTGCCGGAAGCCTCACGATTTCCAGCCTACTGCGTGCGAAGGAGAATCGCCCCATGAGCAGAAGAGAATTCGCGTGCCTGGCCTTTGCCGCTGCGATGGTACTTGCGCCGCTGGCCGCCGAGGCAGCTCAGCTCCAGGCCGGAGTCGCCAAAGTCGACATCACGGATCGTGATGCGGGGCCTGTCAATGACCCGTTGTATGTTAAAGCACTGGTGCTCAGGGATGATACCACCACGGCGGTGATCATCACGGTAGACGCGGTGGCCGTCGGCGAGATCGGCCGGATCCAGAATAGCTTCCTCCCGAGCGTACGAGCGCAACTCGAGAAGGACCTCCAGATTCAGCCGTCGCAAGTGCTGGTCAACGCCAGCCATTGCCATGGGATCGTGTGCGCGGATATCCAGCAGCGGACCGTGCAGGCAGTGAAGGAGGCAATGCAGAATGTGGTGCCCGTCAAGGTCGGCGCCGGCCGGGGGCACGAGAACAGGATCATGGAGAACCGCAGGCTCAGGTTGAAGGACGGCAGCGAAAGCGACGTGCGCCACGCGTACTCGCTTCCCCCCGACGAAGAGGTTGCGGAAATCGGGCCGGTCGACCCCGAGATTGGTTTGCTCCGGATCGACCGGATGAACGGACAGCCGCTGGCAGTCGTCTACAACTTCGCCTGCCATCCCATCCAAGGCGTTCCGAGCCGGGGCAACACAGCCGATATTGCCGGCTTTGCCTCCAAAGCGATCGAGGACTGCCTGGGCGACGGGGCAATGGCCCTCTTCTTGCAGGGGTGCGGCGGAGACATCAACCCCGTCCAGTACAAAGACGTCCATAATCCACGCGATGCGGAGCCGCTCGGAAACATGCTGGGCCTCAGTGCCCTGAGAGCGCTCAAGAGCATAACGACCAGCGAGAGCGGCGAATTGAGCGTCGTCAGCGAGGTCGTTGCACTGCCGAGAGGAACCGATCTGGAATCGCGGATCGCCGCGATACAGGCCGAACAGATCCGGCTGCTCAAGTCATTGAAGGGAACGAGTCTCAACCTCAAGACTTTCCTCCCCTTGTTCGTGCAATACAAGGTCTCCGGCGACTTCCCGTCCGGTGCCAGCCACCGGTATCTGCTCGACAAATCGCTCAACCGAGAGGACCTGAACAAGCTCGATGAAGAGAATCGTGCGAACATGGAAGGATACATTGAAAACGTTCACACCATGGAACAGCTTGCGCGGCTCCAGGTGAACTTGGATTTGCTCGAGAAGCATCAAGCAGATAACGTGGCCGCCGGAAAAGCCACCGTGGATGCCGAGATCATGGGCATGAGAATCGGCGACTTCGTGCTGGTGACATTCCCGGGCGAACTGACTGTCGAGATCGGCCTCGGCATCAAGAAGCGAGCCTCCTGGCCATTCACCTTCGTTGCCGGATGCACCAACGGCTACCTCTATTACGCGCCTACCGCGGAAGGACGAAAGAACACGGGCTTCGCCCAGGAGGATTGCGACTGCCTGCTGGCGCCGGAGTGGCAGAAAGTCTATGAGGAGAAAGTCGACGCGATCCTGGCAGCCCTGGGCCGTTAGCTCTATTCCGTGTCACATATTTCTGTTTCCTGCCGCCGATTCACAGTCGCTCACAATGACCTTCCCCGGTTAACTGAATTACAGCCCCTCCTGCCTGCACCATCCCGAGAAGTTCCGTTCCGTCATGAGGAGATCCAACATGAGACTCGCAGCAGCCTGCTTGCTCGCCGTCACTCTGGCGGCCTCTGCCGTACCCGCCTCCGAATTGTGGATCGGGGGCGCGACCACCAGCATCACACCCGACAAATCGGTGGCCCTGGACGGTCATCGAGGTCTGCGGATGTCGAACAAGGTCCAGTCGCCGGTCACCGCCACGGCCTTGGCCCTGGAATCGCGCGAAGGCGAAAAGGTGCTCGACCAGGCAATCCTTGTTTCCTTCGACCTGGTGGCCGTCCGCGACGGCATCCTGCAGAAGATTCGCGACAAGGTGGCGCCGGCACTGCCCGACTTCGACATCAACAAGATCGTCCTCAGTGCCACGCACACGCACAACGCGCCGGTTACCCTGGAGGGCCGCTACGCGATCCCCGATGGCGACGAGATTATGAAGCCCGCCGAGTACACGGAGTTCATGGCTGCCAAGGTCGGGGAGGCGATTGTAGAAAGCTGGCAGAAACGCCGGGTCGGCAAGGTCGGCTGGGGACAGGGCCAGGCGGTCGTCGCCCAGAATCGCCGCGCGGTCTACGCCGACGGCACGGCCAAGATGTACGGTGCCACGAACACCGAGGACTTTCGCAGTATCGAGGGCTATGAAGACCACAATCTCGATGTCCTCTTCTTCTGGGACGAATCGGACCACTTGATCGCCACCGTGATCAACGTGCCTTGTCCCGCCCAGCAAGCGGAGGGCGGCCTGGCAATCCACGCCGACTTCTGGCATCCGGTCCGCGAGTTGCTCCGCCAACGGCACGGCAAGGATCTGCTCGTGCTCGGTTGTATCGGCGCGGCGGGCGATCAGAGCCCCCGCCCTCTCGTCGGAGTGGCAGCCGACGAACGGATGATCAAGCTGCGCGGTATCACCCGTCTGGAGGAACTGGCTCGTCGCATCACCGGCGGCTGGGAGGAAGCTTATGAAGGCGCCCGCAAGGACATCCGCGGCAATGCCGTGCTGCGCCATCATGTGAAAGAGATCGAGTTGCCCTTCCGCAAGGTCACCGAATCCGAGGTGGCCGAGGCTCGCGTCGAGGCGGCCAAGTATGCCGATGATCCGGCTCAACTCTGGAACTTCCGTTGGCATACGGGGGTGGTCGAACGCTATGAAGCCCAGCAAGCCGGCACTGAGGGGAACCAGAAAATGGAACTCCATGTGCTCCGCCTCGGCGACGTGGCGATCGCCACGAACCCCTTCGAACTCTACACCGATTACGGCACCCGCATCAAAGCTCGCAGTCCCGCGGTGCAGACCTTCGTCGTCCAACTTACCGCCGGTTCCGGCGGTTACCTGCCCAGCGAACGAGCCGTTCGCAACGGCGGCTACGGCGCCGTGATCCAGAGCAGCCGTATCGGACCCGAAGGCGGCCAGATCCTCGTCGACCAATCCGTCCAAGCCATCGCCGACCTTTGGAAAGAGTAGTCTGCACCGTGCGGGTGCCGCCGGGTGCGAGCCGACGGGAAGTGCTGCTGAGTGCACCGGACCTCCGAGCCGACATCCTCAGCGGTCGTCCTTAGGTTGCCGTAACATCGCCTGGGTGGTCACACGCGTTACTCCAGGCTCGTTCCGGCCCCGGCATGAGCCCCGTGCAGATCGTCAATCGATGCTGTGCGCAGGGCCGTGTCCGGCAAGATCTCCCCGTCCGGTTTTCTGAAATAGAGGAGCACGACCCGGTAGGAATCCGTCCAGTCGCCGGGCGTGCTGCGGGCAAGCGGGTGGCACTTCACGTATTCTGCCGGCATGGCCAGGAATGCCTCGCTTTTCTCCGGAAGATATCCGAATTTGCCCATCTCCCGAACGACGTCATTGTAGACACCGCTCAACGGCCCGCCGTAGGCAAAGTGGTGCAAGTACACGGCGGTCCGGCCGGTGTTCAGACGCGGCTCGTAAAACGGCACGAGGTGGCTGGCGAAGGGAAAATAGAGTCCCGTAAAGCGAAATCCCGGTCTCGCCGGCTCCTTGTACGCCCCCTTGCCCCGTTCATCCCCGAGGTAGAACAGGGCGGGATTCGAGTTCGTCAGAACGATCGCCTCCGGGTCGCGCTGCTTGACCGAGTGAAGTGCCGTCTCGATCGGATCCAACCACCGGTAGGTCACCCAATCCTCCCGGCGAACCATCTGCAGGAACGAGGAAACCGTGAGTACCAACCCCAACGCAATCGTGGCCGTTCGGACGCTTGCCAGCCAACGAGGCATCGCCGAGCCGTGCTGGAGGGCCAGCGCAATCGTCATCGCCAACAGTGGCACCAGGAACATGACCCGCTTCACCCAGATCACCCCGGACGCGATCATGACCATGAGCACGACCCCAACAATCAGTGTTGGAATCCAGCAGCGTTTCAGGTTCCGCAGCGCCAGGACGGCCAGCAACAAGCCGGCCAGAACGACAGAGCACGCCAGCCAATGATTCAGCGGTGTGTAGAATTCGCCGGCCGTCAGAACCCAGAGAGAAAGGGCCACGCGGATCGGCGTAAACGTGCGGACGGAAATACCCGTCTGCGAAAGGAACGTCGGCACCCACGGGAGATACAGAATCGAGATCAGCGACCATCCTGCCACCAGACCGGCGACAACACGCCGGCGGTTCGGCGAGCCGATTAGGCTCACGACCAGGTGGGAGAAGAACAGTGCCGGGGCTGCATAGTTGGTGTACCAGAGCGCCGCTCCGGTTGCGGCATACGGCAGAACCACACGGGCCCAACTGCGAACTGATTTGTCGAGAGGAGATTCCCGCCCAGCCTGCTCGTAGACACCCAGAAAGTAATACAGATTCCAGATGCTCAGGCACGAGAACAGGGAATACCATCGCATCGTCGCCGGAAACAGCCAGTGACTCGGCAGCAGGCATGCGATTCCAACTGCCATCCAGGCGGTCTTCGCACCGGACAGCCGGCGAGTCGCCAGAAAAAGCCCCGGGAGCATGAGGCACCAGAACACGATCGACAGGCCGCGCAGAGCCAACACGTTGCGGTGGAACAGGCCGATCCAACAGTGAAGGAGGATGTCGTAAAGAGGCGGATCCTCGTGGATATTGCCCGACATGGCCTGGAGCAATTCCGGCATCGGCTTGTTGGCAAGGTAGAAGCCATTCGCCTCATCCTCGCAGATCGTGGTCGTAGCCGCATTGACGGCAAGAACGACCACCGTTCCGGCGACCAGGATCAGCACGGCAGCCTTCAGCCAGCGTGACGGTGTTTCCATTCGCCCCAACTCCAAGGCATCCATGTTCATCGATCCCGTTCCTTCGATTTCGATGTACGGCACATTACGAGCGGATCAGGCAATCCCATGCAGTACAGGTTCCTGCTCCGCTTCCCCATACCTGCCCGTCTGCCCGTTCACCCCTGCCCCGTAAACGGTAGCCACGTAATCGGAAGCTCGCTGAATGCCGTGGCACATGTTCCGATCTTCCGGGTAGACCTGGGCCATTCCACAAATGTCCACGCCCGGTACCCATCCCTGATAAGGGGGGCGCCGGTCGGCATAGGCCAGATCGTACAAAGGTGAAGCGTAGTCGTTGCGAATGCAATGCACTCGCAAGACGTCGTCGGTGCGAAATCGCGGCCAGACACGCTGCAGCGAGGGCAAGTGGTGACTGAGCAACTCGCGGGCCTTCTTCGAGTGGAACCGCGGATCCCCCGGTGCGTGATAGTTGACGACGTAGACAATGTGCTCCCCCCCGTATTCTTCCGGGGAGACCATGTTGGTGTGTTCGATCAGCCCGCCGAAACTGATTTGGGAATCCAGATTATTCAGCCAGTAGAAATCTGTCTGCTGCCGTTTGAGGACGAGGATCAGTTGGGTGACCGCCATGTAGCGGATCGCCTCGACTCGGCTCACGAGCTCCGCCGGCGGGTCGGCAAGCACCCGCAATAGCCGGTGTAGACTACCCGTCCAGACGACTCGGTCGAATCGCTCCTCGGTGCGATCGGTGACCACTCGCGGATGGCTTCCCGAGTGCAAGGCGCGAACGGTCTGTCCCTTATGCAGCAATCCGCCAAGACGCTGAAACTCCTCGCCCATCAGGAGAAAAAGACGCTGGAAGCCGCCTCTGAGATACCCCAGGACCTCTGTCCCTCGTTGCCGTGAAGTCGCACGGGGATGAATCCGGCCCCAGAGAAACGAAACCGGAATGTCGTCGTAAGCCTCGCCGAACTTTTGCTTGAGCAAGGGTTCCCAGAAGTTCCGATACGCCGTCAGGTTGCCTCGCCCGGCGAAAAACTCGCGGCAGCGAATTCCGTCCAGCGCTCTCCAGTCGCTGGTGCGTGTGAAATGGCGGAGATTCCAGCCCATCAGGAGCCTCTGCCAGAGGCTTCCCATTGGCTTGAACCGCAGCAGGTCGAGCGGAGTGCCGAACCGCCAGAGTGTTTCGTCTGCAATCAACCCGCTCTGGCAGGGATACCAGGTCAGATCGTCGCCAAGACCATACCGCTTGACTTTCTCAATCACATCGTGATCCGACGTGAAAATGTGGTGGTAGAACTTGTCGAGATAACCGTCCGGGGAACCGTGATAGGGGAATCCGCCGGCCAGGCCGCCCAATTGCCCCTTCTCGAAAAGTTCGACGTGATGACCTTGACGCACCAGTTCCCCGGCGATTGTCAAACCCGTCACTCCGGCACCAACAACGGCAATTCGCATACGTGCTACTCCTCGGGCCTGGTCTGGCGGCTCAGGCGACTCGACGGGCTGTGCGATGCTCGTTTTCCATCGGTCTGGACGGAAAGGGCAGGACATTGTGCCGCGTTTCTACCGACTCGGCATCGTCCAAGCCGCGTGTCTCACGCACGATCCACAGGGGCCGTTGCTTTACCTGTTCGTAGATCCGGCCGACATACTCGCCGATCACGCCCAGGCAGATCAGTTGGATGCCGCCCAGAAAGAGGAGCGAGATCACGATGGTGGCGAATCCCGGCACGGGCCGAAGGCCAACCTGGGCAAACGCGTCAGCAAAAACGCGTTGCACGAGAGAAAAAAGGGTTCCCGCCATCGCCAGCGTTGAAATCAGGAATCCTAACCGGGTGACGAAGCGCAGAGGTGCCGTCGAGAACGAGAAGACTCCGTCGACCGCCAGCTTGACCAGCCGGCGGAAGTTGTACTGGGGCTCGCCGGCTGCTCGGGCGTGCCGATTGTAGAGCAGGCCGACCTGCCGGAATCCGGTCCATGCCCGCAAACCTCGTACGAATCGGTTCTGTTCGGGAAACGAACACAACAGCTCTACGACCCTGCGATCCATCAAACAGAAGTCGCCCGCATCCAACGGGATCGAGACATCGGACAGACTGGCCAGGATCCGGTAGAAGGCCGAGTAGCACGCCCGCTTCAGAAAGCCTTCCTTTCGGTTGCATCGCACGCCATAAACGACCTCATAGCCTTCTCGCCACTTTGCCAGGAACTCGTGAAGGATCTCGGGCGGATCCTGCAAGTCGGCGTCGATGACAAGCACGGCCTCGCCGCTGGCGTAGCTCAGGCCGGCCGATACGGCCGTCTGATGCCCGAAATTCCGCGAGAACCGTACGAGACGCCACCTTCCGTCGCGATCATGAATCTCGCTGAGTCGGTTCCATGTCTCCGAATTCGATCCGTCGTCGACAACAATGACTTCGAACGGCTCATCCCACGACTCGGCCGCCGCCGTAAGCCGGGCGTACAGATCTTCCAGGACTGCATACTCGTTGTAGCAGGGCACGACGACCGATATCACGAAAACCTCCCTGTCATTTTTCCACCTCTCCGGAGCATACCCTCCCAATATGGCCCGGCGACTATAGATTTGCCCTCTCCGTCCGTCAAGATCAGAGGCCGTTTGTTTCTCGGAATGGCGGATTGGCTGGATGCGAAAGTGCGGCCCCTGCTGGAGGCGAGGCACAACTTCCTGGCACTCACGACCTTCCACGCTCCGTGGAATCATCTCCCCGCCGATTGCCGGAAGGCAATTGCCGCCTCGCCCAGCCCTTCCACGGATGCCGAGAAAACCGCATACCGGCTCTGGTCCACGGCCGCAAGTTCGAACGGCACCGGTTTGCCCTGCACCGTCACCTCCACCGCCTCGCAGCCCTCCGGCAAGAGCACCCGAAAGTCGGCCTGGCCGCCCGAGCCGCTGCAGGTGAGCCCGATCGTTCCTTTCGCCTCATCAATCTGCCAGAGATAGGCAAAATAGGCTTTTGAGGCCGCGTAACGGGCGGTCACCCGCGCCTCGCGAATGGGCGTGGCCGTCCAGCGCGGAGCGAGCTCCACTCGCCTCAATTGGCCGCTACCATCCCGAACACCTGCCAGTCCCTCCAACAGGACAATTGCATACTCAGTTTTCCTCGCTGGGGCTTGCACAGCCCATGGATTACAGCCCACAATGGGAGCGCGGTGGACTTGCTGAAGCGACCTGGAGAGCTGCTGACTACATGGCCCGTTGCGGGCACCGATGGCCTAGCAAGACCGGCTCGTTTTAGAAGCTCCCACTAGTATCCGCAGGCTGCTGCAACCCCGCAAGACCCGTGCCGGCTCCTTGCGGAACCTGAGAAACCTGGACAAAACGTGGGAGTTGCCCACGGGCGTGGAGGGGCACAATTGGTAGCGGTTCCCAGTATTCGCGTGGGATTAATCGCGGTGGATATTCGGCATCGGCTGGGCGCCAACGGAATGCTTTCAGCATGATGGATATTAGCTCATTCTTGAGATAGGACCACATGATACAGGGAACTTACTGGCGGCGCAACTTGGGGTTAATCTGGCTGATCTCGGCTCTGACCCTGGCGAGCCGGTCTCTCGCCGACGAACCTCAAGCAACCAGGGAATTTGCAGTCCGCCAGGACCGCGCCTTCCTGGGTGGGGCGGAGGTGAAGTTGTGGGGGCTGCGCTGCGGAAATGCGCTCCATAGCTGGACCGTGACGGAGCGGCACGTAAGGGCGTTGGACAACATGACGGCCCACGGCATTAATCTTATCGGGGTCTATGTCCAGGGCTCCAACGGTGGCTGGCCCGACCCCGAGGCGGGTCTGAACGGCTACCACCGCGACGGCCGCCTCAAGCCGGATGTGGCAAAACGCCTGGAATGGCTGGTTCGAGAGGCCGATGCGCGAGGTATGGTGGTCATGGTGGGGCTGTTCAGCCCTCGCAAAGACGAGTTCCTCCGCGACCGGCAGGCGATTCAGCTCGCCATCGAGGAAACTGCCCGTTTCCTCGTCCAGCGGAAGCTCAAGAATGTGTTCGTCGACATCCTTCACGAATTCGACCACACCCAACGCATCGATCAGGAGATCTTTCGCGAGCCCGATGGCGCTGCCAAGAAGGCGACGCTGACGAACTGGTTCAAGGCGGTTGCTCCGGACATCGAGGTTGGCGTCTGCCCCTACGAGAAGTCTTCCACAACCGACACTTACCCGGGCATGGAAGTCCGCATTATTCAGAAGGCAATGCCGATCCCGGTGTCGGGCTTCGTGGTCAATGTCGAGACTCAGAAACAGGACTCCTACGAGAACGACGGTGTCTTCAACGAAGGCCACCTCGAATATATCTTCGCCGACTGCCGACGGTACCTGGAAGCTCCGAACGCCGCGATGCTTTTCCATGCCGCGTTCATCCAGGGAATCGGCAACTTCAGCGGAACGGCCCCGCACGCGGAAATGGGGGGAGAAGGTACCGGCCCGAGCGATCGCGGTGTCCGCTTCTATTACCGGTGGGTCCAGGATCACGTTGGCCGATGGGAATATCCTCGCCACGTGAAAGAGTGACCGAACGCACTTTATCCCGGAGGTATCACGTACCATGCGCCAAACGGGTTCGCGCCAACTTGGGTTTACTCTGGTCGAAGTCCTGGTGGTGATTGCGATTATCGGGATACTCGTGGCTCTGCTCCTGCCGGCGGTTCAGGCCGCCCGCGAAGCCGCCCGCCGCCTCCAGTGCAGCAACAACCTCAAACAGATCGGACTGGCGCTGCAGAACTATGAAAGCACCAGCCGATGCCTCCCTTCCGCTCGCACGGGCTCGCCCCACCTCTGGTCGGCCCAGGCCCAGATCTTGCCGTACCTCGAGGGGGGCAATGTCTACAAGACAATCGACTTCCGCCGCGGAGTACTCGATCCGGTGAACAGGGAGGCGGTCCGGGCCATCATCCCCACCTATCTTTGTCCCTCCGACACGACAGACCGGCTGCATCCGAACTTCGGTCCGAACAACTACATGGCCAACGCCGGGACCGGCCTGCAGAACGGCGGCAGCTTTCGCGACTACGGGCCGGAAGGCACCGAGCGGATCGACGGCGTGTTCTTCGACCGGTCGGCCGTGCGATTCGCGGAGGTCGGTGATGGGCTGAGCAACACCGCGGCCTACAGCGAAACGATCAAGGGTACCGGCACCGACACCACCGCCTCCTCCCCGTCCGACACGTTGCGGCAGTTTGCCCAGGGCGCTCAACTTGTTGCAGTGACCGACTCCTTCTGCGCCGGCCTCAGCTTCTGGAGCGGCCAGCGGGGGCGCGAGTGGGCTCGGGGCAATTTGAATGCCGCCAGCTACAATCATTACCTCACACCCAACCATAAGTTGAACGACTGCCTCTCCGGAAACGTCATGGGCCGCATCTCGGCCCGCAGCTTCCACCCGGGCGGAGTCAGCGTTCTGTTTCTGGACGGGCACGTCTCGTTTGCCCCCGACACCATCGATCTGGCTACCTGGCGTGCTCTCGCCACTCGCAACGGCCGCGAGATCATCGCCTCCACTCTGCTCTAGGATGTCGAAATGAACCGTCCTTTGCCCATAGTCCTCATGGCCTTCGCCTGCCTTCCCTCGCCGCTCCTCGGTGGTGATGAACCCGCGTCCACCCGGGAGTTCGAAATACGCGAGGGACTGCCTTGTCTCGGCGGCCAGCCTGTGAAACTCTGGGGACTGAGGTGCAACAACGCCCTCATGAGCCCCGCAGTCACCGAACGCCTGGTCAACAATCTCGACAACATGACCGGCCACGGCATCAACCTCGTGAGCGTGTCGTTGCACGGGACCAACGGCGGCTTTCCGGATGTCAATGCTGGGCCTAATGCGTACACCCCTGACGGTCGTCTCGTGCCGTCCTTTGCCCGGCGGCTGGAGCTCGTCGTGTGCCAGGCCGATCGGCGGGGCATGGTGGTCTGCGTGGCCCTGATGATGCCTCGAAAGGACGAATTCCTTCGCGACGAAGCTGCGGTCCGCCGCGGAATTGAGGATACCGGGCGGTTTCTCGCCGAGCGTCAGCTCAAGAACGTGTTCGTCAACCTCTATCAGGAGTTCAACCATCCCCTGCGGGTTGATCATGAGATCTTCCGTGAGCCCGATGGCGCCGCGAAGAAGGCCCGGTTGACTGGCTGGTTCAAGGCCGTTGCGCCCGATATTGAGGTCGGTATTTGCCCCAACCATCAGACCGGTTCCCCTGTGGATTATCCAGGCT
Organism: uncultured Planctomycetaceae bacterium; assembly: GCA_964429355.1. GTDB lineage: Bacteria > Planctomycetota > Planctomycetia > Pirellulales > Thermoguttaceae > JAAYAY01. Next base: position 6,170 of record CAYSCH010000170.1, on the reverse strand, counting down.
GCGAAGTGAAGCTCTTCCACGAGGCAATGCCGATCCCCGAGACAGGTTTTGCCGTCAACACGGAAACGGCCGACCGCGACCTGACCGGCAACGAGGGCGTCTTCAATTCGTATCACATCGCGTCGATGCACAAGGAATGGGAGACGTACCGCCACCTCCCGCACGCGGCGATGCTCTTCCGCAGTCCCTATCTCGACGACGTCCGCGGTCGCCAGGGCACCGGCCCGAACTTTGAGATGGGCGGCGGCGGCACCGGCGATAATGATCGCGGAGTACAGCCCTACTTCAATTGGCTCCTTGCCAATGTCGGCCGCTGGGAGTATCCGCAGCATGTGAGAACCGAGGGGGAATCGCAATGAAACCACTTCTGACGCTGTTGGCGATCGCCATCCTGGCCCCCTCCCTCAAAGGAGCAGTGGCCGAAGGCGAAAACCTGCTTATCAACGGCAACTTCGACGCCGAGCAGGTCGACTTTCCGGAATTCTGGAGCCCGTCGTCGGCCCAGAACGTGTTCTACGATCGCTCCGGCGGGCCCGAAGGAAGAAAGGCGGCCGTTATCCTGAAAAGCGACGGCACGACGTCCGGCACAGTGAGCCTGCGCCAGCAGGGGATGACCCTCGTCGCCGGCGAAACCTACAAGCTCAGCGCGCTGGTCAGAACGACAGGCTTCAAGAGCCGCTCAGGCGGCCTGATCGTCCACAACAGCGGCTGGATCTCCGCCATAGGGATCACGAACTTCCCCACCGATTCCGATTGGACGCCGTACGAAAAGACCTTCACCCTCATGGCGTCCAAGGACAGTGAATACGGCGTGGCCCTCTATGCCGGCAACATGACCGGCGAAATCCGGATCGCCGATGTCCGGTTGGAGGCGGTCAGCCAGGGGGCACGCACCGGCTCCAGCTCCCAGGCCTCCGTAGTTGCCGCCCCCAGGCTCGTTCCCCTTGAGCCTCTCCTCAGCAAGATCCCCCTCGCCAATCCACAACTCACAGTCAAGTTCTTCAGCCTCCGGCCTGAAGATCGCGAGGCCTGCGAGTGCGTCGCCGCAGTCGGCGGAGATGCAATCCCGCCACAGACGATCCCCCTGGGCAAGGACGGCATGGCAATCCTCAACCTTCAGGGACTCTCTGGCGGTGAGTACTTGGTGAAGGCCGTCGTCCGCCGCCGCGAAACCGGCCAGAAGGTTCTCGAGACCGCCTGGCCGATCAGCATCATCGAGATTCCGAAAATCAACCGCACGGGCATTCGGCAGCTCAACAACCTCGTGGCCGAGCTCTTGAGCCAGCCGCTCAAAGCCGACGAGGCGACGCAGTCATTCACCTTCGTCAATCCACGCGACGGGTGGGTATTCGTGGCTTTCGCCACCGGTACGCCGGCCTCGGATCTGGTCGTCAAGATCGACGACCGCGATACGGTGATCACCGCTGCCACCGACCGTCTGGAGGCGTTTCGTGAGCTCCCCATGGGTGAACATCGCATCACCGTTACCGGCAGCAGCGTCGAGGCACGCCTGGTGGTTCACTCGATCCCCGAGATTTTCGACTATCCCCCTTGTGTAAATTCCTTCGTCCAAGAAAACGGCAACTACGGATGGGACTTCATGAAGAAGCACATCCTCTATGCCGTCACCACGCTCAACGGTGGTGCCCTGCCCGGTGACGCCCTCTCGGAGTCGAAGGCCATGGGCCTGAAATGGCTGGCCAATTTTGGCGTCGATTCCCCAGGCGACCCGGACGAAGTCCGCAGCCGCATGGAAAAGCACCCCGGCATGACCCAGCCGCAGTACGACGGCTTCACCGCGGACGAACTCTTCTTTGCCCGTGCCAACATCGGCAACTACACCGAGGCCCTCCGCGGACTCCGCAATCCCCAGAATCGCCTTGTCTACACCTGGATTGTCGGCAAGCCCAGCATCTCGTCACTCCATACCGACTTCATGTCCACCGTCTTGAATGCTTCCGGAGGTCGGGGGCGGCTCCTCTCCGAGGCCTACTGCCATCCCCAGGAAAACGAACAAGCGGCCGCCGCCTATCTCGACAACATGGTCGGCGAGACCATGCGCCGCTTCAGCACCTTCTTTCCCAACGCGGCTGCCGGAACCGGCATCATTTTTGGCAACTTCAACCAGATCCCCATCATCTCCCTGGAGCACAACCCGGCCGTCGACTTCAAATACTTTCTCGACATGCAGGTCAACCTCATTGCCAACAGCCCGGACTTCAAAGATCTGGCCACCACGGGTTACTGGGGAACCTACTACGGCGACGAGGAGCTGGCACGGTGGTCGTTCCAACTCATGCGGCATTACGCGGTCGAAGGCAACAAGGACATGCTGTCGGCCCGTTATGGGTTCAAATACAACCCGGGTTTCCTGGTCAACGGCGATTTCGCCGACGGCCTGACGGGCTGGACCGTGTCGCCGGCCGCCGAAGCTTCTATCCGCACCGATGTGATCGCCGGCTACGGCAAGAACAGCCAGGGACGCTGGGGGGGTGCCAGCGCCGGCGACTCAGTCTGTATCATGACCCGCGGAGCCGAAAAGCCTAACCGCATCGGCCAAACCGCCCAAGGGCTGGAGGTCGGAATGGCCTACAGCCTGCAGTTCGTCACCGCCGACTTCAAGGACGTAACCGGCAAGACGTACAACCCTCGCCGATACGGTATCCGCGCCGAGCTGGAGGGTGCCGAGATTCTCCCCGACAAGAGCTTCGTCCACATCGACCGGCGTAATTCCGGCCGTTACAGGGAAAACGACAATGTCGCCAAGATCAACCTCAACCGCATCATCTTCCGCGCCCAGTCCCCCACGCAAGTGATCGCCTTCACCGACGAAGAAGCCCTCCCCGGCGAGCAGCTCATGATCAACTTCGTCCAGCTCAAACCCTATCTGGAATTGGAATAACCGGAAGAGACGAATAGAATATCGAGCAAGCGGAGCCTCGCCCAACGAGGATATCGGCCGGAATGCCCGACTGGATGGGTTTGCGAGATTCCCCGGGTCCACAAGCGGCCCCCGATCTCCGCCGTGCGGCACGATGCTGCGGATCCGCCCTTTCAACTTCAGGTCAATTCGAAGGAGGCCGTATGAGCCACATCCTGGCATGGGCTGCCCAATCGCCCAAAACGCCGCTGGAGCCGTATGAATACCGTCCTGGCCCGCTGGGACATGAGGAAGTCGAGATCCTGGTCGAGCACTGCGGCATCTGCCACTCCGACCTGTCGGTACTGGATAACGACTGGGGAATCTCTGTGTATCCCCTGGTGCCGGGGCACGAAGTCGTGGGACGCATCACGGCGGTTGGACAACACGTGAAAGGCGCAGCGGTGGGCCAGCGGGTGGGCGTGGGCTGGACGGCGCAGAGTTGCATGCATTGCCGATCCTGTCTTTCGGGCGACCAGCATCTTTGCAGCGGCGCTCAGGCGACCATTGTGGGCCACCATGGGGGCTTTGCTGATCGCGTGCGTGCCCATTGGGCTTGGGCGATTCCTCTTCCCGAAGGTCTGGATCCCGGTTCCGCCGGGCCACTTCTCTGCGGAGGAATCACCGTGTTCAATCCTCTACAGCGGTTCGGGGTCCGGCCGACGGCGCGGGCAGGCGTGGTCGGGATAGGCGGCCTGGGACACATGGCTGTCAAGTTTCTGAGGGCTTGGGGGTGTGAAGTCACGGCATTCACCTCAAGCCCGTCGAAATTCGAGGAGGCGAAAGCGCTGGGTGCCCACCGCGTCTTGTCAAGTCGCGACTCTGCGGCGATCGGCTCGGTCGCCGGATCGCTCGACCTGCTCCTGGTCACCGTCAACGTGCCGATGGATTGGGACTCGCTGATCGCCACTCTGGCCCCCCGCGGTCGCCTGCACGTGGTCGGCGCGGTCCTGCAGCCCATTCCGGTGGCCGCCATGAGTCTTATTATGGGTGAGCGGAACGTGTCCGGTTCCCCAACCGGCTCGCCCACGGATATCGCCACGATGCTCGACTTTGCAGCCCGTCACCAGATCGCTCCGCAGGTGGAGCACTTTCCGATCGCTCGCGTGAACGACGCGTTGGAACATCTGCGGGCCGGCAAGGCTCGATATCGGATCGTTCTCGACCTACCGTTCTCGGAGTCTTCGCCATAGGGTGGCGGAACTGATGCCGAGAATCTTGGCGGCCCGGCTGCGGCATCCCCCGACCGACTCAAGCACGGCCTGGATGTGCCGCCGCTGGACTTCCTGCAGCGATTGATCGCTGGCAGTCTGCAGGTGCAACGGAGCCGAGAGTGTCTGGGCGATGCCCAGGGGCAGGTCCTCTGGGCGGATAACGCCGTCCCGGCACAACACGGCAGCCCTCTCGAGCACGTTTTCCAGCTCTCGGACGTTGCCCGGCCAGTTGTAGGAATTGAGGCAGTCCAGGGCCGTGGAATCGAGGCGAAGCTGGTCCATTCCCAGACGTGCGGCTGTCTTGGCGACCAGGTGCCTGGCGAGCGATACAATGTCTTCCCTCCGGTTGCGCAGCGCGGGTACCTCGATCTCGATCACACCCAGCCGGTAGTACAAATCCTCGCGAAAACGGCCATCCTTAACCGCGCGCTTGATATCCTTGTTGCTGGCGGCAATCACGCGGTTGTCAACCTTGCGCGGCCGATTCTCGCCCACGCGAACGATTTCACGTTCCTGTAGAACACGCAGGAGCTTGGTCTGCATGTTGGGCGAGACGTCGCCAATCTCGTCCAGAAAGACCGTGCCGCCATTGGCCTCTTCAAACAGCCCCAGGCGGTCCCGCGAGGCGCCGGTAAACGCCCCGGCCTTGTGGCCGAATAACTCGCTTTCAAGCAGCGTTTCGGGCAACGCTCCACAGTTGACGGCCAGAAAGGGACCTTCCGATCGAGGGGAGACTCGATGGATATGTCGGGCCAGCACTTCTTTGCCTGTGCCGCTTTCGCCCGTGATGATCACCGATGAATCGTGACGGGCCACGCGGGATGCAAATTCAATCACCTGCCGGTAGGCGCTGCTGTGGACCTCGACCGGTGTCACGCCAGCCACCTTCTCCAGGCTGGCGATCCGCCGGCGCTGACGGGCGATTTCCTTCATCTTCTCCTTCAGTTCTACGGTCAGCCGCATCACGTGCCCCTGGATGTCGTCGGCATGAAAGTACGACACGTACGGCTCGATCTCCTGGCCCCAGGAGGGACGATCACGCCCCACCGCCGAACAGACACGATCCCCCTTTCCCCGGCATTTGTCCTCCACAAAGAACACCTCCAGGCCCGTGCAGAACGATGCGTACCCGCTGGCGTAGCCCACCATCGTCCAGCACACCGGCTCAATCGACGGCCCCAGAGCCAACCGCTGTTCGTCGGCCTCCGCCGAATCGTGCCAGGTGACTTCCATGTGAAACCGCCCGGCCGCCGGCTCGATGTCGAGCGCCTTCACGGTCACACGGGATACCCCCTGCAAGGTGTGCATCCGCGGTCCCGCCCTGATCCAATCCTCAACCGTATCCCAACGAAAAATCCGCTTCATCGCGGCCGCGTCGGCACGACCCCAGAAATTGCCGAATCGTGTCAGCAGGCGGCGTGCCTGTTCCAGCCCAACGGTCTCAATCAGGTCTTTTCGCAGTTGCGCCATCGCGTCCGAGGAATGGAGCACCAACCGCCGCCCGTGCAGATCGAACCGTCCCTCCGACAGGTCCAGCAACTCCCCCAGCGCCAACTCTTCTGCTTTCATGGTTCATTCAGTCCATTCAATTTGAAATACGCGTATTTCATATTGAAATGTCCACGCGGCCACGTCAAGTTGGGTACGCGTGGATCGTGTCGATTTTTTCATGGTTGGAACTTCGGCTCAGAAAGGTCGCCCGCAAGGCCGTTCCCGGCTGGCCGGCTGTCCCGCTGCGTCAGCGCCGCGGGGGAAACCGTCAACCGCCTGACGGGGAATTCAGAGCGATTCTCCGGCGATGCAACGGGATTGGCATGCGACCTGCACCAAATGGCCTCGTGTAATTCGCGGAAGGGTAGTCGTCAGTAGATAGTCGCGTGGGCTTGCCAGGACCTGCCCTGGCGGGTGGCAGCGCCGTTTCGTGCGAGCCAGCTCGGTTGGTTTCGTCGCATCGAGTCCCGTCACCTTCTTGCCGCAATTTTTTCCGGGAATCACGTGAGTTCATTCAGAGCCGCTAATAAAACCACCGGCTGTGC
>CAYSCH010000169.1:8306-18960 GCA_964429355.1 uncultured Planctomycetaceae bacterium | reverse complement strand
GTCATACGCCGGCACTTCCGAAGAACATATTGCCCAGGCTTACACTTTTGAGAGATATTGAAGCACGGCCTCCAACGGCACCCCGGTTCTCTCGGCCACGGCTTCTGGCGAAAGCCCGGCGGCGTGGTGGCGTGGTGGCGTCCGACAAATGTCGGAATGCTTTCGCCAAGTTCAACGTGATTGCCATCAGGGTCAAAGAACCGAAGATTGGAATGGAATGCTCATGCGATTGGTCCTTTGCGGCTCTTGTTTGGAATGTCGTCTTTCGCCATAGCCGTCTGTCTCATCGCCGCGGGCATCTTTTCGATGGCATAGCGCAAGGCGGTGCGCGGCATGTTGCGTCTATTCCGCATCACGTACTCGAATACTGCATTCTGGTGCGATTGACTTGCGGCTTTCAGCATCCAACCGTAGCCCTTTTGGACCAAGTCATCGTCGTCGAGAAGCAAGATGTCGGCGATCTCAAACACGTCATCCAAGAAAAGGCCGTTTCGAGCGGGGATGATGAGCGTGACCGCCGAAGCGCGGCGTACCCAACGGCTCTTCGATTTGGCCCATGTCTTCAAATCCGCCAGATGCTTGGGATACATCTCCACAAACGCCGCGATCGTGTGATTGCAGAGCGTATCGCAGGAGGCCCAATTCGTGACATATCGCTTTACCCATCGGGTCAGCACCCGGAAATCGCCTGGGGTGAATCGGTCTCGAAGGCCATACGCCCACTGGCAGGCTACAAAAGACTCCTCCAAATAGCCCGACTGCCACAACTGTTCGCATAGCGCGAATACAGCGTCCTTATCCATTTCCCCGATCTGGACGAAATAGCGTTTTGCGATCTGGGTGACGACTTGGGTCTTCACGCCATAGAGCGTGACTTCTTCTTTGAAGAAGGTCTGGCCCGTGGCCTTTGTGTGGGAGTCGACGTTGGCCTTTAGCTCACGGCGAATCTGGCGGAGGATCGAGTTCATTGCAGCAGGCAGAAAGAGGATAAGGAGCGACAGGAGTTAGAAACGTGAGAACACTGGCAGACACACGCACTCAACGTAAACCGCGACGTTCATCTCTCCAAGGGCCGTCGGCCGAGCCACTGAAACCCCAATGCTGCGTTGCCGTTCATCGTGACAACCTGAATGTCCGATGCGGTAATCTGTTCCCAGTCACCGAGCAGCGAGGCGATCCGCTGGCGGCTGTGGTGCCGAACGGCTACGCCTTCGGACACTTCAAAGACGCCGTAGGTTCGGTATTGCCCCTCGTACTGGGTGTAGCGGTCGCGGTTCCGCTGGTCCGCTTGGAGCCAGTAATCGCTGATGTAGAGCAGCCCGCCGGGCCGCACAACCCGATGGAGTTCGTTGACGACGGCTCTCTGGTCATCGTCTGAGGAGATGCACGTCAAGACGGCAAACAACACGGCCGCATCGAAGAAGCTGTCGTCGAACGGCACGTTGGGTGGTGCGATCTGCTGAAAGGACAACGTCGGGTGCAGACGCAGGGCCTTCTCGATCATCGCGGCGGCCGAATCCACGCCGATCACCGGGTAGCCCTGCTCGGAAAGCATCGCCGCAACCCGACCGTAGCCGCAGCCGCAGTCGAGAATCCGAGCTCCGGGTGTCAGGTGCTCTTGCAGCCAGTCCATGTTGACCGGATGCGTGAACGTCTTGGTTGCGCCTTCGTGATTCCAGTATGCGATCTGGCTTTCAAACGAATGCCCGAGGCGGTCTGTCATGGCGTCTCGCTCCTGTGCCTTGCGGGGCACCGCCTGCCTGTCCTGTTCGTCATCATATCGCGCGACCGTGCAAAACGACCATTCCCTTCTGCAAGCGCCGCCAGTCGGTTATCATACCGCAATGCCTTCGTGGAGAAAACCGCATGATTGTGACGGCTCGAATGCGATTGGCGCCGGCATCTGTTGGCGCGGCGCGGGCTGAACTGACGGATCGGGCCGAATTCGCTCGGCTGCTGTCGGCCACCGTGCCTGACGAGTGACCGCCCGAGATTCTGGCCGACGCATTACCGCTTTTCGTGGAATGGAGCGAGGCCACGCCCGATCGAGTCGGCTGGTATGTGTGGTACGCAGTGATGCGAGCGTCACACGAGGCACAGGACATGCTGGCGGGCGATGTCGGCGACACTCTGATCGCTAGCGCCGGCTTCAAACGACCGCCCCAAGAAGGCACGGTCGAAATCGCTAGACTGCAGCTCCTCCACCAGCGTTGCTCCCCCTATTGTGGCTGGTGAACTGGCCCATCTTGACGACTGTCGGGCTCCGCGCGACCGGAACAACGATCCTGGACCGGAGACCTGTTTGTGGGCAATACGGTGTTGTTTCTGCCGGCGGAGAGTTCTTTGAGATAGGTTTGCTTTAGGAAGAGGAAAAAGTCTTCTTTTCGAAAGCTGTCTTTTCTCGAGCGTCGCGGGCGCAAGGAAGCAAGCAGACGCACAATATGGGGAGCCAACGACCTTCTTCCAAGCAGTTCTCACGGGGCGTGGTTGTCGCACCCAGAAACACCGAACCAGCAAACGCCGCCTCTCGTTCGAACCGCTCGAAGGGCGGATGCTGCTGAGCATCACAACCGCCATCGGCCAGTCTCCTGAACTCAACCCCGTCACACACACGAGCTTTCAGACGGGGGCTACGGCACAGAGTTCCACTTCCAGCGGATCGGCCTTCGTGGCTACCGACCTGTCCGCACCGAGCAGCTACGATCTGCGAGCCTACGGCGACGTCACCTCGGTGAAAAGCCAGGGCAATTACGGAACCTGCTGGGCGTTTGCCACCTATGCCTCGCTGGAAAGCTCCCTTCTCAAGGCCAGCAACACCTGGACCGATTTCTCCGAGCGGAATCTGGCCTACAGGAGCGGCTTCGACTGGGGATACAACGACGGAGGAAGTTCCTACCTCAGCGAGGCCTATTTGAGCCGGTTCTCTGGCCCCATCAGCGAGACCGACGATCCCTACTCCCAAATGGGCACGGCCGACAACGTCACCGGCCCCTCGCAGTACTATGTCCGCGAGATGCTCCGCCTCGACACCCCCGGCGAGCTGAAGACCTCGCTGATGACCTATGGCGCCGCGTACACCTACATGTACTGGGACTCCAACTACTTTCGCTCCTACGATTGCACCTACTACTACAACGGCTCCGGATCGAACCATGCCGTCACCATCGTCGGCTGGGACGACTCGAAAGCCACCGCCGGCGGCACCGGGGCCTGGCTCGTGAAGAACAGTTGGGGAACAGGCTGGGCCGACGGCGGCTATTTCTGGCTGGCATACCAGGATTCGGGCGGACGCTGGGGCGAGTGCTTCTGCGACGCCGCCGCGGCCGGCACCTATTCCAGGGCGTACTACCACGACACCTTCGGCGATGTGGGCGAAATCAACACGCCCTTTGCATTCAACAAGTACGTCGCCGCTTCGTCCTCCCAGTTGAAGTCTGTCGGATTCTTCACCGCGGCAGACGATGCCGACTACACCATCAACGTCTACGATACCTACTCGGGCGGACGACTCTCCAATCTGATGGCCACCGTCTCGGGAAGCCAAAGGTATGCCGGTTACCACACCGTCGACCTGGCATCCGCGGTCTCGCTGGCGGAGGGCAACGATTTCTACGTCAGCCTGCAGATCGCCAACAGCGGCACGTACTGCATGGCGATCGACTATCGCTGGGACGGCTACAATTCCGGATCTTCCGCGGCGGCAGACCAGAGCTACTACAGCTTCGATGGAACGTCGTGGACGGATCTGACAACCTGGAACTCCACCGCGAATTTCTGCATCAAGGCCCTGGTGCAGGAAAGCGAACCGACCATCGTCTCCACCATCAAGCCTTTCCACGGCGACTTCAATGGCGATGGCACCGACGATATCCTCTGGCAGAACCAGGATACCGGGCTGGTCGGCGCGTGGACCATCAACAACGGCCAGTACACCCGTTGGGCCAGCATCGGCAAGGCGAGCCCGACCGTATGGCGAATTGCCGGCACAGGCGATTTCAACGGCGACGGTACCGACGACATCCTCTGGCAGAACCGGAAGACCGGGCAGGTTGTCGTTTGGACCCTGCGAAACGGTGCACTGAGTCGTTCGACCAGTATCGGCACGGCGAGCCCCACCGTATGGAACCTTGCCGGCACCGGCGATTTCGACGGTAGCGGAACCGACGACATTCTGCTCCAGAACCGCTCGACCGGACAAGTCACCGCCTGGATTCTGCGAAATAGCGCCCTGAGCCGTTCGGCCAAGATCGGCAGCGCCAGTCCGACCGCCTGGAACGTTGCCGGCACCGGTGACTTGGACGGCAACGGAACCGATGATATTCTGTGGCAGAACCGTTCGACCGGACAGCTCGTCACCTGGATCCTGCGGAATGGTGCTTTCAGCCGCTCGGCCAGTATTGGCAGCGCCAGCCCGACCGTGTGGAACGTGGCCGGCACCGGCGACTTCGACGGCAACGGAACCGACGACATTCTGCTGCAGAACCGCTCGACCGGACAAGTCACTGCCTGGATCCTGCAAAACGGCAGGTATGTCCGCTCGGCCGGTCTTGGGACCCAGAATCCGGCCGTGTGGAGCCTGGTCGCCGCCGGCGATTATGACGGCGACGGCACGTCCGATACCCTGTGGCAAAACCAGTGGACCGGACTGGTCGGCACATGGATCATCGACGGCGGCCAGTGCACTCGCTGGGCCAGTATCGGAAGTGCCAAGCCGACCGTATGGCGAGTGGCCGGTACCGGCGACTTCAACGGCGATGGGACCGACGATGTCCTCTGGCAGAACCAGGATACCGGACTGGTCGGAGCCTGGATCATCCGCGATGGCCAGTACACGCGTTGGGCCGGGGTCGGCAGTGCCAGCCCGGCCGCGTGGCGCATCGCCGGCACCGGCGATTTCGATGGCAACGGAACCGACGACATTCTGGTGCAGAACCGCTCGACTGGACAAGTCGTCTCCTGGATGCTGCGAAACGGCGCAATCAGCCGTTCAGCCAAGATCGGCAGCGCAAGCCCGACCGTATGGAATATCGTCGGGACCGGTGATTTCGACGGCAACGGCACCGACGACATTCTGCTGCAGAAGCGCTCGACAGGACAAGTCGTCTCCTGGATGCTGCGAAACGGCGCGATGAGCCGTTCAGCCAAGATCGGTAGCGCCAGTCCGACAGCATGGAACGTTGCCGGCACCGGCGACTTCGACGGCAACGGAACCGATGATATTCTGTGGCAGAACCGTTCGACCGGGCAGGTCGTCGCCTGGATCCTGCGAAACGGCGCTGTCAACCGTTCCGCCAAGATTGGCACCGCGAGCCCGACCGCAGGGACCTTGGCCGGCATCGGCGACTGCAATGGCGATGGCACGTCGGATATCCTCTGGCGAGACCGTTCGACCGGACAGGTTGCCGCGTGGATTCTGCAGAACGGTGTGTACACCCGTTGGGCCGATCTTGGAATGCAGGCCCTGACCGCGTGGAACGTCGTCGCCGCCGGCGACTACGATGGCAACGGCACGTCCGATATTCTCTGGCAAGACCAGTCGACGGGAATAGTCGGCGCGTGGATCCTGCAGAATGGCGTGTACACCCGTTGGGCCGGTATGGAGACAGACAATCCCACGGTCTGGCAGGTCGCTGGCAGCAGCAAAGCCAGTCGCACTTGCGTTTCAGCCGCGTCAGACCTCGTCACGACCGCCACTGGCACGCCTTGGCCAACGGGAGTGGACCCGAGGGCGATTGTTGCGCGGGCCGCGGGCGGCTGGGGCAACGTCTGCCCGACTTCTGCGCCGACGACCAAGCTTGCGCGGGTGGAGTCCGCAACTGGCGATCTGGGCCGCTCGTTGCTCGCCACGACTGTGGAAAACCCGCTGACCGTCGGTATGGGTACGGCCGGCCGCGGCTGCTTCTTCGATCCTGCGCCGTCGGCCGATACGGAATACACCGTCGACAGCAGCGGGAACCTCCCACCCATCGACGTTCGGGCCGTGGATCGGATCGATCTGCCGGCCGTTGCAGAGGAGGAACTGAACCGAATCCTCAGCCTCGACGTCCTCGAAAGCCCCGCCGACGGCCAGGCGTGGGTGCTTGGACACCAGTTCGCACAGGCATCCCTCGATTGACACAACACTGCCGTAGCTGATGCCGTCCGGCTTCGGCCCCTCTTGCGCAACGGTCAGTAACGTGACCCTCAGAATGGTGTGAATTGCGTCACGTTGCGGGTGACATGGGGCACATCCGCCGGCGCAGCCAGACCGCTCGGTTGGAACGATTCAAGAGCAGGACCAACCGGATTGAAACCCCCTGCTCGTCACCGTCACTCCTTCCATCACTTCCGTGGCAACCGGCTGGTGAAGCGGTACGTGCCCGAGGCAACGTCGCACCGGAACAGCCCCTCGGCAACCGACGGACGACTGATTCCGGCCTGAGTCCCCACGGGCTGACCGCCTTCGCGAACCACGCCGATCTCGATGGCCGGCAGAATCGCCGTGGCCGTCGTGTTGGCCGGCACGGCCAGCTCCCACGTCAGATTCTCGCCGTCCACCTGCCACGCGCTGCGGATCTTCCCATAGCCGGTCATCAAGGAGGCGTCCACTTGCCTGACTCCACTCTCGACGCCGGGCGCGGCGATGAAGTGCTTGAAGCCCGGGGCCTTCTCGTCGTAGCGGATCCCCCCGAGCCCCTCGATGAACCAAAGCCCCACGGAGATCATCGTGTTGTGGATCTGCGAGTTGTCGCCGTCCCATTCCTCCCAGATGGTGGTTGCCCCGTTGCGGATCATGTGCCCGAAGCTGGGAAAATCTTCCTTGGTGTACATCAGCGCCAAAAGGTCGTTGCGCCGCTCGCCGATCAGGTACTTGGTCATGAAGTAGTTGCCGTGCATCCCTGTGTTCAAGTGGCCGTTGCGAGTTACCGTGATGTCGTGTTCCAACGCGGCCATGACCTTGGGGGCGACGCCTTCCGGAGTGATGCCGAATAGCAGCGGCAACGCCAGATAGGTCTGTTCGCCGTTGGCGTAGGTGGCGCCGTCGGCATTCAGGAAACCCTCATGGAGCCTGGCGGCAAGCTTTTTCGCTCGCCCCTCATAGATCTCGGCCTGGGCATTGTCGCCCAGCACACGGCCGATCTTCCCGGCAAGCTGCAGGCAGTACACAAGGTAGCAGTTGTTGAAGAACAGGGTCGAACGGTCGTCCACGCGGTCCTTGCCCTGTTTCCTTCCCGGCGGCACCCAGTCGCCAAGGAAGTTCCACTCGGGCGAGCCCGCACAGCCGATGCCCACGTAAGGCTGCATCAGTCCGTCGGCCATCTTCGTGTCGATGAAGGCCAGCCATTTCTGCATCACCGGCCATCCCAACTCCAACGGTCGCCGGTCGCCGTAGGTGAGGTAGATCTGCCAGGGCATCGTGATACAGAAACCGCTCCAGACAGGGCCGCCGCCTGCATCCTGCGAGTAAGGCGCCGTGTAGGGCACGTCGCCCTGCTCATTCTGGGCGTCGCGCCAATCGGCCGCCCACTTGGCGTAGAACGGCCCCGTGTGGAAATTGAGCATCCCCATTTCCATCGAAGTGCCCGAGTCACCGCCGTAGCCCAACCGCTCGCGGTGCGGGCAGTCGACCGTATAGCCCCCCAGGCTCAGACTCCGATAGGTCCAGCACATCATCGCGTGGATCTGGTTGAGCAGCGCCACGTCGCAAGAGAAAGCCGACCCGGGCTCGTAGTTCGTGCTCACCAGCCACCCGCGAACCTCCTCGGGCTTGGGGGCCCGCGGCAGGCCTTTCACAATAGCATACCGGAACGCCGCGTAGTTGAAGCGATTGCAGAATCGCTCCCCGCCGCCCCCCCTCGCCACATAGACGCTCCCCTGGCCGTAGGTCTGGAACTTGCCGTCGGGAAATCGCTTGTCGGCAAACTCCATCGCGATCCTCGTCCCACGCTTCACCTCGTCGGGCAGCGTCAACGCGAACCAGCCCGTGTAGTTCCGCCCCATGTCGAGCACAAACCCGTCCTCGATCGGCTCCACCGCTGCCAGGCGGATCTCGTCCAGCAGGCGATTCGGCTCCATCATCTGCGCGGCAATGATCGGCGTCGGAGGCTGGTGAACCGTGGCCGATTGCCACGCCGAGTCGTCGTAGCCTGCCGCGCTCCAATCGGCAATCTCTTTTTCCGCCTCGACCAGTTCGCCCCCGTAGCTGCCGCTCGTACCCTTCCCGAGCGGAGTGATGTGGCTGGGATGTGCCTTCCACGTTGCGTCGGTAACGATCAACTCGGACGCAGCTCCGTCGAACGAAAGGTTCACTTCGGCCTTGACCATCGGGCCGGCGTTGCCCGTGTTCTTGAGCACCCCCAGCGACCAGCCCCGGCCCAGCCACAAACCGATGCAGTTCTTGCCCTCGACCAGATACCTGCCGATGTCGTGCGTCACATACAGCCCGCGTTTCCCGTAGTCCGACACCGCCGGGCTGAGCACGTCGTCGCCCACCTTCTGGCCGTTCACGTACAGTTCGTAATACCCCAAGGCGCAAACATAGGCCGTGGCCGTGGCCGGCGCCTTTTCCAGCGTCACCGTCTTGCGCAACCAGGGCAGCGGTCCCTCATGGTTCTTCATCCAATCTGCCCCGATCCATTGGCCGCTCCATTCGGCCGCCGAAAGCGGTCCCACAGTGAACAATGCCGGCTCGCTCCACGGCGACTCCGCACCGGCTGAATCCCACACCCGGACCTTCCACCAGCATCGTGATCCCTTGGCCAGCGGCTTGCCCCCATAGGGCACCCATTGCGATTGGTCCGACTCGACCTTGCCGGAGTCCCACAGAGCTCCCCGATCGGCGGCGAGCGACTCGGGTGAGTCCGAAATCAGCACCTGGTACGCCGTCTGGGCCAAGCCGCGAGCTCCCATCGGCATCATCCACGATAGCCTCGGCTGCGCCCGGTCGATACCCAACGGGATGGCAAGTCCCTCACAGCGCAGCCGCTCCGGAGCGGCGGACGCAGCCTGGGGAACGGAAGACAGACCGGCCGTGCCGGCCAACGACACTACCAGCGGCAGTACAAGATTCACTCCACGCATCGTCGGGGCTCCTTTTTGTGTGTTCCAATATCGTAGCGAAAAAAGTCCCGCCGTTCCATGCTGTCCCTCCGTCCCCTCAGGGTGAGCGGCACCAATTTGCTTTGACGCCGAATCCCTGCGGTTCGACGATCCCGGCTCAAAATCAGCCGGTTCCAACCGGCCAACCGGCCTGTAGAACATTGCGAGCCGGCCGCTCCAGGGATATACTCACCCACTTGAAGATGACTTCCACCAATAGCCCGTTCAGGGTAGATCGCCATGGTCAACCAGAAGCATCGTGCCGGACGTCTTCCCAACCGCCGTGATCTCCTCAAGGCAACCGCCGTGGCTGCCTTGCCTTGGATCGTCCCCTCATCTGTTTTTGGGGCGGAGGCTCCCAGCAACCGCATCCATGTGGCCTGTATCGGAACCGGCAATCAGGGATCCGGCATTCTCAAGCGTTTTCTGGAGAACGACGACGTCCAGGTGGTCGCCGTCTGCGACGTCAACACCGCCAGCTACGGTTATCGCGACGAATCCCAGTACCTCGGCCGCGAACCGGGGCGGAAGACGGTCGACGACCACTATGGTGAAAAAAAGGGTGCCGGCGCCTACAAGGGCTGTCGAACCTACATCGATTTCCAGGAAGTCCTGGCCTGCGACGACGTCGATGCTGTCACCGTCGTGGTACCCGATCAGTGGCACGCCATCATGACCATCCGTGCCGCGGCGGCCGGTAAGGACATCTATTGCGAGAAGCCCCTGTCGCTCACGATTGGCCAGGGCCGAGCCATGGTCGAGGCCGTCAAGAAACACAACCGCATTCTCCAGACCGGCAGCATGGAACGCAGCAACCCCATGAATCGCTTCGTCTGCCAGCTCGTTCGGGATGGCAAGATCGGCCAGGTCAAACGGGTCCTGACAAACGTCGGTTACAACAACAAGGTCGGCCCGGGCCCCGGCTGGAAACCCATGCCCGTGCCCGAGGGGTTCGACTACCAGCGCTGGCTCGGCCCCGCACCCGAGGTGCCCTACCACCAGGACCGTTGCCTCTACCGCTTCCGGTTCAATTACGACTATTCGGGCGGCCAGGTGACCAACTACGGAGCCCACTCAAACGATCTCGCCCAATGGGGACTCGGCATGGACGACAGCGGGCCCGTCGAGATCGAGTACATCCGCGCCAAGTGGTTGCCCGAAGGGAGCCTGTTCAACACGGCCCTCGAGACCGAGTTCCTTTGCCGCTATGCCAACGGAGTTGAGTTGATCTGCCGTACGAGCGACAAACCCGTCGGAGCACGGTTCGAGGGCTCGGAGGGTATGATCGAAACGACGGCCTATCCCTGGCAGGCCCGCAGCGAGCCCCAGTCGCTGATCGCTGCCGAGTTCCCGGACGGAAAGATCCGCGGCGACGCCACATCGGCCCACGTCCGCAACTTTCTCGACTGCGTCAAGAGCCGCCAGCAGCCGGTCGCCTCCGCCGAGGTCGGTCACCGATCGGCCAGCGTCTGCCACCTCGGCAACGTGGCCATCCGCCTCGGCCGCAACGTGAAATGGGACCCGAAGGCCGAACAGTTCCCCGGCGACGACGAGGCCAACGCCGTGCTCCTCAGGC
>CAYSCH010000169.1:0-8296 GCA_964429355.1 uncultured Planctomycetaceae bacterium | reverse complement strand
TGGGCCCTGGACGTTGTGAGAGGCGTCGTCGGACACTGGAGTTAAAACATTACTACCGCATAGCGAATCGGGAGGCCGGCACAAGGCCGGCCTCCCGATTGCATGGCTTTACGCCTCCAGTGCCCTCAATTTGAGCCGTCTGTACGAAGGATGCTGCGGAACTCTTCGTCGATCTTGAAGGGACCCGCGTCCATACGAACGGTCACATGGTATTCGTCGGCCAGATCCGATGGTACTCGCCACGAGTACCGGCAGGTGAAGCCTCATCCATACCGGAATTTGCCGCTGGCCACCTCCGCTCCATCCTTGGTGGCAATTGTGAACTCCGGCGCGGAAGGCTGGCCACCGTTAACACGGAGGCTGTTGCAGACCTCGCCGCCGGCGCCGACGAGACTCATGCTGAGTTCAGCCTGCGACATGCCTTTTCGGAGGTTCGAAGCTTCAACCTTGGGCTGATAGGGAGGGCCGAAACGCATTTCCGCCGTCTCGCCCGCGCCAACTTCGACGGCCGTGAAGTCGGCCTTCGCGCGCGCCGACACCATGGATGGCCGCGGGATTGTCGCACGACGGGCTGCGCTACTGGCAGGCGACGAGGGAAGCATGCTGCTGAGAAGGTCCACGATCGAGAATTCTTCCTCTTTCTTTTCCTTCTCCTGTTTTTCCTCGTCCTCTTCCGGTTTGGCCGTTTCGAGATGCTCAATCGTATACGACATGAGCTTCCACTGGCCCTCGGGAACTGGTGCCTTGCCGGTGCCCTGATCGTCGATCTCGAGAACACCCCGATCGCCGTAGACGACGGCCCGGAACCCCTTGTTCGGATTACTGAGGTGTCCGACCGGTACTGTCGACGGCTCCAGGGTAAGCCTGTCGCCGCTGGGATCGATCGTCACATCATAGAAACGGTCGCCCCATGCAATCAGCTTGTTGACCTGATAGCGGTTCCGGATGCCCGATGAAGTGTAGGAATCCGGATACCTCGCGGCCGGCAACGGGTCGATGAACAGGAAGTCGCCAATCGTCGGATAGACGGTGCCGTCGCTCGGCTTCACCTTGTCGTTGACGCCGCCCGTGTCGTCGAACCGGCCATTACTGTTGTAGTCCACGAGCACGACCCGGCGCTTCTTGCCGTCCAGCACGATCTGGCCGTCGCGATAGGCCGCCCCGTTGAGAGAGGCGTGGGCAAAGGCGACCTGGCCGGACTGGTACGAATACACACTGAACCGGAAGGCGTAGTCGACCTTCTTGCCGCCCACGTCGATCGTCAGGTCGACAACAGGAAACGACGCCTGGTTCATCGAGCTCGGTTGGCCCGTGTCGGATTCGATCACGCCGTCGTCTGTCAAATCGCCGTTGTGATTCCGATCGAAATACAGCCGCGTGAAGTACTGAGCCTTGATCTCTGGTTCTGAACGGGCAGGAAGCGGAACCGCCAAGGCCTTGGAAAGGGCCGATAGGATTCCGCCTTCGCTTTTCGGCTTTTCGCCCTCCTTCTGCTGTCGGGCCGAATCCTTTTCGTCGCCGCCGTTCTTAGCATCGGACTGTTCAGCTTCCTTCTTCGGTTCTTCCTTCGGGGGCGCAGTGTCCAGCACGAAGCCGTAGTGCTCGGTGCCGAGCGAAGCTACGCCGCGAAAGGGCGTGTCCGAAGCATACTCGGCCGGTTCCTTCTTGATCACGTCCGAGAAAGGCGGTTTCTCCTCATCACCCGGCTGAGCCGCCATCACCGGCGGACCGCCGAGCTGCTGGAAGAACCTCTGGGGGTAAGTCGAGCGGAACATGTAGTCCGCTGCAATTCCCGAGCGACTGACGTCGGGAGAACTCTCGAGCTTCTTCATCTCCAGAGTACAGGTTTCTGCGCCGGCGCGGGGCACGAGCAGAGCCAGGCCCGTGACCGCCACCACGCCGACGAGGTAGCGAGACCAACGTCTCATCGGTCATTCCTCCATTTCGTTACACTTCCCACCGAACCGGGTAACTGACAGGCTGTATCCATTTCTCTTCAAATCGGGAAGTCAATCTCCATTGGCTCCCCGCTTACTTTCTCCGCCCTGGCGCTCCCCTGTTGCAGGCGTGGTTGATACGGCGACCAGTTCACTTCGGTCTTTGTCTTTCCGGCTGGAACGCGACGAGGACGTGCCCCCCAGAACCGTCGCAACCCCCACGGTCCGGCATTTGGTGCAGTCCAGGCAACGGATGCAGCGCAGGTCGTTTGCCCGCTGCCGGGGGCCTTCTCCGTAGCGGCACAGTGAGGCGCACAACCCGCAATCGCCGCATTCGTCCTTGTTGACGCGAACAAACAGGAAGGAAAAGGAATTGCAGATGCTGTAGATCGCACCCAGGGGGCAGAACGCGGTGCACCAGGGCCGCCAGGTGAACAATGCCAGGAGCAGGAAGGCAATGAAGAGGATTGTCTTGACGGTCGTTGGCCACACGAGCGGCTTGCCGGCCATCGCCAGCGCGATCGTGTTGGGATAGGCCGCTTCCAAAGCACCCGCTGGGCACAGCCGGCAGAAGAACAAGGGGTGCTGCTCGCCGAACCAGTAGGGGATCGCCAGCACAAACAGGCCAAGAACTGCGAAACGGAAATAGCCCGTCCAGGCCGGCAGGGTGAACTTCGGGGTCGGGATCCGGCCCAGAAGATCCTGGAAGAATCCGAAGGGACAGATCCAGCCGCAGACAAAGGCCCCCACGAGCGTGCCGATCACCAGCAGCGTGCCGATGGCCAGCGCGGGGAAAGCATGCAGGGCGCTGAAGTTCGCTAGCACCCCGATCGGACAGGCAAACGTTGCCAGGGGGCAGGAATAGCAGTGAAACACGGGCGAACAAACCGTATGGATCCGCACCAGGGGCGCCATCCAGACCGCAAGGAATGCGGTCTGAAACCAGATTCGCCAACCGGCGAGCCGTGCAGTGAAGGGAGCGGGTTTTTTTATGGCCATGGCCACCATGACCTCCTCACTTCACTCACGTAGGGCACAACGAAGGGGGCGCACCGGTGTAGGTGCGCTTCAGCTCGCCTGTTTCCAGAAGGGCCAGTCCACCGATGGTGATCTCGAAGATCGCCTGGCTTTCCGGCACCTCGTTGCTGATCATCACCACTTGCTTGACCTTCTGCAGTTCCAGCGGCGGCCCGGCCATAAAGGGGGGCATACCCGGCGGGCCATCCAGTCCCGGCTCACCAGGAAAACCTCCGTTCGGATCACCCGGCAGGCCCATAGGATCCATCTGCTCCATCAGTTCCGGAGGTGGGGCGATGGAGATCTCAATCTCCTGCTCCTCGAAGACCTCCAAAACATGATGGTTTGCGCCCCAAACCAGCGCGCTGATCCCAAGGCCGAGCATGGCGATCGGCAGCAGGGCTCGCTGCAGGATGGTTCGGAAAAGGGCCAGCATTTGGGTGTTCCAGGGTCTAAGAAGGCCTCACAAAACGTACGAGTTTCTCACGGGCATGGATGTGCACAATCAGTGGTCTTGTTAGCGGCTCTAAGAATCCCGTCGACGAACGTGAAAAATGGCGGAGGTGAATGGGAATCGAACCCACCCGGGACTCTTGCGAACCCCACACTGGTTTTGAAGACCAGGGGCACCACCAGGCACCAGTCACCTCCGTCCGTCAGTCTTTCGTAATCCTTTAGCGCGGCCGGTAGAAATGACAAAAACGCCCTGTTTTCCAGGAGGCGCCGTTCATATCTTCCGGATGCTCTTATAAAACATCATCAACGGCGCGCCGCCGAAGGCGATTGCCATCCAGGCGGCTTCGTCGATTTCTTCTTCCGTGAACCCCATGTCGCGGGCTTTCTTGATATGGCTCTTCACACAGGGTTCGCATTTGGCCAGCACCGAAAGCGCGATCGCCATGGCCTGCTTCGTCTTGGCACCAAGGGCGCCGGGCGAATTGGCCGATTTCAGAAACTCGTGGAACCGGGCTTCCGTTTCGGACGTTCCGCCGGCAAGGGTCTCCGAACCCGAACAGTCCTGCGGAACCCCGTTCTGGGGGCAGCAGCAAGATCCCGATTGTTCTTCGCTCATGGCCGGTTCCATCGGTTCCTTCGCTTCAGGCAACACGCAGCATGCGGGCGGCTTGGCTCCGCCCACCGGTTCGCTTCCTTGTTTCTTCTTCTCGACGGGCCGCGGGGCCGGCAGCCGCCGCTTCCCGGTCGTCGACACCAGCACCTGCCCCGTTCCGCGGTTGCGGACCTCGCCAATCCTCGCCGCCTCAGTATCTCCCGCCTCGTGGAGGCGTTTGAGGAGTGTTTCGAGATTCTTCGGGGGCACGGCAATCAACAGGCCGCCGGAAGTCTGGGGGTCGAAGCACAGGTCCAGCCTGGCCTGATCCAGCCCCTCCATGGCAACCAGGCTCGACGCCGACGCCTCTCGGTTGCGTTCAATCGCGCCCGGGATGATCCCGTCGGCCAGGCACTGAAGCAGGCCGGGCAGCACGGGGAGATCGTCCCAGACGATTTCCACATCCACCTGGCTTGCGGCGGCCATGGCGGCCAGGTGTCCCATCAGTCCGAAGCCGGTCACATCGGTCGCGGTGCGGGCATCGGCTTCGATCATAAGGTTGGCCGCCTGGCGATTCAAGTGTGCCATCCAATGGGCGGCCGTCTCCAGGCTTCCGTTGGGCGCACGGCCGATTTGACCAGCAAAGGCCAGCACACCCGTGCCAAGGGGCTTGGTGAGCACGAGCTGGTCGGCCGTCCGAAGTCCCGCGTTGGAGAAGATTCTCTTCGGGTGGACCAGGCCGGTGACGGCAAAACCCGCCTTGATCTCCTGGTCGTTGATGCTGTGGCCGCCGATAACGGCCACTTCCGCCTCGTTCATCTTGTCGATTCCCCCGCGGAGAATCTCGCGCAGAACCTCGTCCGCGACCGCCCCCACCGGGAAGCCCACGATGGAGAGGGCGGTGATCGGGCGGCCGCCCATGGCGTAAACGTCGCTGACAGAGTTGGCCGCCGCGATCAGACCGAAGGTGTAGGGATCGTCGACCGAGGGGGAAAATACGTCGACCGTCTGCACAAGCGCCGTTTCTTCGTCGAGTTGGTAGACACCCGCATCGTCGCCTGCGGGCATTCCAATGAGAACCCGCGGATCATCGATTGTCGGCAGGCCCGTCAGAATCCGCTTGAGACAGCGGGCATCGATCTTCGAGGCGCAGCCGGGGCGGTGCACCAGCTCAGTGAGCCGAACCTCCCCAACGGGCGGTTCGGACTGCTCGCCGGCGCAGGGACAGAGGTCCTGCTCGCGGTACACGTCGCAAGGGCAGGCCTTCTTGGGGTCGCAGATGCAGTGCCCCAACTGCATGGATCGGGCCATCACCCGGCGCCGCTTCTCCATGTCCTTCATGGGCAATCCCACCTTCCGCAATCTACTCCTGGTATCCTGATCGAATACCATCACGTCTGCTTCGCAGGCCTGGACGTCGCCGCCAACAGGTCGTTCACCACCCAGCCGAAGGCGCCGGCAAGTGCATCACGACCATCGCCGGCGCCCGTGCGTCAGACAGGTGTCTCACACGAACTCTCGGGCACCGCCACCACACAATCGGATGTTGCCCGGCCAGACAATCGCCTTCCAAGCTACCGGTCGCCGTTTCCACCCCCGCATCGTAACCTGTTTCTAACAGGGAAGCAAGCAAACAGGTCGCTCCCCAGCGCCCGGTCGCAACTTATGCCATCACCTGAAAGGGATTGCCGCCGGACGACGGCGATTCGGTGGCCGAAGCACGGAAGACCATGGCCTGCAGCCGCTCGCGGTACTCGTCGGTCAGCCATGCCAGCAGCAGCACGGGCAGGTTAACCGCGTACAGGAATCCGGAGACCATCAAGGCACCAATCGCAATTCCCGGCACCATCACCGCCAGTTCGGCAACACCAGGCAAACCTCCGGCAATGATGACTGCCGACAAGACTGCGATTACAAACGTAACCGTGGTCAACAACGGCAGCCACAGCAGCAGCCAAGCCGCGAGAATTCCCGGGTGAAACCGCCCGCGGGAGCACATCCCGCTTAAGGTCAGGGCGACCAGCAAACCCACACTGCCGATCAGCCAGAAGATCAGCAGCGAGGTGAACGTGTCGGAATCGGCCCACAGGCCGAAGTAGCTCAGGTAGCCAACGGTACCCACCCCAAGCATCACCGCCAGCCCCAGACCGATACTGGCCAGCCGTCCCCGAGAGGCAGACGAGGAGGCAAGAAGCCAAACACTCGCCCATGCGATCACGAAAGTGACCACCAGTTGAAGCATCAGGTCGATCTCGGCCGAATCGGTACGAACAAGCCATCGAAAGGTCACGGCCAGCACCGGCAGCAACACGATCAGCCAGACCTGCCACTTGCGATTCTCCCGAGGAACAATCATCAGTGCCCCAAGGAGAATCCACAGGGGGAGCGTTGGCTTGCTGTCGTACCAGCGCCACTCGACCAGGGCCGGTCGCGGCTCCGCCGCGCCGATCTTCCCCAGATCGCTGGAGGCAACAATCTTCAACTCTTCATTTCCAACGGACATCGGTACTCGCCACGAGCACGCGCAGGTGCCGCCTCATCCATACTCGAAGGAGCCGGACCCGATCTGTTTTTCACCTTGGTACACCGTAAAGGTAGGCTCTGCCGCCCTTCCTGTGGCGGAATTGACCACCCTCTGGTACTCTCGCCCCGCACCATCCACTGTTGCATAATCCATCTGGATAAACCCGCCGTGCCGGCGAGCCGCAACCGTCGGGTAAAGAGGGCCCCCCACCACCAACTCGTTCGGGCCTTCGTGCGTCACCTGGAACCATTGACTCCGTTGGCCGGGCACGGGCTTCAGGCTGAAGCCGCCCTCCAGTTCGACCTGTTCGACGCGATATTCTCCCATGGGCAAATTCACGGTCTGGCCGGGCCTTTCCAGTCGCACGCCGGCTGAAGTCGTCCTGCTAATCAGCGTCAACTGCCGAATGGAGTGCCCCTTGATCGTCAACTCGCACGGACCGACTTCCGAGCCCGCCCGTGCCGATAGGCAAACGGCAAATACGACCGCCAGGGCCAAGGCGAACCGCAAGCAGAGATGTTTCACGATAGGCACAATACCACCACCCATAGGAGACTCATTCAATAGAAGCCACCACACTCGGTCGTGATCTGCGTCCCACGGAGCCACTGGGCTTTCTGGCTTGCCTCAATCGAGGCATTCTCTCCGAATCGCGCAGGTCCCATTTCGCCCGATTACGAACTCCGATTCCACAGACTTGTTCGCCGCCACTGGCAGTTTATCAGAAATCGCGGAAGAAATCAGCATCATTAACCCATATCATATCGCTTTGCCGCGGTACTCGAAATTGCCCAGAATGCGCGTTGGCCCGGTTGGGGAGACGGCCATGGATCGCCCCGTTGCGTCGGTGTATATATAGTACCGGTTGACACGCATACGTTTGAAGCGGAGAGATTATGACTCCAGCAGTCGCAGGATTTCCAGCAAGTAGTTGGCGGGCGAGTTGTATCCCGTGGATCGTTGTATTGTGTGCGGGCAACGATGCGGGCGGCGGCGAGGTTTTTCTTCGCGCCAGTCAAGTCGGTTACCGCCCGGACGAGCCGAAAATCGCGGTGGCTTTTGGCAAGGATGGGTTTGACGGACCGTTTCGCGTGGTGGAAGCCGACTCGGACCAGACGGTCCTGGAGGCCGATGGAGTGCTCTTGCCGGGGGCAGGCTGGGGGAAGTTCTCGCGACACATGGAGATCGACTTCTCCGCACTGCGTCAGCCCGGTTCTTTCCGCCTGGCCATCGGAGAAAGTCGCTCGGCTCCTTTCCAGATCGCCGACGATGTCTTTCGGGCTATGCCGGACGTGCTCCTGGAATTCATGCGGCAGCAACGCTGCGGCTACAATCCCTGGCTGGATGCGCAGTGCCATCAACAGGACGGACTGACGGCTTACGGTCCCGAGCCGAGCGGAACGCACATCGATGCTCGTGGCGGCTGGCACGACGCCGGGGACCTGCTCAAGTATCTGCTGACCTCCAGCAATGCCACCGCCCAATTGCTCCTGGCATGGCAAGTGCAACAGGTGCCCGTGGCTGCGGACGGATCGACGCCCGGAGAAGGTATTTTTACTGATCAGGTTGACGGACAAGGGAAACGGCAGGCCAACGCGGCGTCCGACCTTCTGGACGAAGCCCAATGGGGAATCGAGTGGATGCTCAAGCTCCACCCAGCCCCCGATCAGCTATACCACCAGGTGGCCGACGACCGCGACCACATGGGTTGGCGGCTGCCCCAGAACGACCTGGCCGACTACGGCTGGGGAAAAGGTGGTGCTCGGGTGG
>CAYSCH010000168.1:4762-18969 GCA_964429355.1 uncultured Planctomycetaceae bacterium | reverse complement strand
CCCAGACCGTCTTTCCAGCCAGGGCACGGAAATCCAGGTCGCTCACAGCACGGTCCATCGCGTCGGAGATAAGGAGCTGTTCGGTGGCCGATCGCCCGGTGTCCGTCCACTTGGACGTACCACACCCGGCGATGGTCAAAAGCAGAATAGCGGCTGCAAGCCGGCACTGTTTCATGTTCGATGGAATCGCTCGATGGGCGTGGTTCGATGACGGAGACCCCTGTGGTTCTCCCTTGAAATGGGGTGGGAGTATAACGGAATGTCGAACCGGGCCGAAAGGCCACTTCGAGTCCAACAAAGGTGCGAGCCGTGCGAATACGGTTCGTAAGAGTCTTGCCAGGTCGGATGAAAACCGCGCAGATTAACGCCAGGGCGTCATTCGAGCGGTCGTCTACGAAGATCCGAGAATCTGAGCAGGATGGCTGGTGACCAAGCGGACTTTTGCGCAGCTTCTCAATTCACCCGGTTCTGCGGCTTCCCAGCCAGGAAGGCCGCCACATTGTCTGTAACGGCCTCCAGCAATCGCTTCCGTGAACTTGCGGTAGCCCAGGCAATATGGGGCGTGACAAAGCAGTTCGGCAACTGGGTCAGAGGATGGTCTGCGCTGGGGGGCTCCTGGCAGAGAACATCCAGGCCCGCTCCGGCGATTCGCCCCTCGCCGAGTGCCCAGGCCAGTGCCTCTTCATCGACCAGCCCACCCCTGCCGGTATTGATCAGAAAGGCCGAGCGCTTCATCTGGCTGAGCCTGTGGCGATCGACCAGACGGTCGGTATCCGGCGTGAGCGGACAGTGCAGGCTGACCACATCGCTTTGGCGAAACAGCGTATCGCGGTCCACCAAGCGAACGTAGTCGGGGACGGGAACCGCTGGCTCGGTCGTGGCCAACACTTTCATCTCAAAGGCATGGGCCAGCTTGGCCACGGCCCCACCGATCCGACCAAATCCCACGACCCCCATCGTCAGGCCGGCCAATTCGACCAGCGGACTGTCCCAGTAGCACCAGTCGGGGGCCGATGCCCACCGCCCCTTGTGGATCGCAGCGGAATGGTCCCCCACCCTTTGCGTCAGGTTCAGCAAATGGGCCAGCACCATCTGGGCCACGGAACTGGTTCCGTAGGTGGGCACGTTCGTGACCACGATCCCCTTTTCCGAGGCTGCCTCCACGTCGACCACGTTGTAACCCGTGGCCATCACCCCGACGTAGCGCAGGCCAGTCGCCAAATCGATCGTGTGGCGCGAGACAAGCCCCTTGTTGGTGAGCACGATCTGGGCCTGCCCAACGCGGGCCGCAACGTCTTCCGGCGCGGTTCGGTCGTAAACCGTGCACTGTCCGAGGTCCTGCAGCCCGTGCCAGCTCAAGTCCCCCGGATTGAGCGCGTAGCCATCGAGGATCACGATCGCGGGACGGGACATGGGGTGGACCTATTGCTGCTGCTGGCTGGTCTCCGCCGGAGCCGCCTCTCCTCGTTGATCGGCTGTCAGCACGCCTTCTTCGGCAATTCTCGGCTGAGGTACTGTTTTCTCCAACTGCTCGGAAGTCCGTTTTCCGAAGAAGTAGGTGCTCTCTTCGCCGACAAGCCGTGTCCCCAAAGGCTTGCAGAAGACCTCGGCGCGGATGATGTGGTTTCCGGTCGACTCGGCCCGGGCCTTGACGACGAACGTCTTCGCCTGCCCTGGGGCAATCGACTGGATCGCGTCGAACACGATCTGTCCGGGGCCGACCTGATAATTCCCCCCCTCGGCCCCAAGTGGCTCGATACCGTGGGAGAAGTAGGCCACGATCTCTACATGATCGGCCGCCTTGCTGCCCCGGTTCTCGACCTTCAACTCGTACACCGTTTCAGTTCCCACGGCAACGGGACCGGCCGGGTCGGTGACTTCCAGGGCCAGATCGGCAATCGCGTCGATCTGAACTGTCGCTTCACCCGTGGCGTTGAGGTTGTCGGCCGCCTTCGTGGAAACGGCGATCCGGCCGGCCCCCGAGGCACTTGCGACACACTTGACGAGCAGGGTCCGGCTCTCCTGAGGTTTCAGTTCCTGAACGCCCCAGCGAATCAAGCCCGCGCCTTCGTCCACGAGGTCTTCCCTGGTGCTCGACACGTAGCTGACTGATTCAGGCAAGGCGGCCTGGATCTGCACGTCGCTGGCTATGGCCGTCCCGGGATTGGTCACAACGATCCGATAGGTGAGTTCCTGGCCTACGAACTGGAACTCCGGTGCCGATACTTCGACGGCCAAGGCAGGCCGCAGGACGCGAACCTTTTCCGACAGATGGGCATGAATGTTCCCGTCAGCCGTCGCATCGACTTGAATCACCAGATCCCCCTCGTTGCGGGCCGTCAGCTCCACCTCAATGGTCTTCTTCTGGCCCGCCGCCAGATCCCCAAGCGGCTGAACCGCCGGCTTCTCCTGCCCCGTTCCGAGCGGTAACAGGGCGATGGTGATCCCGCGAGCATTTCCCGTCCCGGCATTTTCGAGTTCCAGACGATAGGTCTGCTTCTTTCCGAAGAGCACCTCCTTGGGACCGTCAAGGTTGAGGTTAAGGTCGGGGTGCAGCACGCTGATACTGGCGGCACTGGTCACGGGGGCGTGGTGCCAGTTGACGGCCAGGTTCAGCGGTTGGCTCTGGCGTGCCACCACGTGTAGGGCCACGGTCTGCACGTCCTTGGCCCCCAACTGACCAATCTTCCAGCGGAAAAGCCGGGTTCCATCCGCGGCTACTTCCGAACTGGTCGCTCCGGTGCTCACTTCTGCCCCCAGCAGGTCTGCCCACTGCGGAAAATCGATGGCAATGATCAACTCGTCGGCGGCGGCAGAGCCCAGGTTCTCGATCGTCACCTGGAAGGTCGCCTCGCGCCCCACGTCGATCCGCTCGGGCCCCACCGTCTTGACGTTGAGAATTGGGCTCTGCTGGGTAAATAACACTTGGGAGGAAGAAACGGCCCCCTTGGCGATCGTGACTTTGGGGGTGGCCCGCTCGGGTTCCGTTGCAGCGGGCAGTGAAGTGCCTTTGTTGACCACGGCTCCGCTTGGCGATCCCTCTGCGGCATACTTCGGTGCCGGCGTTGCCAGACGCGGCTCGGGCATGTCCGCACCGGGGAGTGCATTGCCGACGATCCTCGGCTCATCGACATTCTTCGCCGGAGCCAAGGTCGGAGTGCCGACCGATTCCTCGACCGGCGCACGCAAGGCTTCGTCGTCCGCCACCTTTGCGGTGTTCTGCAATTGGGCATCGTTTGTGCTCGAAGGGCTCGATCCAAATTGCGAATCGCGGAAAGCCGAGAGCCGCTGATGCATGCGGTTTGCCGCGGAACTCCCCGACTGCGAACTGCCGTCGGCAGCCACCGGTAGTGGAGCACTCCCAGGCACAAGGACGTCGGTCTCCACAAGGACTCGGGGGTCTTTCGTGATCACACGTTTTGGTGCGGATTGCGGTCGTTGAGCCGACAAGTGTGGCTGGGATACCGCCCGGTGTGTCGCGGGTGGTTCGGTCGTCAATCCGCTTGCCTTGAGACGTGATTGAAGCAGATCGAAGAGAGTTGGAGAACCGGTGGTTCGATGCGTCGTGTCGGTTTGTTGGGCAACTGCCAGGGAGGCGAAGCCCATGATCATCAGGCTGATGGCTGACCAGTAGTATGTTGAGCGGCGCATTTCACTATCCTGTGACTGCGAAAACGCTTGGTTATCCCCCGCCAGTGCGGGAGTGAGCAGGCCGACACTCTCCGCCGGCCCTGCCAATGCGGTCCTTTCGATGCGAGAGCATCCGTTCCAATACTGGACCTCTTGGGGTATCGGTAGGAATGGTTTCTACGATTTAGCGAACTTGTCTGATTCCATCACTTGCTCTTGTCCGGCAAGAAATGACATGCAAATCACTCACGTATTCGGGGAAAGCTGGGCTGGCTGGCGAAGAGCGAATGCCGCCTTGTTTCCGCAGTTTGCGCACAGGTCGCATCTTTCCCGCCGCAAAAGGCAGAGTGCTGGGCGCGTTGAAGAAGAAGCGGATTCAAATCCCTCGGTCGTAGTACGACGTGAGCACTCGAATCCGGCGAACCAGATCGGCAACACCCCAGGCCACGCCGAACAGCATGACCGCGAAGATCACGTGGCGATCCAGCTTCGTGTCGAATCCGGCGTGAAGATTATGCCGCCATCCATAGAAGTGGACCACATGGACAAGATAGGAAATCAGCGACAGCACCCCCATGAACCAGACGAACCGCACCCGCATCCACAGACCTGAGGCGACCAGGAGCAGGGGATAGCAGACGACGAGGGAGCTGGCCACACCGTTGGCTATCAGAAGCAGTGTGAAGAGCAGGAGCGAGTCGAGGGTGCCCCACACAAAGCAAGCCGGCACCAACCATCGCGGGCTGCGCATGAATCGCTGCAGGGCAATGCCCGACAACACCCAGAGTCCCATGATCGCGAGGGCCTGCCAGTGAAATTTCACGAACGCCGGATCGTCGATCTTGGCGAAAAAATTGGCCCACTGGACACAGAAGAAGATCCCCAGGACTCCCAGCCGTGTGGCCAGGGCCGGCTCACGGCGTCCCCAGCGCCGGATACGCTGAAGGAAACTGGGTGGCCGTACCTCCAGGGCCTCGCCTTTCAGGTAGCGTCCCAGTTCGTCGGCCAGCGCAGCGGCGGTCTCGTAACGGGCGTCGGGATTCCTGGCCAGGCACTTCAGGCACACCAGTTCCAGCCCCCGTGGCACCTTGCGGTTCAGCGAGCGTGGCAGCGGCGGTTCGCCGGAGAGAACCTTCATGATCGTGTCGAGAGGCCGCTCTTCCTGAAATGGTGGTCGCCCGGTGAGCAGTTCGAACAGGATCGCCCCCAGGCTATAGATGTCCGACTTGGGGCCGAGCAGGCTGCTGTTCCCCGCGGCCTGCTCGGGGGCCATGTAGCTTGGTGTGCCGACGATCAGGCCCGTGGCCGTCGCCTGGCCTTCGCTCTGAAAGATCTTCGCCAACCCGAAGTCGGTCACGTGGGGCTCGCCATCCTCGTCGATCAGGATGTTGGATGGTTTGAGGTCGCGATGGATGATTCCCTGTCGATGCAGATGATCCACCGCGCGGGCCACTCGTTGGACGAGCACGGCCGCCTGCTCCGGATCGATCGGGCCTTGGGCCACTTTCTGCGCCAGGCTCGCGCCGTCGATGTATTCCATCACGAAGTAGTGCTGGTCGTTCCACTGCCCGACTTCGTGAATATGAACGATGTTGGAGTGCTGGACTCGCGCGGCCGCCTTCGCTTCCTCGTGGAATCGTCGAATGTGTTCCTCCGAGGCCAGGTAACTGTCGAGAATCATCTTGACCGCGACCGTGCGATCAAGATCTTTCTGACGGGCTCTGTAGACCACGCCCATCCCGCCCCGGCCGATTTCCTTTTCGAGCTCAAATCCGGCAAAGTCTCGCGGCAGTCGCGAAAAGACCGGACTGCCACAGGGGGCTTCCGAACCGTCGGCATCCCTCGGATCCGGAGCCAGGGCATCGAGGGCCACGAGACATTTCAGCGCCGAAGCGAGATTGGGATGCTTCCGGAGCAACTCCTCGCGGTCGGGGTGCTCACCCGCCTGCAGCCGATTGAGATACTCTTCGAGCGCCGAGAATTCGACGACGTCTTGCGGTAATTCAACCATCGTGGTCGTGGGGTGGGCAGCTCAGGGGCCAAATCCGGCATGTGAAGCTCGAAATCCGAAGCCGTTTGAAAGTGATTCGATTCTGCGGCGGATTCGGTAATCTCGAGTTTCCGATCGTCAACCTGCATCTTCATCGCTCATGGCCTCCTGCAGTTTCCGAATGGCACGCATCCAGAGCATCTGCACGGCAGGACGGGAACGGGCCATCCTTTCGGCCACTTCGTTGAAGGGAAGCCGTTCCAGATTGCGTAGAACGATGACCTCCTGATAGTCGGGGGAAAGAGAATTGAGCGCCTCGGTCACACGCAGGCTCTCGTCGAGCAGCGCAAGTTCCTGGCTGGGAGTACGGTCGGCGGCCATCGGTTCCGGCGCCCCGGGCGAAGGTCCCGACCGGTTCGGGTCACGAAAGGGAACCTCCTTCTGCACTCGCCGCTTAGCCGTCCCCTTGTAGCGGCGGATGAAGTCGGAGATGTTGTGGGCCAGGATCCGCCGGAGCCATCCCAGCCATTCCTGTTCCGTACACCCCTCGAACTTGGCAAAATCGCGATGAGCCTCGAGCATCGTCTGCTGGACCAGGTCCGACGCATCCACCTTCACCCGCAGCCAGCTTTCCACCTGAGCGCGGGCTGCAAATCCCAAGTAGCTGCGACACAGTTCAAACAGCCGTTCGCGGCACTGGTCGTTGCCGTCACGGGCGCCGCAAATCAATTCGCTCACCTTGGGGGGGTTCGCTTCACACATGCGTACAATCAGCGTATTGGGAATATTCTATTCCACGGGCCCTTTCAGGGCGATTCCATCCTCGCTCGAATCGACTCCGAAATCTGCCGGCAATCGAGCACTGCGTCGGCATCTGACGTCTTGTCTGGATCCATCCAAGAAGATGGCAAAAGGAAAGCGATTGGACATTCCCGCCGCGTTCCCCTGAGAAGATCCTTCTCTGACAAGACGCCACCAGGTTCGCAAGATAGCACGGTAACGCGTGTAATGTCAAGTATTTGTGACGTTTGGATGCCCAGGCTTCTTACCGACGGAAAGTGATGTGGCCCCATGAGAGTGTGGTTCAGCGAGCTCCGTCTTCCACGATCTCAAACCCCAGCGCCTCGATCATCTCATAATCTGCTGTGGGAGGTTGGCCTTTGGTGGTCAGGTAGTCGCCCACGAACATCGAGTCCGCCGCGTAAAGCCCCAGTGGTTGAAGCGACCCCAGGTGCACCTCCCGCCCGGCCGCCATTCGCAGCACTGTTTTGGGATTCGTGAGCCGGAACATGGCGAGAACCTTCAGACAGTAACGCGGGCTGAGCGGCTTCGGTGCGTCCTGCTCGGCGAGGGCCGTGCCTTCAATGGGCAGCCAGAAATTGATCGGCAGGGCCTCAACTTCCAGTTCGGCCAGGCGCATGGCCAGTTCGACCACGTCCTCGTCGGCCTCTCCCATTCCCACAATCCCCCCCGAACAGATTTCCAGTCCGGCTTCTCGCACGGCCCGCAACGTGTCGACGCGATCCTGATACGTGTGCGTCGAGCAGATCCTCTCGTAGAACCGCTCGCTCGTATTCAGGTTATGATTGATCCGCTTCACCCCCGCCGCCTTGAGCAGACGAGCTTGCTCCGGAGTGAGCAGGCCCGGCGAGACGCAGATACCCAGATCGTGCGCCTTGGTGATCTGGCGCACCGCTTTTTCAACCCGAACGAGTTCGCTTTCCAGCGGGCCTCGTCCTGCAGTCACGATACAGTATGTGCCCGCTTCGCGCTCGGCAGCCACCCGGGCGCCAGCCAGGAGTTCGTCTTCCTCGAGAAGAGGGTATTTTTCGATATTCGCCTTGGATCCTCTTGCCTGGCTGCAATACCCGCAATCCTCGCCACAGCGCCCGCTCTTGGCGTTGACAAGGAAATTCAGATGGACCCGGTTTCCGTGCACCGCTCTGCGCACCCGGTAGGTGGCCGCCAGCAGGTCGAGCAATTCGTCGTCTGGACAACGCAAGACGTCCAGGGCTTCGTTGGCCGAGAGCTTCCTTCCATCGAGGACCCTGCTGGCCAGCTCGTTCCAACGATTGGTGGTGGAGGTATCTTGAAGCGTGGTCTCGGTAATCGATGTCATGAAGTGGACTGATCCTATAATTGAGCCAAATACCGCTGCCTGGAAAACCCGGCCCGGTAAGGACCGAATGGTTGATTCTAACGCCTGAGCGGCGATTCTCGGTAGGGCCGACTGGAGAACTTGCCCACATCGGGGGGCATCGCTATATTCGAAGCGTCGTCGGCGCCAACATTGGCCCAATAACTCGCTGAGTGCAGAGCATTATGGCAATATTCGATTCGATTCATCGAGCGGCCCAGGGTATCCGCGACGGTCGGATCCGGCCGATTGACCTTGTGGACACATGTCTCGAACGGATTCGAACCTACGACAGCGATCTGCGGGCCTGGGTACGAGTCGATGAAGCGGGAGCCCGGCGCGAGGGGGAGGTGATGACGGCCGAGGCGGCAGAGGGCCGCTTTCGTGGCCCGCTTCACGGAATCCCCATCGGCATCAAAGACATCATCGACATGGCCGGGCTGCCGACCGAAGCCGGCTCGCCGCTCCGCAAGGGGCATCTCGCCACCGCCGACGCACCGGTCGTCGCGGCCCTGCGTGGCGCCGGCGCGATCCTCCTCGGCAAGACGGTGACGGTCGAGTTCGCGTGCTTCGATCCGCCGCCAACCCGTAACCCCTGGGATCCGACATTCAATCGTACCCCGGGCGGATCCAGCAGCGGATCCGCAGCGGCCCTGGCCATGGGCATGTGCCTCGGCGCCCTCGGCACTCAGACCGGCGGATCCCTGGTCCGACCCTCGTCGTACTGCGGCGTGGCCACCTGCAAACCGACCTTCGGCCGAGTCGACCGCACCGGTTCGGTTCCCGTCAGCTATCATTTCGATCACGTAGGGCCTATGGCCAGAAAAGTACGAGACTTGGCGATCCTGCTGGAGATCTTGCCATCCTCGCGGGATTTCGCCCCGCCTCAACCGTCAAGCCCAGTGAGGCCCTGTGGCCTTCGCCCACGGTTTGGGATCGTCGAGGCCTTCTTTCTGTCAGGCGCGGCCCCCAACGTGCGGTCTGCGGTCGACCACGCAGTGGAGTTACTGGCCAAGGAAGCGGATATTGACGTTGTCGCCCCAACGGTCGATTTCGAAATGATCCAGGAAGTTCACTCGACGGTCATGGCGGTCGAGGCTGCAGCCTACCATCGCAAGGACTTCACCGCTCATCCTGAGGCCTATGGCCCGATGATTTCCGGGCTTCTCGAGCGGGGTCTGGCAACGTCGGCCTTGGATTATGCCAACGCTCTGGACCTGCTCCACGAGTATCGGCGATGTGTTCCGGCCATGCTGCAGGGCTGCGATGCCCTCATCATGCCGGCTACCGACACCACGGCTCCCGCGAAAGAAACAACCGGCCCCAAGCGATTTCAGGCTCCCTGGAGTTGCTCGGGACTGCCGGTCGTTTCCTTGCCGTGCGGACTGGCCGACGACGGGCTGCCGGTCGCGGTGCAACTCGTGGGCCAGTATCACGACGACCTTCAGCTTCTCGAAATCGCCGCATGGTGCGAGGATCGCTTCGCCTTCCATCTGCATCCGCCTTTCATGGATTGCATGGGCAAATCAATCCGGTAGGCGGTTCTTTCGCGGTGCGACTCCCTCAGACGATCCCGCGTGCCGCCTCGTAGGCCGTGATCTTGCCTTCCTGCTCGAGAGTCAGGCCGATGTCGTCCAGACCGTGCATCAGGCAGTGCCGGCGGAAGTCGTCGACCTGGAACTTGATCACCAGTCCGGCATCGTCGGCGATCGTTTTCGACTCCAGATCGACCGTGAGCTGGTAACCTTCCCGGGCCTCGGCTCGGGCGAACAAGTCGGCGATGGTTGCTTCGTCCAGCACGATCGGAAGCATGCCGTTCTTGAAACAGTTGTTGAAGAAGATGTCGGCGAAGCTCGAGGCCAGGATCACGCGGAACCCGTACTGTTCGAGGGCCCAGGGGGCATGTTCGCGGCTCGAACCGCAGCCAAAATTGCGCCGGCTGACCAAAATGCTGGCCCCTCGATAGCGAGGCCGGTTCAACTCGAACTCGGGGTTGTCCGAACCGTCGTCCAGATAGCGCCAGTCGTAGAACAGGAACTCACCGAACCCCGTCCGCTCGATCCGCTTGAGAAACTGTTTGGGAATGATCTGGTCCGTATCGACGTTGGACCGATCCATCAGAGCCACCAAGCCGGTATGTTTTGTGAAGGCACGCATTGCACACTCTACAATCGAGGTTGAATTATTCCAGGCTCATCGTTCAGGGCTCAAAGCTCTTCTGAGCCCTGAATCCCGACCCATGAAGACTCTTACTGGTATTTCCACGTTCGGATATCGACGAAGTGGCCGGCGATCGCAGCCGCAGCGGCCATCTCGGGCGAAACAAGATGGGTCCGCCCGCCTTTGCCTTGCCGGCCTTCAAAATTACGGTTGCTCGTCGCCGCGCATCGCTGGCCCGGTTCGAGCTTGTCGGGATTCATTGCCAGGCACATGCTGCAACCAGGTTCTCGCCACTGGAGCCCGGCCTCGGTGAAGACCTTGTCGAGCCCCTCATCTTCAGCCTGCCGTTTCACCAGGCCGCTGCCGGGTACGACCATCGCATCGACGCCATCGGCCACCTGATAACCGTGAACGACCTTGGCCGCTGCCCGCAGGTCTTCGATTCGCCCGTTCGTGCAGGACCCGATGAAGACTCGTGTCAGCGGCACCGCCTCGATGGGCGTGCCGGGTGTGAGGGCCATGTATGCCAAGGCATTCTCGGCCGCCTTGCGGTCCGTCTCGTCGCTGAACTCGGCGGGGTCCGGAACCGAACCGGTCACGCTCGTGACCTGGCCGGGATTGGTTCCCCAAGTTACCTGGGGCTGGATGTCGGCAGCGTCGAACACCACCACACGATCGTACGTGGCACCGTCGTCGGTCACCAGAGTTTTCCAGTCGGCCACAGCCGCATCGAAATCCACGGGCGCGTGGGGGCGACCGCGGAGGTAGTCAAAGGTCGTTTGGTCGGGAGCGATCAAGCCGGCTCGAGCCCCCGCCTCAATCGACATGTTGCAGACCGTCATCCGCTCCTCCATCGAAAGGGCTCGGATCGCGTCGCCCGTGTATTCGATGCAATAGCCAGTGCCACCTTGCGTGGAGATCTTGCCGATCACGTACAGGATCAAGTCCTTGGCGGTAACCCCCTTGGCCAGACGCCCGTTGATGCGAACCTCGAAGGTCTTCGGTTTGTACTGCAGGAGGGTCTGGGTGGCCAGGACATGCTCCACTTCGCTCGTCCCGATACCGAATGCCAGGGCCCCGAAGGCGCCATGGGTGGCCGTGTGGCTGTCGCCGCAAACGATCGTCATCCCCGGCTGGGTGAGCCCAAGTTCGGGACCGATCACGTGAACCACGCCCTGATGGACGTCGTTGAGGTCGTAGAACTTGATGCCGAACTGGCGGCAATTCTCTCGAAGCGTGTCGATCTGCTGTTTCGCGATCGGGTCGAGGATCGGCAAGGAACGATCGGTCGTGGGCACATTGTGGTCCGCCGTGGCCACGGTGCGCTCCGGCCGGCGTACTTTCCGCGAGGCAAGCCGAAGCCCTTCAAATGCCTGGGCGCTGGTGACCTCGTGAACCAACTGCAGATCGATGTAGAGAATGGTCTGCTTGCCCTCTTCAGCCTGCACAACGTGCCGTTGCCAGATCTTCTCAAACATCGTCCGCGAGGCATTCGACTTTTCCATCGCTCCAACCAGCTCTCTATCAGTAGTAACCCGTTGTATAGTAAAAAGTTAGGCGAAATCGCCGCTCGCCTGACAGGCAGTCCTGTCATCGCCGCAGCGCCGTCTTCTGTGGGCGAAATCGTCAATTATACCGCCCCGAACCACCTCTGGCGACGCCCCGCAACCTCCGACCCAGCGATAGGCTCTTGGGAATGCCCCGCAACGGCTGAACCAAGTTGAGCGCCGAGCCAGCAAGTTCTCCGCGCGCCGCCCCGCGGATATCACCTTGCCGCCCGCTGCCCAGTAGACGGCTGGTCTTCATCGGAAGTTCGCGCGGAGTAGCCCAGACTCACCCGGCCCCAACGGGCGCGGCACGCCGGTCCGACCTCTCTCGCCACCACCTGGCAGCCTCTTCGGGCCCCCAATCGCCCGAGCATTCGCACGCGGCCAGATCCCGGGCCAGTTCGTCCACCGTCTGATACCGATCGAGTGGCGATTTTGCCAGGCAGCGGAGAACGATCCGCTCCAGGTCTTCGGGAATCCCATCGTGGTGGTGCGACGGAGGAACCACCTCCCGCTGCGCGTGTGCGAGGATCAATTTGATCGGCCCGGTTTCTTCAAACACCGGCCGGCCGGTCAAAAGGTAATAGGTCACGGTGCCGAGGGAATAAATGTCGCTGCGAACGTCGGCATGCGATTCACCTGTCGCCTGCTCGGGCGACATGAAGAGGGGCGACCCGGTGATCGTTCCCTCGGCGGTCAATTGCATGGATTGTTCTTCTTCCATGAGCGGCTTGACCAGACCGAAATCCAGCAACTTGGCCACGTCGTGTACGCCCCCCCGGTGGGCCGCGAAGATGTTGCCCGGTTTGATGTCTCGATGGATCAGCCCCATGCCGTGGGCCTCCCGCAAGGCATCGCAGACCTGTCTCAGCAGGTGAACGACCCGCTCTGGTGGAAGCGGCCCATACTCCTTGACCAGGTCCGACAGGCTCATGCCCGGCAGATACTCCATCACGTAGTAGAAGACTCCGTCGAGCGTGCGCCCGTAATCGAAGATCTCGACCGTGTTCCAATGGCTCAGCCTCGCGGTCGCGCGAACCTCACGCTGGAATCGAGCGAGCACTTTGTCATCGCCTGCGCGGTCCGGGCGAATGATCTTGAGCACGCAGGGCCGCTTCATCATCTGGTGTTCCGCCAGATAGACTTCGCCCATCCCCCCGGAGCCAATCTTGCGTTTGAGACGGTACTGCCCGAACTGTTTGGCTTCGAAAGCCTCGCGTTGGAGTGCACAGATCGTGTCGACGCCAAACACGCTGGCCACGGCCGTGAGAACCATCAGCAGAACGAAGCTCATCAGGCTATCCTGGGCGTCCCCGTGCGACAGGACGAGCTGGGCTATTTCGGGGTGGGTCGGCAGCATTCCGATCAGCAGAAGGATGGGCGCCGCGGCCATCAATCCGATCACCACGGACGCCCGCCGCAACGTGTTCGGAATGAATAAGGCGTAGATGAATATCAGCGCGATCCAAACGTCGGCCGGAAAATCGAAGTGGCCCATCTTCTGGCAGCACGCGATCGTGTCCATGTACTGCATCAACAGGAACAGCAGCAACGGCAGTCCGAACACGAGCCATTCCGCTCGCCGCAACCAGGCCAACGACACGGTCTTGCGGCGGCACATCGGCAACCCGACCGCTCCGAGAACGGCCGTCACAATCACGTGGAAGACAAACAGCGTGACGCCCAGGCTGGTCGAGAAATCCGCCTGGAAGATGTGCTTGACCAGGAAGACTGCGAAGCCCGCAAACAGGAACAGCGATGCCAGACGCAGCCGCCGGTGGAGGAGCCGCAGCAATTCCTCGCCCAAAGGGCACACGCTGCCTTCCACCAATTCGATGTGGCATCGCTCCTGCTCGCCGCTCCAGTCGAGACTGGGTACGTCGGCGGGGGTTGAGCCGTTCAACTCGACGGTCGGTTCACTCGACGAATAGGGGGATCGAAACCTGGACTGATCGTCCATCGTTCTGCTCGCAAATCTGGGCAAGGCATACCTACCCAAATCTTAGAGAGAATCTGCCGCTAAACCAGTCCCCTGGCCCCGCCAGGCACACGTTCAGGCCGCCCGCCGTCGCTGCGTCTGCCTGACCCACGCGGCGATGTCGGCCGGACTGACCCGGTCGAAGGGGGCGGGCATACCGGACTGAAACGGTTTTTGCAGGAAAACCTGCGACCGATCGTGAAGCATTCGGGGGAAGTAGAACCATGCCCGCTTGAGATCATCGGGCGAATGATCACCCGAAATCACCACCAGATCCACTCCCTGGAGCGAATTGGCAATCCGAGCGATGCCCGAAAAGGCGTCCCCCGGCACAAGCCGGATATGGGCCCCGGTAGGCACGAGTTTCTGATAGGCAGCCTTCAGGGGGAGTCCGCCTCCCCTGGCTATGTCGCGGCTCTCAAAAAGATCGACACCCGTGTAGTAGATTTCCCGAGCGTCGCAATCGCGTGAGGCCGTCTCAATCATGCGAAGTGATCGATCGGCCTGGCCCACCCCCAGTTCGAGAATCCGTTTTGCCTGTCCCTGCAAGAGTTCCTGGTAAATCGGGCGGTCTTCCGCCGGCTTCGACATGTGAGAAAGATGAAAGGCCCAGACTCGGTCTTTGAGTGACATGCTTTCAAATGTGCCTTGTTTTCAAAGGTATTTCGAGCCGCTAACAACACCACCGATTGTGCGCATCCATACCCGTGCAAAACCCGTACGTTTTGTCAGGGCTTCTTTGTCGAGTTGGGGAGCAGACCCTGC
>CAYSCH010000168.1:2498-4752 GCA_964429355.1 uncultured Planctomycetaceae bacterium | reverse complement strand
TCCAATTGCCGCATAATGACGAGACAGAAGTTGACACAAGCGAACAGAACACCCCGATGGTAACCGGGGCAGAGTCTAGCGGTTTTGCGATTTGGAGGATGCGTCCCTATCGGACTCTTATCGGCGATGCCCGGGTCAGCGGCAAAGAAAAAATGTGGCCGTCGCATTCCAGTAGCGTCCGACTGGCAGCCCACAGTCCAAGGTTGTCGTGGCAGAAACTCAGCCAACTGCCCCGCTTCTCGCAGTTGTCCTCCAGTGCACCCCGCCGGTGTTCCGAATTAACCGATTAGCCAGACTTTGCGGATCAGCGAAGATTTGAGGCCACTCGTCGGCGGAGTCTGCGGGGCACAAGGTGTCGTCCATTCAGGGGGGCGGATCTCGATTGTCCCCTCACTCCAACGGCTGACGCCGACCCATGGCGGTGCGATTCTCGGATCCACTTTCTGCGGCATCCGGGGAGAGACGCCAGGTCCCTGGCGATTGTCGGGAGTGGCCACCAGAGGAAACTGAAACAAACCGTTAGCAAGACAACCAGTCATGTTCCGACCCACAAGACGCCTTCGGATTGAGTCGCTGGAAGATCGGCGGCTTCTATCGGTGGCCGCCATGGGCGACGTGTTTGCGGTAAACACTCAGACCGATGGCAATGCGATGACCTTTGGTCAGTCCCGCGCGGCAATCGTCGCCTGCGACGGAGAGGGAGACTATGTGGCCGTCTGGTCGAGCGAACAGTCGAGTGGTACCGGCTTCGACGTTTTCGGGCAGTTGTTCGATTCGACCGGCACGCCAAGCGGATCCCAATTCCTGGTCAACGAGACGGTGGCTTCCCAGCAGAAGTTTCCGGCCGTTGCCATGGACGATGACGGCGATTTTGTGGTGACCTGGTCGAGCCTGGGACAAGACGGCAGCCTCTATGGAGTCTATGCCCGCCGCTATGAGGCTTCCGGCACGCCCCTTGGAACTGAGTTCCGAGTGAATCAAACGACCGCTAACAATCAGAACTTCTCGGCAGTGGCCGCAGATGCGGACGGAGACTTTACGATCATTTGGACGTCGACCGATCAGGATGGCGACAAGACCGGTGT
Organism: uncultured Planctomycetaceae bacterium; assembly: GCA_964429355.1. Lineage (GTDB taxonomy): Bacteria > Planctomycetota > Planctomycetia > Pirellulales > Thermoguttaceae > JAAYAY01. Next base: position 3,667 of record CAYSCH010000168.1, on the reverse strand, counting down.
TTTCGCGCGTCGCTATAGCGCCGACGGAACGCCCCTTACGGATGAATTCGGTGTCAACACGGTAACTGCCGGAAACCAGCGATATTCGGTCGTCGGCTCGAATTCGGCAGGCGGAACGGTGGTGGCTTGGACCAGCGACGCGGAAGACGGTTCGAGCGGCGGGATCTTCGCGCGGCGATTGTCGCCCGACGGGAGTCCGATCGGCGTCCCGTTCCAGGTAAACACGACGACCGAGGGCAATCAGCAGCTTCCCAGCGTGGCCGTGTTGGCAACCGGAAACTTCGTTGTCGCCTGGCAGGGTTTCGACACGACGGCAGACGGGTGGAAGATCTACGCCCAAGTCTACGACGCCGACGGATCGCCCCTTGGCAGCGAAATCGTGGTCGGCGAGGGACGTCATGCCTCGGTGGGGATCAACACCTTGGGCGACTTCGCCGTTGTCTGGGAAGCCTCGCCCTCATCCGATCCAAGCCACAAGGAAATACGTGTCCAGCATTTCGATCCGTCGGGGACTGCGGACGGCGTCACGTCGGCCTGGTGCAATTCCGAGGCATCTTTCACCGCGCCGTCGATCGCCCTGAACGACGACAAGGCGATTATCCTCTGGACAGCAACCACTGAAGATGGGCTGAGAAGCGCTGTATTCGGGCAACGGATACAGACCAGCCTGGGTGGAACATTCAACCGGCCCCCGGTTCTCACGCTCCCTGCGAACAGGGCAGTTGCCGAGAACCAGACGGTCTCACTGACCGTGTCGGCCACAGACCCGGATGATCCGGCCCAGAGTCTCACCTTCGCCCTGACCGGAAATCCGCCGGCTGGGGCGACTCTGGATCCCCTCACCGGCCAATTCGCCTGGACGCCCGACGAGACCGCCGGCGGGCAGACCTTTGAGATCACGGTACGGGTCACCGATTCCGGATCACCCGCGTTGAGCGACCAGGGCAGTTTTCAGATCATCGTCACCCAGTCCAACGCAGTTCCGGAGTTGGAGACTTTCGGCGATGTCACGGTGTCGGCGGGCGTTCCGTTCTACCTGCCGCTGCAGGCAAACGATCCCGACGGAGATGCCCTCCTGTTCTCCGCCACAACGACCAGTCCCCAGTTGGCGGCGACCGTTTCCGGCACGAATCGCAGCTTGCGTCTCAATATGGGTGGATTTGGCTCCC
>CAYSCH010000168.1:1187-2472 GCA_964429355.1 uncultured Planctomycetaceae bacterium | reverse complement strand
GAATTCCCACTCTTTGAGGATCGCGCCCCGAACACCACCGCCCGGATTATCGATCTGGTCGAAAGCGATTTCTACGACGGACTGCTCTTCCATCGCGTGGCTCGCCTGCCAGATGACTCCCCCTTTGTGATCCAGGGGGGCGATCCGAACGGTAACGGTACCGGCGGCAGCGGTGTGAGGTTCGACGACGAATTCCACGCCGATCTGCAGCACACTGGGGCCGGTGTACTCTCCATGGCCAACAGCGGCGATGACACGAACGATTCGCAGTTCTTCGTCACGGGCCAGGCCACACGCTTCCTCGATTTCAATCACGCGGTGTTCGGGTTTCAGACCGCCGGAGAAGACGTCCGTGCGGCGATCGAGGCCGTCGCAACGGACGCCTCCGACAAGCCGCTCAGCGATGTCGTCATCGAGTCGGCTGACATCTTCGTCGATCGGCAAACGGGCCTGCTCGTGCTCGTCGCTCATGAAGGGTTCACGGGCGAGGTCGATGTAACCGTCAGCGTGGCCGACGCCGCGGGCAATGTCGATCAACAGACGTTCCATGTGACGGTTGTCACCGACACCGACCCCTGGGCCGATTCGCCGCCGTTTCTCGGGACCATCGAGGATATCGAGATGGTTGCGGGACAGCCGGCAACCTTGACGGTCCCCGCCACCGACATCGAAAACGACACGGTCTATTTCTCCGCCGAGGTGGTCGGCGTTTCCGACGATTTGAGTGTTACCATCGACGAATCGACCGGCCAGGCAACACTCACCTCCACGGCCTCTGCCCACGGCGTCTATGCCGTTCGTTTCGCCGTGGGCGCCATCCGCGGTCAGCGGCGTGACACGCAACTCGTGCCGATCCTGGTTTGCCCTCCCGCTCCTGCGGGAATCCAACTCACGGCCGCCTCGGATACCGGCTGGAGTTCCAGCGACGGGCTGACCAACCTGAACAATGCACCGGGCAAACCCCTTGTCGTGGAGATCTCTGGGGTCGTTGCCGGTGCCCGGGTATCGCTGTTGGCCGACGGCGCGGCACTGGGCACGACCACGGCGGCCAGCAATGGCACCGTGACCCTCACAACCAACGAAACCAGCGTTCTCACGGATGGCATCCATTCCCTGACAGCCGTCCAAAGCCTTGTCGGCGTTGCCCTCCACGTGGGCAACCGAAACGAGACCATCGACCTTACGAGCACCGGCTCGGTTTCGGCGGCCATTACCGTCGATACGAATCTGCCCCAGATCACGTCGTCTGCCGCGGCCAGCGCCGCCGCCGCCTGGATCGTCTGCT
>CAYSCH010000168.1:0-1177 GCA_964429355.1 uncultured Planctomycetaceae bacterium | reverse complement strand
GCTTATACCTATAACGTGGAAACTGCGGATGAGCCAGGCGGGGGCGTTCGGTATGAGTTGGCCAATGGACCGATGGGCATGTCGATCGACGGCTCTACGGGCGTCGTTTCCTGGCCATCACCGACCGCAGCAGGCTCGCCCCACAGCGTCAACCTCCGTGCCGTGGACAAGGCCGGCAACACGGCGACACAAGCGTTTCAGTTGACCGTTTCTACCGACTCGCCCAATCTGCCGCCCACACTCAATCCCATTGCCAACGTGACGGTGACCAAGGGTGCCACGGTTCAATTCACTGCCTCGGCAACCGATGGCGATGTTCCGGCCCAGACCCTCACCTATTCACTCGATACCGGAGCTCCTGCCGGGGCCAACATCCACCCCACCACGGGCCAGTTCACCTGGACAACCACCGAAGCCGACAGCCCAGGGGTGTATTCGATCACCGTACGCGTCACGGATAACGGTGCCACGCCGCTCGACGACTCGCAATCGTTCACGGTCACGGTCAGCGAAGGCAACACGGCCCCAGTTCTTGCGGCGATCGCAAACCAGACGGTCACCGAAGGTGCCACGGTTCAATTCACCGTGACTGCATCAGACACCGACCAGCCGACTCAGGCCCTTACCTATTCGCTCGGCCCAGGTTCCCCCGTGGGAGCCAGTATCGACCCGCTTGGCGGCATGTTCCGATGGGCAACCACCGAGGCGGACGGCCCGGGCTTCTATTCAGTGACGATCCGCGCCACCGACGACGGGCCTGGAAGACTGGATGCCACACAGACCTTTACAATCACCGTCAACGAAAGCAACACCGCACCGGTGCTGGCCGGCATTTCTGACCAAACCGTCACCGAGGGCGCCAGCGTTCAGTTCACCGCGTCGGCAACAGATGCCGACCTCCCGGCCCAGGCGCTCACCTATTCGCTCGATGCCGGGGCGCCAACAGGCGCAAGTATCGATTCGGCGACGGGACAATTTAGATGGACGACCAGCGGCGCAGACGGACCGGGCGTCTACTCCGTCATGGTGCGGGTTACCGACAATGGACAGGGTGCCCTGAGCGATGCCGAATCCTTCACGATCACGGTCAACGAAATCAACACGGCGCCAGTTCTCGCCGCCATTTCCAACAAGACGGTTACGGAGGGGACCACGGTTCAGTTTACGGTCTCGGCAA